>NZ_JBLUPW010000012.1:0-140685 GCF_048068175.1 Pseudomonas sp. NY15356 | reverse complement strand
CACAAGGCCGCTCCTACAGAGCCCTGCGCGGTGGCTGTAGGAGCGGCCTTGTGCCGCGAAAGGGGCGCAACGCGCCCCTCTCTTTCAACCCAGCCTCAATTCCAGTCCGTTCCCCCAGGGCGCAACGCCCGCGCATAGCAGAACAGGAACAGATTGCGTACCAGCTCCTTGAGCACCCCTGGCTCGCTTGAATTCAGGCCATTGATGTCCAGGTCGCCCTGGTCGCGCAGTTCATCGAGCGCGTCTTCCTCGAGCACGGCGCACACTTCGCCGGTGTCCCGGTGGAGAATTCTCAGGTAGGGGTGGGGCCGGTCGAGCCAGGCATCGATCAGATAGGTCATGGCTGTTCTCCTTGGAAAGCGGGTTCCAATGAGAATAATTCTTATTATCAGAATAGCAAGGCCCTATTGGCTATTTTCTTCCAGGCGGGGCAGAGACCTTGTTTCAGGGTCTGTCGGGGCTGCCTGGGCGGCAACCCCGAGCGGCAGGCCGTCAGACCTTGCGGACGAACTCCGACTTCAGCTTCATGGCGCCGATGCCGTCGATCTTGCAGTCGATGTCATGGTCGCCGTCGCACAGGCGGATGTTCTTGACCTTGGTGCCGACCTTTACCACCAGGGACGAGCCCTTGACCTTGAGGTCCTTGATCACGGTAACGGTGTCGCCATCCTGCAGGACATTACCGACCGAATCCTTTTTCACCACGTCGTCGCTGGCGGCCTCGGCTTCGGCGTTGGGCGACCACTCATGGGCGCATTCGGGGCAAATCAGTTGGGTGCCATCCTCATAGGTGTATTCGGAGTTGCATTTTGGGCAAGGTGGCAAAGTGCTCACGGAGGTTCCTCAGGACAGGAGAAATAAAGCCCACATTGTATAAGGTTTTGGCGGGTAGATGTGGCTTGCTGTGCAAATGCAATCGCGGGACAAGCCCGCTCCCACCAGGTTCTGTGGGTAACGGACCTGTGGGAGCGGGCTTGTCCCGCGATGGGGGAGGCGAAATCAGTGGGTACGGGCTACCGAAAACTCGCTCAGCTCGACCAGTGCATCACGGTATTCGCTGGCGGGCAGCACTTCCAGGCACTCGATGGCGCGCTTGACGTAGTCCCGGGCCAACTGGGCGGTGTAGTCCAGGGCGCCGGAGGCTTCCACGGCGACGCGGATCTGCTCCAGGTCCTCCAGGCCACCCTTCTGGATCGCCTGGCGCACCAGGGCAGCCTGTTCGGCGGTGCCTTCGCGCATGGTGTAGATCAGCGGCAGGGTCGGTTTACCTTCGGCCAGGTCGTCGCCGACGTTCTTGCCCAGGGTCTGCGAGTCGCCCTTGTAGTCCAGCAGGTCGTCGACCAGCTGGAAGGCCACGCCCAGGTGGTCGCCGAAGGTGCGCAGGGCCTCGCGCTGTTCGTCGCTGGCACCGGCCAGTGCGGCGGCGCTGTGGGTCGAGGCCTCGAACAGCATCGCGGTCTTGCCGCGGATCACGTCCATGTACACCTCTTCGGTGGTGCTGGCGTCGCGTACCCGCGACAGCTGCAGCACTTCGCCCTCGGCGATCACCCGGGTGGCCTTGGAGAGGATCTGCATGACTGGCATCGAGCCGAGCTCGACCATCATTTCGAACGAGCGCGAATACAGGAAGTCGCCCACCAGCACGCTCGGCGCATTGCCCCACAGGGCGTTGGCGGTGGAGCGGCCACGGCGCATGCCGGACATGTCGACCACGTCGTCGTGCAGCAGGGTGGCGGTGTGCAGGAACTCGATGGTCGCCGCCAGCAGGCGCAGGTCGTCGCCTTCGCGCCCCAGGGCCTTGCCGCACAGCAGCACCAGCAGCGGGCGCAGGCGCTTGCCGCCAGCGGACGTGATATAGTCGCCGATCTTCGATACCAGCGGCACGCGCGAGGTCAGCTGCTTCTTGATGATCTCGTCGACGGCACTGAAATCGTCAGCTACCGCGCGGTAGAAGGATTGGGGTTGCATCGGCTGCTCCATTGAGGTTGCGCGGCATGCTAGGTCGCGGGTCCCGGTGTGTCAAGGCGCGCGGCCCGTGGCCCGGGGCCGCCACTTGCAAGCATTTATCGGGTTGCGTACAATCGCGCACCCTAACTTCCTGGGCAGCACCTGCCTTACGCAATTGCACCGGGCCGTTCCAGCCCAGTGCAGCCATGCCAGCCAATACTCATCATATAAAGCGCTGGGTGAGCAGGATTATCGGAGAAATACCATGTCTTACGCAGTAATCGTTACCGGCGGCAAGCAGTACAAAGTCGCTGAAGGTGAATTCCTCAAGATCGAGAAACTGGAAGTCGCCACTGGCGAATCCGTGACCTTCGATCGCGTTCTGCTGGTCGCCAACGGCGACGACGTCACCATCGGCGCTCCAGTCGTCGCAGGTGCCAAGGTTGTGGCTGAAGTCGTTTCGCAAGGTCGTCACGACAAGGTTCGCATCATCAAGTTCCGTCGTCGTAAGCACCACATGAAGCGCATGGGCCACCGCCAGTGGTTCACCGAGATCAAAATCACCGGTATCCAGGCTTAATCGCCTAGGTCCCCTGAATTTATTTGGAGAATTGAACCATGGCTCACAAGAAGGCTGGTGGTAGTACTCGTAACGGTCGCGACTCAGAATCGAAACGCCTTGGCGTGAAGATGTATGGCGGCCAGGTTATCAAGCCGGGCAACATCATCGTCCGTCAGCGCGGCACCGAATTCCACGCTGGCTACGGTGTTGGCATGGGCAAGGACCACACCTTGTTCGCCAAGATCGAAGGCGTGATCAAGTTCGAGAAGAAAGGCGAGTTCAACCGCCGTTACGTGAGCATCGTCGCAGCCTAATCGCGACGTCGCTCCAGAAGCCCCGTCATGCGACGGGGCTTTTTCGTTTGTGGTGAGCCTCTTGCAAAGCTGTTTGTATGGGCTGCCGGCGTGGGTTTCTACGGTCGTACGGGGCCGCCGCGCTCATTTTTGCAAGAGCCTCAGGTGTTCAAGCTATTCAGCTCGTCGGAAGGCGAGAGGCGGTTTTTATGAAGTTTGTTGACGAAGTATCGATCCGGGTCAAAGCCGGTGACGGCGGCAATGGTTGCATGAGCTTCCGCCGCGAGAAGTTCATCGAGAACGGTGGCCCCAACGGTGGCGACGGTGGTGACGGTGGCTCGGTGTACATGGTGGCCGACGAGAACCTCAATACCCTGGTCGACTACCGCTACACCCGCCACCACGAAGCCCAGCGTGGCCAGAACGGCGGCAGCACCGACTGCACCGGCAAGAAGGGTGAAGACCTGTTCCTGCGCGTGCCGGTCGGCACCACCGTGATCGACGCCTCGACCCAGGAAGTGATCGGTGACCTGGTCACCCCGGGCCAGAAGCTGATGGTCGCCCAGGGCGGCTGGCACGGCTTGGGCAACACCCGCTTCAAGTCCAGCACCAACCGCGCGCCGCGCCAGACCACGCCAGGCAAGCCGGGTGAGCAGCGCGACCTGAAGATGGAGCTGAAAGTGCTGGCCGACGTCGGCCTGCTGGGCTTGCCGAATGCCGGCAAGAGCACCTTCATCCGCTCGGTCTCGGCTGCCAAGCCGAAGGTCGCCGACTACCCGTTCACCACCCTGGTGCCGAACCTGGGTGTGGTCAGCGTCGACCGCTGGAAGAGCTTCGTCATCGCCGACATCCCCGGCCTGATCGAAGGCGCTTCCGAAGGGGCGGGCCTGGGTATCCGCTTCCTCAAGCACCTGGCGCGTACCCGCGTACTGCTGCACCTGGTCGACCTGGCGCCGCTGGACGGCAGCAGCCCGGCCGATGCCGCCGAGGTCATCATCAACGAGCTGGCGCAGTTCAGCCCGGCACTGGTCGACCGCGAGCGCTGGCTGGTGCTGAACAAGGCCGACATGATCATGGACGAGGAGCGCGACGAGCGCGTCAAGGAAGTGGTCGAACGCCTGAACTGGGACGGCCCGGTGTACGTGATCTCGGCCATCGCCAAGCAGGGTACCGAGCAGCTCAGCCACGACCTGATGCGCTACCTCGAAGACCGTGCCGATCGCCTGGCCAATGACCCGGCCTACGCCGCCGAGCTGGCCGAACTCGATCAGCGCATCGAAGACGAGGCCCGTGCCCAGCTGCAGGCGCTGGACGATGCCCGCACCCTGCGTCGCACGGGCGTCAAGAGCGTGCATGACATTGGCGACGATGACGACTGGGATGATTTCGAGGACGACGAAGACGGCCCGGAAATCATTTACGTGCGCGACTGATCGGTTGCAGTACACTAAACGCCGCTCCAATGAGCGGCGTTTTGGTATCTACAGATTCGACATAGGTTGGAAGAGAAGATGCGAAGCAAGGTGACGGGCGCCAAGCGCTGGGTCGTGAAGATCGGCAGTGCCCTGCTGACGGCGGATGGCAAAGGCCTGGATCGCGGCGCCATGGCCGTCTGGGTCGAGCAGATGGTCGCGCTGCGGGAAGCGGGCGTGGAGTTGGTGCTGGTCTCCTCCGGGGCCGTGGCCGCGGGCATGAGCCAACTGGGCTGGGCTTCGCGACCGAGCGCGATGAACGAGCTGCAGGCCGCCGCCGCCCTTGGCCAGATGCGCCTGGTGCAGGCCTGGGAGTCGAGCTTCGGCGAGCATGGCAAGCACACCGCGCAGATCCTCCTGACCCATGACGACCTCTCCGACCGCAAGCGGTACCTCAACGCCCGCAGCACGCTGCGTACCTTGGTCGATCTGGGCGTGGTGCCGGTGATCAACGAGAACGACACCGTGGTCACCGACGAGATCCGCTTCGGTGACAACGACACCCTGGCAGCCCTGGTGGCCAACCTGGTGGAAGCCGACCTGCTGGTGATCCTCACCGACCGCGACGGCATGTTCGATGCCGACCCGCGCAACAACCCCGAAGCGCAGCTGATCTACGAAGCCCGCGCCGACGACCCGGCCCTGGATGCGGTGGCCGGCGGCACGGGGGGCGCCCTGGGCCGCGGCGGCATGCAGACCAAGCTGCGCGCCGCACGCCTGGCGGCCCGTTCCGGTGCCCACACCATCATCATCGGTGGCCGCATCGAACGCGTGCTCGATCGTCTCAAGGCCGGTGAACGCCTGGGCACGTTGCTGTCGCCGGAGCGCGGCATGCTCGCCGCCCGCAAGCAGTGGCTGGCCGGCCACCTCCAGACACGCGGCACCCTGGTGCTCGATGCAGGTGCCGTGCAGGCCCTGCGTCAGGCCAACAAGAGCCTGTTGCCGGTGGGCGTGAAGACCGTCCAGGGCAGCTTCCGTCGCGGCGAGATGGTGGTGTGCGTCGGCCCTGACGGCCTTGAAGTAGCCCGTGGCCTGGCCAACTACAGTGCCCTGGAAGCACAGAAGATCATCGGCCAGCCGTCCGATGCCATCGAGAACCTGCTGGGCTACAGCGCCGAGCCGGAACTGGTACACCGCGACAACCTGGTGCTGGTCTGAGGGCGTGAACGTGCTGAAAAGGATGATTGCCGTGGCGGCGCTGGCGCTGCCGATGCTGGCCGGGGCCGAGGAAATCGGCCAGGTCTCTACCGTGTTCAAGTTCCTCGGGCCGAACGACCGCATCGTGGTCGAGGCATTCGACGACCCCAAGGTCGAGGGTGTGACCTGCTACCTGTCGCGAGCCAAGACTGGCGGTGTGAAGGGTGGGTTGGGCTTGGCCGAGGACCGTGCAGAGGCGTCGATCGCCTGCCGCCAGGTGGGGCCGATCCACTTCAAGGGTGAATTGAAGGACGGCGAGGAGGTGTTCAAGGAGCGCACCTCGCTGGTGTTCAAGACCATGCAGGTGGTGCGCTTCCTCGACAAGAAGCGCAACACGCTGGTGTACCTGGTGTATAGCGACCGGCTGATCGAAGGCAGCCCGCAGAACGCGGTGACGGCGATTCCGATCCTGCCGTGGGCTAAATAACACCCGAGCGGGAGGCCTTTGGCCTCCTTTCGCGGCACGAGGCCGCTCCTACAGGGGATACGCCTATTCCTGTAGGAGCGGCCTTGTGCCGCGAAAGGGCCGCAAAGCGGCCCCTGTTCACCGAATCAGGCCAGCTCCTCGGCCTGATCCTCGCGCACGATCGCCTTCACCTCATCGAGCCGGCTGATGTACTTCCAGTCCGCCTCGTCGATGTAGATACCGTTCGGCCCGCTGCCGCCTTCCAGGTCGATCGCCACCCGCGCCGACACCTGCGGCTTCACGCTCGCCAGGATTGGCACGAAGCCCAACTGCTGGCTGGTCTCCAGCAGCGCTGCCTGGTTGCGTTCGTCGATGTCCGCCGCCTCGTCGAGGTAGTAGGGCAGGCGAATGCGCCCGGCCAGGTCGCGGTCCATCAGGTGCAGCAACAGATACATGTTGGTCAGCGCCTTGATGGTCATGGTGGTGCCGTTGGACGCGGCGCCGTCGATGTCGGCATGGATCACCGGCTGGCCATTGATCTTGGTGATCTCGAACGCCAGCTCGAACAGGTCCTTCAGGCCCAACTGGTTGTGGTTGGCTGCCACCAGCCGTGCCAGGTACTCCTTGGCCTCTTCGTTCTTGTGGTCCTGCTCGGCGCTCTGGGTCAGGTCGAACACCGACAGGGTTTCACCTTCCTCGTACTGGCCGGCGCTGTGGATGATCTGGTCGATGTGCTTGAGCGCTTCCTTGTTCGGTGCCAGGACCACGCGGAAGCTTTCCAGGTTGGACACCTGGCGCTTGTTGATCTCGCGGTTGAACAGGGCCAGCTGGTGCTCGAGGCTGTCGTAGTCGCTGCGGATGTTGCGCAAGGTCCGGGCGATGTCGGTGACCGCCGCGCGGCGTGCCTTGGCCAGGGTCAGGGCTTCCTCGGTGCGGTGCGAGTAGGCGTTGATCAGCAGTTGCAGGCGGCGCTCCATGTCGTCTTCGCTGTCGAACTTGGCCACGCCCTTGAGGCGCACCTGGGCGTACAGCGCCTCGATCTGGTTGTCCACGCGCTGCAAGGCCTGCCAGCTGTCCTGGTAGTCGTTGAGCAGCGGCAGCAGGTTGTCCATGGAATCGTCGATCGCTTCCATGAACGGGGTGCCGAACGGCAGGTCGGCCGGCAGCAGCTGGCGACGGCGCAGGGCGTCTTCCAGGGTGCGCTGCTTGGCTTCCAGGTCGGCGATCTGCCGGCCCACCAGCTGCAACTTGGCCGACAGCTGCTGGACGCGCTCGGTGAAGGCGTCGCTTGAGCGCTTGAGTTCGTCCTGGGCGGCTTCGAGTTGGGCGAGCTGTTCCAGCTTTTCCGGTTCCTCGGCACTCAGGGTCTCGGTGCGGCGATAGTCTTCCAGGGCCTTCTGGGCATCGAGCACCTGTTGGTACAGGGCTTCGGTCTGCGCTTTGGAGGCGCTGCGGTCGGCGGCGACGGCCTGCTGGGTCTTGAGTTGCTTGAGTTCTTTTTCCAGGCGCTCTTTCTGGTCGCGCAGGGCGGCGCGGTCAGCCAGGGCCTGGAGGGCCGGTGGGTCGATGTGCGACAGATCGATGGACAGGCCCGGCGCCTCGAAACGCTCGCCCTTGAAGCTGTCGAGCACCGCTTCCAGGGTTTTCACCCAGACGTCGCTGTCGTCCAGCTCGATGCCTCGGTCGCCCAGTGGCAGGCTGAACAGCGCGCCGTTGAACAGGCGCATCAGGCGGTCGACGTCCTGTTGCGAGAACTCCTCGCGCAGGCGGGCATAGCTGTTGTTGTCGGCGTGGTCGAGCTGCTGCTTGACCTGCTTGAGGCGTTTTTCCAGGTCGCGAACGCGTTCGTCCAGGTCCTCGGCGGAGAACTGGCGCGACTGGGCCAGGGCGCCGGCCAGTTCGTCGTGGGCATCCTTGGCGGCCAGCAGTTGCTGCTCCAGGGTCTTCACGTCGGTGACCAGGGCAAAGCGGTGCTTGAGTACCGACAGCTCGCCCAGCCAGCGCTGGATGCCGGTGATCTCGCGCTCCAGGCGCATCAGCTCCTGGGTACCGCCGCGCTGGTCGTTCTGCAGGCGGTCCTGCTCGCTGCGGTAGTGCTCGGATTGGATGACCAGCTCTTCCTTGCGGGCCATGGCGTATTCCTGCCAGGTGCCCAGCAGGTTGTCGAGCAATGGCGAGATACGGTGCAGCTTGCCGCGCAGGATGTCACGCTGGGCCACGCCGCCGGCCAGGGCCTCGACCAGGGGGCCGGCGGCGACCAGGGCGTTGTAGTCCTGTTCCATGCGGCGTACGTCGCGGAAGGCTTCCTCGCAGGCGGCGATGTAGTCGACGCTGCCCGAGCGCAGGCTGTGCTCGAAGGCATCGAGGAACAGCTGCTTGAGCTTGGCCGCGGTGATTTCGCGCATGTGCAGCAAGTTGATGAACAGCGCACGGAAGGTCTTCAGGCTCTGCTCGCTGGTCGAGCGCAGTGGGATCAGGGTCAGGTCCAGCGGCACCGAGGTGTGGCCGCCGACCAGCAGCCGGCGCAGCTCGTCGGGCTTGAGCTCATAGGCCTTCAGGCCGTGCTGTTCGAGGTTGGTGAACAGCTCCTTCTGGCGCAGGCAGGTGTCGTTCTTCTGGTAGTGCGCCAGGTCCAGCTGGCCCTGGTAGGCGAAGAACTGGTGACCGAAGCCGCCGCCCGGGCCGCGCCCGACCACGCCGATCACGTGCGGGCCGTGAGGCAGGTTCAGCTCGCAGAGGATGTAGCTGGTGTCGCTGGCGAAGTAGAACCGGCGCGACTGCTCCAGGCTGTACTTGCCGAAGCTCATGTCGGACATGCGCGCCAGGATCGGGAACTGCAGGGCATTGATCGAGGCGGACTTGCCCAGGTTGTTGGCGCCGTAGACCGACAGTGGGTGCTCCAGGGGGAACAGGCCCAGGCTGTAGCCGGCGGTGTTGAGCAGTGCGAAGCGGCGAATACCGTAGCGTTCCTGGCTCATGCGTCAATCTCCTGTTGCTCTTCGCGAATGGCCCGGGCCAGGGCTTCTTCCTCGCTCTCCTCGCCGTCGAACGGGGTGAGGTCGAGCGGGTCGTCGGTGCGGTTGAGTTCTTCCGGACTCTCTTCCTCGACCAGCACTGGCGTTGGCAGCGGCAGGTCGCTGTGCAGGGTGGCGGCCAGGTCCCGGTCCTGCTGGACCGACAGGCACACGTCGAGGAAACGGTGCATCGGCGGCAGGAAGCGGTAGATGCCGCCTTCCTCGTGGGCGAAGCCCAGCTGGGTCATGCGGCGCAGGATTTTTTCTTCCAGCTCGTCGACGGTCTGCACTTCGGCCTGGATGAACAGGTCGCGGTACTTTTCCAGCAAGGACGGCAGCTCGTCGCGGCCGACGCTGCCGCCATCGAGCACGGCCATCGGGTCGCGGCCCTGGTCGGCCAGGTGCTCGACCAGGATGAAGGTGAACAGCGACAGGCGCTGTGCGGTCTTGTTGACCTGGGCGGCGGCCTGCTCGGGCACGAAGTAGTAGAAGCCGCGGGTGTCGCACACCAGCTCGAAGCCCAGGGCCTTGAACAGGGTGCGGTACTGGTCCTGGAAGTTCGACAGCTGGGCGTACAGTTCAGGGTCGCGGCGGCTGATGTGGAAGCCCTTGAACAGCTCGCGGAAGATCGGCGCGAGCTGGGACAGTTCGGAAAGATCAAGATGCATTGGCTGGGCTCGCGTTGGAGTCGGACGTGGTCGTTGGCGTGGCTTGGCGGCTGGACGTCAGGGCGAAGGAGCGCAGGCTGACCAGGTGTTCACGGGTGGTGTATTCCTGGCGTTCGAGGCGCTCGCGGCTGAAGCGCTTCTCCCGCGACAGGCGCGAGAACCAGTACAGCAATTCGTCGGTGGCGCCTTCGGGCTCCTGCTCCAGCAGCCAGACCATCAGGTCTGGCAGGGGCAGGGCGTCTTCGCAGCGCTCGAGCATTTCCTTGACCGTGCGTGGGGCGCGGGGCAGCGGGCCCTTCTGCGACTTGTGTGCCTTGGGGAAGCGCGCCGGCTTGGGCTCGAAGCGGGCCAGGGCATAAACGTACGCCTCGACCTGGCTGGCACTGCCGAGGAAGGTGCTCTGCGGGCGGGTGAACATCGGCATGGCCGCTTGCGGCACGGCATCGATGCCTTTCTTGCGGATCACCGACAGGGCCAGGGCGGCGCCGCGGGTCACGGCGTTGTGCCGGCGTGCTTCTTCGCGCAGGGGCAGCAGCAGTTCTCGGGCGTGGCGCAGGGTGAGCTGAGCACTGGTCTGCATCTCGAGGATACGGGCGTGGGTGCGCAGCAGCATGTCGTCGTCGACCAGGTGGCCCAGGCGCGCCTGCTCGCCCAGCAGGCGCAGCAGCACGGTCTCGACCTTGCGAACGCCTTGCTCGAAGGCGCCGTCGGCATTGACCAGCTGGATCATCGGCTCGACGTACTCGTCCCAGGTCGCCAGGACCTCGGCGTAGCGCTGGCGCAGGGGAATCTGGCGGTTGCTGGTCTTGGCCCGCTCGGCCACGGCCACCAGCGCCTGCTCGTCGTTGTCGAGCTTCTTGAGCACGTCGCGCACGCGCATATCGAGCAGGCGCAGCTGGCGCGCCAGGTCGTCGCTGTCGCGGTTGTCGAAGGCGTCCTGGATATGCCCGGCCAGACGCTCCAGGTGGCGCAGGTAGGCTTCGATCTCCAGGCACAGGCCCAGGCGGTGCTCGCGGCGCAGGTAGGCGAGGAAATCGTGAATCTGGGCGTTGAGCTCGAAGCGGTTCGGGCTCTTGGCCACCGGCACCAGGATGTCCAGGCGGATCCACACGTCGAGCAACTGGGTGATGTCCTGCGGCGTGCTTTCCACCTGCTGCCGGGCCAGTTGCTGGCGCAGCTCGACCAGGCTCAGGGTGCCTTGGTCGAAGCGCTCGCACAGCGGCTCGATCAAGGCCCAGTGTTCGGCTAGGGCGCGCAGGACGCGCTTGGGTTCGATCATTGGCGGGTCGACTCGTTGCCAAATAAAAGGGGCGATTGTACTGCATCCGGGGGGGAGGATTTCACCCCTTGGTCTGTAATGAGGGGGCAAGGGGAGATTCCGGGGGTGCGGTGGTTGTCCCGGGTCATGGGGTGTTGGTGAGATCGCGCGCCGCCCGCGCAGCGCTCGGTCTCACAAACCTGCAAAACCCAAGACGTACACGTTAGAATACCCCCAAAATCCCACCCCGGACCCCGTGCCTTGCTGACCGAGCCCCGCCGCCGCGCCTACCTTTCCGCCATGCAAGTGGTGCACTGGCTGCCGCGCGCCGAACTGCCGTTCGCTGCACCGTCGCGCCCGGAACTGCTGCTGCCGTTGGCGCCGGTCGAAGACGCCGCCATCGAGGTACGGCCAAGCGCACCTGCGCCTGACGCACCACCTGTTGCCCCACAAGCCCGCTCCGTCGAGCGCCCCAAGATCGAGATCCCCCGGCCGGGCAGCACGCCCAAGCCCGCCAGCACGTCGGTCGAAGCCCAGGAGCAGGTGCCAGCGCCCCGTCCGGCGCCGTTGCCGCCACCGCGTTTTGCCCTGCAATTGCTGCGCGCCGGCCGCTGCCTGGTGCTGGTCGAGCTGGCCACCGGCCAGCCCTTCCAGAGCCGTGACCCGTCGTACCTGCTGCTCAAGGACATGCTGCGCGCCGCCGGCCTGCCCGATGCGCCGCAGATCATCGGCGAGCCGGTGCGCTGGCCGTTGCTGGTACGCGGCAACATGGACCAGGGGCCGGAGGCGGCGCGCGACTTCGTCCAGGGTTTCATCGCCGCGCGCCTGGAAGAGGCACCTTGCACCTGCCTGTGGCTGGTCGGCCTGCCGGCCGTGCGCTTTGCCGGCCAGGCCGACGGCGAGGCCTACTACCAAGAACTGAAGGTCGAAGGCCTGGGCGACGCCTGGGCCCTGCCGGGCCTTGAACTGTTGATGGACGAGCCGCAGCGCAAGGTGGACGTCTGGCAAGCGATGCGCCGGCTGATGGCGCGCTGGAAGAGCGTTGAATGAGTGACTCGATCAGTTTCCGCCCGATGACCGAGGCGGATCTGGATGCCGTGCTTAAAATCGAATATGCCGCGTTCAGCCATCCGTGGACGCGCGGAATCTTCCAGGATGCGCTCAAGTCCTATGAGGTCTGGCTGATGTTCGACGGCCAGCAGCAAGTCGGCCATGGCGTGATCAACGTGATCATCGACGAGGCCCACCTGCTCAACATCACCGTCAAGCCGGAGAACCAGGGCCGTGGCCTGGGCTTGCGCCTGCTGCAGCACCTGATGGCCCGGGCCTACCAGCTCAATGGCCGGGAATGCTTCCTGGAAGTGCGCGCCAGCAACCAGGCGGCCTACCGCCTGTACGAGCGCTACGGATTCAACGAAATCGGCCGCCGGCGCGACTACTATCCCGTTGCCGGCGGACGCGAAGACGCCCTGGTGATGGCCTGCACCCTGTTCGAGGAGTGACCTTGCAGGCGCTGGCCGTGTCACACAGGCATACCCTGATGAGGCAACGACCATGCATGACCTGCAGGAACTGATCGACAACAACGAACGCTGGGCCGATGCGATCAAGCAGCGCGATCCGGACTTCTTCGCCAAGCTGGCCCGCCAGCAGACCCCCGAATTCCTCTGGATCGGTTGCTCCGACGCTCGCGTGCCCGCCAACGAGATCGTCGGCATGCTGCCGGGCGACCTGTTCGTGCACCGCAATGTGGCCAACGTGGTGCTGCACACTGACCTGAACTGCCTGTCGGTGATCCAGTACGCCGTGGAGGTGCTCAAGGTCAAGCACATCCTGGTCACCGGTCACTATGGCTGCGGCGGTGTGCGCGCAGCGATGCAGGACCGTCAGTTGGGCCTGATCGACGGCTGGCTGCGTTCGATCCGCGACCTGTACTACGAAAAGCGCGGCGAGCTGGCCAAGCTCGATACCGAGGAAGCCAAGGTCGACCGCCTGTGCGAGCTGAACGTGATCCAGCAGGTGGCCAACGTGGCTCACACCAGCATCGTGCAGAACGCCTGGCACCGGGGGCAGGAGCTGTCGATCCATGGTTGCATCTATGGCATCAAGGATGGCCGCTGGAAGAGCCTGGACACCACCATCAGCGGGTTTGCCCAGTTGCCGCCGCAGTATCGCCTGCGGCCTTTGGAATAGACTGCTCAATGGCGCTTTGACCCTGTGGGAGATTACCCAGCCCTTCGGGCTGCGCTGTCGCGCAGAGAACAAGCGGCCAATGCTGCCCCTGTGGGAGCGGGCTCCGTGCTTTACTCGCTGTAATGGCGTACACAGGAGTGAAGAATGAAAGGCATGAAGCTGCTGGCCTGCGTGGCAGGGCTGCTGGCAGGCATCGCCCACGCCGATGAGCGGGATGTCTGGATGTTCGCCCAGTGGGCAGGCGACCACCCGACCCGTGCCTTCCGCCAGATGTTGGTGGATGCTCGTCTCTATGGCGTGGTACCGATCCATCAACTGCTACGTTCGGCCTCCGACTGGCGCCTGTGCAGGGCCTCACCTTTCGCCGTGCCGCCGGCCACCCAGTGGCCCCAGGTGCGCGCTACCCTGATGCTGCTCAAGACCCTCGACGAACAAGGCATCCTGCGCCAGTTCGAGGTGGTGTCGGCCTACCGTGACCCGCGCCTGAATGCCTGTGCCGGTGGCGCGGTGGGCAGCGCCCATACCCGGGCTTTCGCGGTCGACGTGCTGCTGCCTGCCTGGGCCGACCCCAACCCGCTGTGCCGGTTCTGGCAGCAGCATGGCCAGGCCTGGAACATGGGCCTGGGGCGCTACCCTTCCGGGCGCATCCACCTCGATACGGCCGGCTATCGCACCTGGGGCGGCGACGGTCGCTCGGGGTCGTCGTTCTGCACCAGGCCCAGGTGAGCCAGGCACGCCTGGCATTCGCCCGCCACCCACTCGGCGAAGCGCTGGCGCTTGCTGCCGTCATCCAGAGGCAAGGGGCTGAGCAGGTGGTAGGCCGAGCCGTCTCGCAGGAAGCCGAAGGGCGCTACCAGTTGCCCGCTGTCCAGTTCGTCACGGACCATCAGCGCTGACGCGATGGCCAGCCCCAGCCCTGCGCTGGCGGCCTGGATCGACAGGTAGAAATGCTCGAAGTCGCTGCGCTCGGTGTGGTGCGCCTTCTTCCCGGCCAGGCGCTGCCAGGTGCTCCAGGCGTCAGGGCGGGTGGCGCTGTAGAGCAGGCGTTGGTTGTCGAAACCCGCGTCCTGGCCTTGCCGGCAGACCGGGCCGATCCACTCCTCGCAGATCTTCAGGCTGTGCAGTTTCCGTTCCCAATGAAAGTCGTCGCGCCGCAGCGCCAGATCTACCCCGGCACGGCTGAAGTCCAGCGGCCCGCCCGCGGCGACCAGGTGCAGCTGCAAGTCGGGATGGGCAGCATGGAACCGGGGCAGGCGAGGGATGAGCCAGCGCATGGCGATGGTTGGCTCGCAGGACACCACCAGCACATTGTCTTGCGTCTGCGCTTGCAGGCGCTGCACCGCGCCTTCGAGCTGCTCGAAGATCGACTGGGTGGTGCCATGCAGGCTGCGGCCGGCCGGTGTCAGGAACAGGGCCCGGTTACGCCGCTCGAACAGCTCGATGCCCAGGCTTTCCTCCAGCAGGCGTACCTGGCGGCTGACGGCGCCATGGGTCACGTGCAGGTGCTCGGCGGCGCGCACGAAGCTTTCGGTCTGGGCGGCGATATCGAAATAGCGCAGGGCGGTGAGCGGGGGCAGTTTCATGGTCGTGTGTCGTCTGTGGCGGCCCAATCGCGGGGCAAGCCCGCTCCCACAAAGGCTCTCTGGGCTTTTCCCTGTGGGAGCGGGCTTGTCCCGCGATTGGGCCAGCAAGGCTTACGCCTGTCTGTGAAAAAAACTAGCAGGTCTGCCGCACTATAAATCGATTTTTCGCCACGAATAAGCCTTCGATAATCAGCGCACTGTGCATTTTCATCGCCAATCGAGGAGCTTTTTCCGTGAATGAACTGATCGCCGTCGCCCTGTTCACCGTGCTGGCCGTCATCAGCCCAGGGGCCGACTTCGCCATGGTCACCCGCAGCAGTTATGCCCAAGGGCGCACGGCTGGCCTGGCCGCAGCCTTGGGGATCGCCCTGGGCGTGCAGGTGCATGTGTTGTACACCGTGCTTGGCATCGCCGTGATCATCAGCCAGAGCCCGGCGCTGTTCCTGGCCATGAAAGTGGTGGGAGCCGGTTACCTGGTCTACCTGGGCTACAAATCATTGACCAACACCTCACGGATCTCACTCGATGGCATCGGCCAGAGCCCTCGGGCTGGCGTGCTCCAAGGCCTGCGCACAGGTTTTCTGACCAATGCGCTGAATCCCAAGACGATGCTATTCGTCGTCAGTGCCTACACCCAGGTGGTGCGGCCGGGCAGCCCGCTGGCGCTGGATTTCGCCTATGGGGCATTCATGTCGTTCGCCCATTGGGCATGGTTCAGCCTGGTGGCGGTGTTCTTCTCGAGCGACGGATTGCGCCAGGCGATGATCGAGCGACAAGGGGTGGTCGACCGGGTGATCGGCGTAGCCCTGATCGGGCTGGGCCTGGCCGTGGTAGTGGCGGGCGTGCGTTGACGGTTTTTTTCAGCGCAATAAAAAAGGGCTTATCTTTCGATAAGCCCTTTTTTGAAGGTGGTGGCTACACAGGGACTTGAACCCCGGACCCCAGCATTATGAATGCTATGCTCTAACCAACTGAGCTATGTAGCCGACTTGGCGCGCATTATTAGCTCGAATCGCGACTCTGTCAACACTCGTTGTAAAAAAAATTTCCAGCCTTTCAAACGCTTAGCTGGGCGGACCGCTCGGTGTGCCCGCCAACCTGCAAAGAATGCGCTGCGCAGACTGGATAAGTCGAGGCGCGGGGCGGCCAATCGCATAAAAAGGTAGCTAAGTATCTAGTTCTTTCCTGATAATCGGATCCCAAATTCGCGGAAAGGACATAGTCATGGCCATCAGCAGCGCCCAGACCTCCACCGGCACCAGCACCGCCGCACAGGCCACCCCACTGGTGATGCGTATCATCGGCTTCTGTGCCCTGGCGCACCTGATCAATGATTTGATCCAGGCGGTACTGCCGGCCATCTACCCGATGCTCAAGGCCAACTACAACCTGAGTTTCGCCCAGATCGGCCTGATTACCCTGACGTTCCAGATCACGGCGTCGCTGCTGCAGCCGTGGGTTGGCTTCTTCACTGACCGGCGACCGGCGCCGAACCTGCTGCCGTTGGGCACGTTGTGCACCCTGGTGGGGATCGTGATGCTGGCATTCGTGGGCAGCTTCCCGATGATTTTGCTGGCATCGGCGTTGGTGGGCATCGGCTCCTCGACTTTCCACCCCGAGACCTCGCGCATCGCCCGCCTGGCGTCGGGAGGGCGCTTTGGCCTGGCCCAGTCGACTTTCCAGGTCGGCGGTAACGCCGGCTCTGCCCTCGGCCCGCTGCTGGCGGCGGCCATCGTCATTCCCTTCGGCCAGAGCCATGTGGCCTGGTTCGGCCTGGCCGGGCTGTTCTTCTTCGCTGTGACTTTGTTGCTGCGGGGTTGGTACAAGGGCCACCTCAACCAGTTCAAGGCCCGCAAGGCCGTACAGGCCAGCCATGGGATTTCGCGCCAGCGTGTGATCCTGGCGTTGGTGGTGCTGGGCCTGCTGGTGTTCTCCAAGTACTTCTACATGGCCAGCTTCACCAGCTATTTCACCTTCTACCTGATCGAGAAGTTCGGTGTGTCGGTGGCAAGCTCCCAGCTGCACCTGTTCCTGTTCCTTGGCGCGGTGGCGGCCGGTACCTTCTTCGGCGGGCCGATCGGTGACCGGATCGGGCGCAAGGCGGTGATCTGGTTCTCGATCCTGGGGGTGGCGCCGTTCACCCTGGCCCTGCCGTACGCCGATCTGTTCTGGACCAGCGTGCTCAGCGTGGTGATCGGCTTCATCCTGGCCTCGGCGTTCTCGGCCATTGTGGTCTATGCCCAGGAACTGGTGCCGGGCAGCGTAGGCATGATCGCCGGGATCTTCTTCGGCCTGATGTTCGGTTTCGGTGGCATCGGCGCGGCGCTGCTGGGCTACCTGGCTGATTTGCGAGGTATCGAGTACGTCTATGGGCTGTGTTCGTTCCTGCCGCTGTTTGGCGTGCTGGCAGTGTTCCTGCCTTCCACCGGTAAACGCTGATCGTCTCAAGCCCAATGGGCTGGGTGATTTACCACGAGGGCCTTGGCGATTGACGCGTCAAGGCCCCTTGGCCTAGAGTGCCGCCTCCTTTCAATTCACGTAGTCGATGCAATGCGCCGTTCCCAGAGCCTTCGCCTTGTCCGCCAGCCTGTCATCCAGGCGGTGCGTCGTGCATGGCCGAGCGACACGGTGCTCAAGCGTCGGCGCAGCGTGCTGTTCGCCTTCACCTTCTCGCCACACCTTGCCCTGAACTGATCCTGCGCCCCTGCGTGTCCGCCTGCCGGCGTGGCTGCGGGTGGCTGCGTTCGCACATCTTTCCAGTGGTTTTTCCAGCCGTCCCGGCCCAGGGTGCATGTGGGCGGCGAGCAAGGAGTGGTAATGAACATGCGTTTGCTGGCGGGCCTGTTGTTCGCCGTGTCGGTGGTGGGGTTCAGCCTGGGGGCGAGCCTGCCGCTGGTGTCGTTGCGTCTGCACGAGGCGGGGGCAGGCACCCTTGAGATCGGTATCATTTCGGCCATCCCCGCGGCGGGCATGATGCTCTCGGCGTTCATGGTCGATGCCTGCTGCCGGCACCTGACCCGGCGCACCATCTATTTGCTGTGCTTCAGCCTGTGCACCCTGAGCATCGCGTTGCTCGAAGGCGCCTTCACCTCGATCTGGTACCTGGCGCTATTGCGCCTGGCGCTGGGTATCGGCATGGGCATCGCCATCATCCTTGGCGAGTCCTGGGTCAACGAGCTGTGCCCGGAGCACAACCGCGGCAAGATCATGGCGCTCTACGCCACCAGCTTCACCGGTTTCCAGGTGCTGGGGCCGGCCATGCTGGCGCTGCTTGGGGCCAGCAGCCCGTGGGTCACGGGCGTGGTCACCGCCTGCTACGGCCTGGCATTGCTGTGTATCCTGCTGACCGTCCCCAACGACCATGTGCAGCACGAGGAAGGCGAAAAGAGCTTTGGCCTGGCCGGGTTCTTCCGGGTCGCGCCGGCGTTGTGCATGGCGGTGCTGTTCTTCTCCTTCTTCGATGCCGTGGTGCTGTCGCTACTGCCGGTATACGCCACCAGCCATGGTTTTGCGGTGGGTGTGGCGGCGTTGATGGTGACCGTGGTGTTCGCTGGCGACATGATCTTCCAGTTGCCCCTGGGCTGGCTGGCCGACCGGGTCGAGCGTACCGGGCTGCACCTGGTGTGCGGTGTGGTGGCCATGGCGATCGGCATCGGCCTGCCGTGGCTGCTGCAGATGAGCTGGCTGCTATGGCCGCTGCTGGTAGTGCTGGGCGCCGTGGCTGGGGGCATCTATACCCTGGCGTTGGTGCTGATCGGCCAGCGCTTCAAGGGCCAGGACCTGGTGACGGCCAATGCCAGCGTTGGCTTGCTGTGGGGTGTCGGCAGCCTGGTCGGGCCGCTGGTCAGCGGGGCGGCGATGGACGTGGCGCCGCACGGGCTGCCCATGGCCTTGGCGGTGATGGCAGGGTTGTTCGTGTGCTTCGCCCGGCAGTCGTATCGCCGGGCAGGGAAGCTGCGGGCTGTGACAGACTGAAGCGCCATTACCTGCGCAAGAACCGTCGTTCTGTCGATGACAGGTTGGTCTAAGCTGGTCTTTTTCCGATCACTCGAGGCTATCGCGCATGATCCACGCCGACCTCTCGCCCTCGGCCTATCGCCAGGCCACGGACTTCCTCGCGGCGTTGGACCCGGACTGGGCCCGACACATCGCTGCAATCGGCCCGTGCCAGCACAGCGCTGTGCCAGAGCGCGAGCCCTTCGAGGCGCTGGTGCGGGCGGTGGCCTACCAGCAGTTGCACGCCCGGGCGGCCGAAGCGATCCTGGCGCGCTTGCTGGCGTTGTACCCGGGGGGCGCCTTCCCTAGCCCCGAGCAACTGTTGGCCACGCCGCCCGAGGTGTTGCGTGGCTGTGGCTTATCCGCGAACAAGCTGGCTACGGTGCAGGGGATTGCCCAGGCGCGCCTGGACGGTATCGTCCCCAGCCGCGAGCAAGCGCTGGCGATGCATGACGATGCGCTGATCGAACGTCTGGTGAGCCTGCGTGGCGTCGGGCGCTGGACCGTGGAGATGCTGCTGATCTATTGCCTGGAGCGCTCCGATATCCTGCCGGTGGACGACTTCGGCGTGCGCGAGGGGTATCGTCGGCTCAAGGGCATGGACAAGGCGCCGACACCGGCGCAGATGCGTTCGCTGGGAGGTGGCTGGAGCCCGTATCGGACCGTGGCGTCTTGGTACCTGTGGCGCGCCTGAGCGTAGTCCCCTTGTAGGTGCGGGCTTGTCCCGCGAAAGGGCCGCAGGGCGTCAGCATTGACGCCCAAGATGTCGGGGCTGCTTTGCAGCCCTTTCGCGGGGCAAGCCCGCTCCTACAGGGCGATGCACTACTGCCGGATTGCCGTGCAATAAACGGAGTGCCAGCCCCGACCCAGCCTGTCAGGCTTGCAACATCAGCCGCCCAGGAGAGATTTCATGAAGCCTGCCACCGCCTACGCCACCGACGCTGACCGCTGGCTCGCCGTGCAACGCCGCGACTTGGCGGCCAGCGGCCATTTCGTCTATGCCGTACGCACCACGGGCGTCTACTGTCAGCCTGGCTGCAAGTCGCGCCTGGCCAAGCGTGAGAACGTCGAATTCTTCAATGATGCCGACGCTGCCGAAGCGGCCGGCTATCGCGCCTGTCGCCGCTGCACGGAGGGCAAGGCCCTGCAGATGATGCGCCGCACCGAACTGGTGGCCCGCGCCTGCCGCCTGATCGAGGCCAGCGAGACCCCTCCCAACCTCGACCAGCTCGGTACGCAGCTGGCCGTCAGCCCCTTCCACTTGCACCGCGTGTTCAAGGCCGAGACCGGGCTCACGCCCAAGGCCTATGCTTCGGCCTATCGCGCCCGGCGCTTGCGCGAGCGGCTCGACGACCGCGCCAGCTCCGTGACCGAGGCCATCTATGACGCCGGCTACAATTCCAACAGCCGCTTCTACGAGAGCGCCGGCCAACGCCTGGGCATGCGCCCGAGGGAATACCGGGCCAAGGGCGCGGGCTCGACCATTCACTTCGCCATTGGCCAGTGCTCGCTCGGGGCGATCCTGGTGGCGCAGAGTGAACGGGGCATCTGCGCCATCCTGTTGGGCCAGGACCCTGAGCGCCTGCTCAAGGACCTGCAGGACCAGTTCAGCAAGGCTCGGCTGATCGGCGGCGACGCCGGTTTCGAACGCCTGGTCGCCGAAGTGGTGGGGTTCGTCGAGCAGCCGGCGCTGGGGCTGGCGCTGCCGTTGGACGTACAAGGCACGGCCTTCCAGGAGCGCGTCTGGCAGGCGCTGCGCGAGGTACCCGCCGGCAGCACCGTCAGCTACACCGACATCGCCGAACGCATCGGTGCACCCAAGGCCGTGCGCGCCGTCGCCCAGGCCTGCGCCGCCAACTGTCTCGCCGTGGCCATCCCCTGCCACCGGGTGGTACGCCGTGACGGCGACCTCAGTGGCTACCGCTGGGGAGTGGAGCGTAAACGGCAATTGTTGACACGAGAAACGGCACTCACCTGAGCGCTGCGAGCAGCGTAGAATCCCCGCCCAATCGAGCGTGTAAATAGGGGAATTCGATGAGGCGCCTGAGCCTTTACCGTTTTTGTGTAGCAACGCTTGCCGTGCTGTTGTGGGTAGCCACGCCAGCCTGGTCGGCACAGGTCGGGCCGTTGAGCGCCGGTGAACTGCCCACGTTGGACGAGAACGCCAGCCTGGAGCAGTTGAGCGACCGCCTGGACCAGGTCCGCCAGGGGCTTACCAGCGAGGCGAACGATGACCTGCTGTCCCAGCTGCGTCAGGCCGCCTTGCAGGTGCAGCGCCAGGCTGACGCCCTGGGCACGCAACGCACCTCCGACGTGGAGCGCCTGGACGACCAGCTCCAAGTGCTCGGCCCGGTGCTGCCCGACGAAGCCGACAGCATCACGCGCCAGCGCAAGCAGTTGAGCGATGAAAAGAAGTCGGTACTGGCCGAGCAACAGCAGGCGGTGAAGCTGACCCAATCGGCTCGTGACCTGGCCACGCAGATCGTCAACCTGCGCCGCAGCCAGTTCAACTCGCAGGTCACCACCCGTGCCGCCAGCCCCCTGAGCCCAGCATTCTGGTCGAGCCTGATCCGCCCGACCGACGAGGACGTGGCACGCCTGCGCGACCTGCGCGGGGAGGCCGCCGATGCCGTGGCCAGCGCCTTCAGCGCCGAGCACCGCTGGCTGTTCATCAGCAGCCTGGTGGCGGCCCTGCTGGTATGGACACTGGTGCGCAAGGTGCTCGAGCGGCTGCTGGCCGATGCCATGATCCGCTGGCTGCCCGAGGGCCGCCTGCGGCGCAGTGCCCTGGCCTTGAGCGTCAGCCTGGCGACCCTGAGCACCATCGGCGGCTCGGTATCGCTGGTGCGCTGGGGGTTGGAGAACAGCGCCGCGCTGGGCAGCGACATCGCCAGCCTGATCAACCATATCCTCACCCTGGTGGTGTTCAGCGCCTTCATCGCCGGCCTCGGCCGCGCCATGCTGATGTTGCAGCGCCCCTCCTGGCGCCTGCCGCCGATCCCGGACGAAGTGGCCAGTGCCCTGGGCTGGTTCCCCCAGGTCCTGGCCCTGGCGCTGATGGTGCTGCTGACCCAGGAGCGTATCAACAGTGTGATCGGCACCAGCCTGGCGCTGACCGTGGCCACCAACGGCCTGACTGCCCTGGTGGTGTCGCTGATCTTCGTTGCGGCGCTGGTGTGCTACCGCCGCGCCCGCACACGGCACCAGTTGGAGCGCCCGCCTGGGTTGGCCGGGCTGATTCCGTTCGTGATCGTGGTCTGGGTGGGGCTGATCCTGCTGGCGCTGCTCACCGGCTACCTGACCCTGGCCTACTTCCTCACCGCCAAGCTGCTGTGGATCAGCGTGGTGGCCACCTGCGCCTATCTGCTCATCACGGTGTTCGGCGACCTGTGCGAAACCCTGTTGTCGCCGCGCCAGCCCAGTGGTCTGGCATTGTCCGCGGCCCTTGGCCTGCAGCCACGGCACCAGGCCCAGGCCAGCACCATCCTGGCGGGCATCGGGCGTACGTTGTTACTGTTCATCGCCGGCCTGCTGGTACTCATGCCCTCGGGCACCAGCCCCGGCGAGTTGCTGCTGAGCCTGGCGGAATGGGACGGCAGCGGGGGCAAGGTGCTCGGCAACCTGAACATCGTGCCGCAGGACATCTTCCTGGCAGTGGTCATGTTCCTCGGTGGGCTGTTCGCCATCCGCGTGGTCAAGCGTTGGCTGAGCGAGCGCCTGCTGCCGGAGACCGACATGGATGCCGGCATGCGTGCATCCCTGGTGACCCTGGTCGGCTACCTGGGCTTCCTGTTCCTGGCCATGCTGGTGATGTCGACCCTGCGTATCAACCTCACCAGCCTGACCTGGGTGGTCAGTGCGCTGTCGGTGGGTATCGGTTTCGGCCTGCAGCAGATCGTGCAGAACTTCATCTCCGGCCTGATCCTGCTCACCGAGCGCCCGGTCAAGGTGGGGGACTGGGTGAGCTTGGCCGGGGTGGAGGGCGACATCCGTCGGATCAACGTGCGCGCCACGGAAATCCAGATGTCTGACCGTTCCACGGTGATCGTGCCCAACTCGCAGTTCATATCCCAGAACGTGCGCAACGTGACCATGGGCAATGCCCTGGGCGTGGTCGGCATCACCTTGACCCTGCCGCTGGATACCGACGCGAACAAGGTGCGTGACCTGCTGCTGACGGCATTCCGCGAGCATGAATCGATCCTCGATGCGCCGGCGTCGTCGGTGACCTTCAAGGACCTCACCGCCAGTGGCATGGTGCTCAGCGTCAGTGGCTACGTGGCCAGCCCGCGGCAAGTGTCGGGTGCGCGCAGCGACCTGCTGTTCACGGTGTTGGGGCGGTTGCGGGAGGAGGGGATCGCGTTGTCGTCGCCGCAGAGCATGGTATTGGTGCAGGAAGGCGCACAGCCGGCAGAATGAGGCTAGGGGGCTGCTGCGCAGCCCTTTCGCGGCACAAGGCCGCTCCTATGGAGCGGCGAATGCAGGGGTCAATGCTGCTTCGCCCGTCTGATCCTTAGCAGGATCATTCCCAGCAGCAGCATCACCGGCACTGCCATCCCCAGCAATGCCTCGCGCGCCGTCAGCCCCGCGCCCAGCACGTTCAGCCCGCCATACAGCAGCTTGAACAGGTTCAGCAGGTAATAGGTGATGGCAATGATTGACAGCCCTTCCACCGCCCGCTGGATCTTCACCTGGGCATCGGCGCGGGCATTGAGGCTGCGCAGGATCTCGGCATTCTGCTCCTCCATCTCCACCTGCACCCGCGCCTGCAGCAGGTCGCCCAGGTTGGCGACATTCTTGGCCAGTTGCTCCAGACGCTGCTCGGTGGCGGCGCAATAGCGCACCGTCGGTTTGAAGCGTCGCTCGATGAACACCCCCAGCCGCTGGCAATCCCCCACATGGCTTTCGCGCAGTTCGCCCAGGCGCTCGAACACCAGTTGCGCATAGGCCTGGGTCGCACCGAAGCGATGGCGGGTCTTCACCGTACGGCTGACCACTTGACGGGAGAGGTGGGCGATGGCTTCGAGCAAGGCCTTGGAGTCGTGGCCATCGACGCTGGCGCTGCGCTCGGAGAGGCTCACCAAGGTCCGGTCGAAGGCGTCCAGCTCCTGGCTCAGCGCCTTTGCCGTGCTGAGGGTGAGCGAGGCCATCATGCGGTAGGTCTCGATCTCCAGCAGGCGGCGGATCATCCGGCCCTGGCGGTAGGCGTTGAGTCGGCGGTTGACGAACAACAGGCGGTTGGTGCCGTCCTCGGTCAGGCGAAAGTCGCTCCACACCACCGCATCGCCGCCACCGACCAGCGAGCCGCAGGGGTCCTTGAAACCGTAGCGCGTCAGGTCCAGGCCCTGTTCGCCATGCACCAGCACCTGCACGGCATTGATCACCTGATGTGCCTGGGGGGCTATGGCTTCGGCCAGAACCTGGGGCAGCGCCTGCCAGCCGGCATCGTGGGTGGCGCAGGGCACCACCAAGGTCAGCGTGAAGAACTCGGCGTGGCGCTCCCATTTGAAGGGGTTGCCATCCAGCCGGGTAATGCCCTGGGCGGCCTCCCTATCGACGGCGTCGGGGCAGCAGCGTTGCAGCAGGGCCAGGCAGGCGGCGTCGTCGCCCAGCACGGCCAGATGATGGACATGGGCGGGTTCGTCGAAATACAGCGATGGACGAGCGTGCAGTTCATTATGCAGGGCAGTGCGTTGCGGATGCATGGGAGGTCTGGCCTGGTGTTGTGATTATTGGGCTACCAGGGATGGGACTTTGGTACGCCGGATAAAAGTCACGGGCTGCGACAATTCCCCGCATGAAAATCCAGATTCCTCATCCCTACCCTCCTGGTCTCGCCAAGTCCTGGATCGCCGGTCAACCGAAGGCCTGGCAACAGGGCATGGGGGCGTCTGGGGTGTGATACGTCGGGACGACAACCTGTTGATAGGGGTCATATCGCTGCAAGGGCGTGCCGATGACAACCCGGTGCTTGGCTACTGGATCGGCGTGGACTACTGGAGCAAGGGTTACGCCACGGGGGGGGCCTGCAGCCTAATGCCAGTCAGTTAAGCCTTATCGTCCATCGCAGGCTCCGCCAGCTCCCCAGGGACAGTGCCGTTCTCGAGACTGGCGCGTCACTGGTGGGAGCCGGCTTGTCGGCGATGGGGTCCTAACTGACAGGCACTCGCCTGCAGGCTGGTTTCAACCCAGGCAACGCGTCACATGCTTGACCGACTGGTACGCCGACAGCCCCCAGGGCCCGAGTTCGCGGCCGATGCCGCTGCCCTTGGTCCCGCCCCAGGAGGTCTCGACGAACACCGCCTGTACCGAGTTGATCCATACATGGCCAACCTCCAGTGCGTCGGCCACACGTTCGGCGCGGTCCAGGTCGGCGGAGCATACGGTGGCGACCAGGCCGAAGCGGCTGTCGTTGGCCAGCGCAATGGCCTGTGCCTCGGTGGCAAAGCGGCGGGCGCACAATACCGGACCGAAGATCTCTTCGTTCCACAGGCGGCTACCTTCCGGCACATCGCTGTACAGGGTCGGGCTGACGAACCAGCCCTCGCGGTCCAGCACCTGGCCACCGGTGAGGCAATGCAGGCCTTCTTCGCGGGCAATGGCGAAATAGCTGGCGACCTTGAGCCATTGTGCCTGGCTGGTCAGCGGGCCCATGGCGACGTCCTCGACCAGCGGGTTGCCCACGTTCATCTGTTCCAGGGCCGCCTGCAGGCGGGGTAGCAGGGTATGGGCGATGCCGTCCTGGACCAGCAGGCGCGAGGTGGCCGAGCACATCTGCCCGGCGTTCCAGGTGATGCCGGCGACGATCCATTCCACGGCCTGGTCCACGTCGCAGTCATCGAACACCACGATCGCCGACTTGCCACCGAGTTCCAGGGTGACGGGGCGGCACTGGGCTGCAGCGGCGCGCATGACCTGGCTGCCCACCCCGTTGCTGCCGGTGAACGACAGCTTGTCCAGCCCGTTGTGGCCGCTCAGGGCTGCGCCGGTCTCGGCCTTGCCATTGACGATGTTCAGCACGCCGGCGGGCAGGCCCAGGGTGTCGGCGATCTGGCCGTAGGCCTGTTCGATCAGTGGCGTGATCTCCGAAGGCTTGAGTACCACAGTGCAGCCGGCAGCCAGAGCCGGGGCGAGCTTCCATGCGCTGGTCACCAGGGGGAAGTTCCACGGCACGATCAAGCCGACCACGCCCACCGGTTCAAGGCGCGTACGGGCCGTGAAGCCGGGGGCGGCCAGGGGGACCTCGCGATTCTTGCCAGGCAGCTGCTCGGCAAGGTCTGCGTAGTAGGCGAACGTGGCCACGGCATCGTCCAGGTCGATCTCGGCTTCGTGGCGTGGCTTGCCGTTGTTGCGCATCTGCAGGGTAATCAGTGCTTCGCGGCGTTGGCCAAGTTGTTCGGCGAAGCCACGCAGCAGCGCGGCACGTTTGCCCGGAGCAGTGGCTTTCCAGGCGGGCAGGGCGCGCCGGGCGGCAGCCACGGCCTGGTCGACCTGGGCGGTGCTGGCGGACATCAGCTCGGCGAATGGCTGGCCCAGCGCGGGGTCATGCACGGTGATGCAGTCGCTGCCTTGGCCTTCGACCCAGCGGCCGTCGATGTAGTGAGGTGTGGTCATGATCGGGTTCCAGTCAGGCGGTTTCGGCGGTGGTTACCGGCGTGCGCGGGGCGCTTTTGCAACGCACCCAGCGTGGGCCATGGGGGCCATAGACGCCGGCGGGTTCAGGGAACAGGTTGAGCAGGACGATGTACAGCAGGCCAGCCATGCCCAGGGTGACCGGCAGGCTCAGGTCGATTCCGCCGGCCAGCTCGCCCAGTGGGCCGACGAACTGCCCTGGCAGGTTGACGAAGCACAGGCCCACCGCTGCGCTGGGGATCCAGGCGCCCATACCGCGCCAGTTCCAGCCATGGGTGAACCAGTAGTGCCCGCCGCGTTGGCCGCGGGTGAACACCTGCAGGTCGTCGGCATGGTAGAAGCCGCGACGGGTGACCAGGCCGAGAATCATGATCACCATCCAGGGGCTGGTGCAGGTGATGATCAGCACGGCGAAGGTGGACACGCTCTGCACCAGGTTGAAGGTGAAGCGGCCGATGAAGATGAAGGCGATGGCGGCGACGCCTATCAGCAGGGTCGCGCCGGCGCGGCTGAGCAAGCGCGGGAATACGCTGGACATGTCCAGGCCGGTGCCATACAGCGAAGTGGTGCCGGTGGACATGCCGCCGATCACCGCGATCAGGCACACCGGCAGGAAGAACCAACCCGGCGAGATCGCCAGCAGGCCGCCCACATAGTTATTGGCGGCGATGTAGTCCGGGGCCTGGGTGGCGACCAGGGTCGCGGTGCACAGGCCGAACAGGAACGGGATCAGTGTCGCCGCCTGGGCGGCGATCACGGCCAGCATGATGCGCGCCTTGGGCGTCTGGCGCGGGATATAGCGCGACCAGTCGCCGAGGAACGCGCCGAACGACACCGGGTTGCTCATGGCCAGGATCGCCGCGCCGACGAAGGCGGCCCAGAAACCGGGCTGGCCGAGGTTGACGCTACCGGCGAAGTGCACGTCGAAGGGGCCGGCGAAAGCCAGGATGCCCAGCAGGAACAGCAGGCTCGATGCCCACACCGCGATCTTGTTGACCCACAACATGAAGCGGAAGCCGAAGATGCACACCACCAGCACCAGCACGGCGAACAGGCCGTAGGCCAGGCCCAGGGTCAGGTCGGTTTCTGGCAGCCCCGCCAGGCGCTTGGCGCCACCGACCAGGGCGTCGCCTGAGCTCCACACCGACAGCGAGAAGAACGCCACGGCGGTGAGCAGCGACAGGAACGAACCGACGATGCGCCCATGCACGCCGAAGTGTGCGCCGGACGACACCGCATTGTTGGTGCCGTTGAGCGCACCGAACAGGCCCATGGGGGCGAGGATCAAGGCCCCCACCCCGACGCCGAGCAGGATGGCCCACAGCCCGGCCTGGAACGACAGGCCGAACAGTACCGGGAAGCTGCCCAGCACAGCGGTGGCGAAGGTGTTGGCACCGCCGAAGATCAGGCGGAACAGGTCCAGTGGGGTCGCGTCGCGTTGATCGTCGGGGATCTGTTCGACGCCATTGGTCTCGATACCGGTCGAATGGCTCATGGCAAGGCTCCAGCGCGGTTGTTGTGAGTCGGCGCGGTGCGCGGACTTTCTTGTGGTGCGTTGGCAGTGCGGCAGGGCCGCGAAACATCAGGTGTCGGAGGCGACCGACAGGTGTTCGTGACAAGCCAGCCAACGTCCGCCCTGGCGCTTGAAGACGATGGTCTCGCGCTCGGCCAGCCGGTGCTCCTGGCCCGCGATGCGAATGTGCGTGGCTACGTCGTGCATGAAGATCGCCACCTCACCTTGCAGGCTCACCTGCGCGTTGCTGGACTGGCATGCCAGCACGGCAAAGCCCTCGGCCTGCCATTGTGCCCACAGCGTTTCATAGGCATCGCGCGAGAGCAGCGGGTGCGCCAAGGTGTGGAAGAGGAAGGTGGCGTCTTCGCTGAAGCAGGCGAAGTAGCGGGCGGTGTCGTTGCTGGCGAAGGCGTCGACGAGGTCGGCGGCGGCCTGGCGCACTTGGAGGGTCTGGTCCACGGGAGTGGCCTCACGGTTATTGTGATTGTTGAAGCGATTCTGGTGAGGGTTGGCGGGGGGAAAAATCGCTGGGGATAAATAATCAGTTCAGGAATCTGTGAACCAATTTCATGGCCGCACGCATCCTTGTAGGAGCGGGCTTGTCCCGCGATCGGCTGCGCAGCAGCCGTAAAGTCAGCCACTTCGGTGTAGCTGGTTGACCTTGGGTTGCGGCTGCTGCGCAGCCGATCGCGGGCCAAGCCCGCTCCTACAGGTCCAGCGCTGGGCGCTCCAGTAACGGCGTTCACGAAATGGAACGCAGAGGTTCGAATTAAGTGTCTACCGGCGCTTCGTTCATCGAACTAACGTTGTGCCTGTATTTTGCGTAGGCAGCCGTCAAGCGCGGCCTTCGGCGACTGACGGTCGCGTGGTTCACCGGGGGTTGCCTACGCTGATAGTCCCATAACCGCGTTTGTGAACGCCGATCGAACGCGACATGAACGCCCAGGCCGTGGTCACCCACCACGAGCGACTGGACTCCGAACGAGCTGAGTTACCTACCCACCAAGCAAGGAGAAACATCATGGCCTTCCAATACAAGCGTCTGGACAAGAACAACGCCGCTGTTCTGCTGGTCGACCACCAGACTGGCCTGCTCTCCCTGGTACGGGACATCGAGCCCGACCGTTTCAAGAACAACGTGCTGGCCCTGTCGGACCTCGCCAAGTACTTCAAGCTGCCGACCATCCTCACCACCAGTTTCGAAAACGGCCCCAACGGCCCGCTGGTGCCCGAGCTCAAGGAGCAGTTCCCTGACGCGCCGTACATCGCACGCCCAGGCAACATCAATGCCTGGGACAACGAAGACTTCGTCAAGGCGGTCAAGGCCACCGGCAAGAAGCAACTGATCATCGCCGGCGTAGTGACCGAAGTGTGCGTGGCTTTCCCGGCCCTGTCGGCCCTGGAAGAAGGGTTCGATGTGTTCGTGGTCACCGATGCATCGGGCACCTTCAACGAACTGACCCGCGACTCGGCCTGGCGCCGCATGGAAGCTGCCGGTGCGCAGCTGATGACCTGGTTCGGCGTGGCCTGCGAGCTGCACCGCGACTGGCGCAACGACATCGAGGGCCTGGGCACGCTGTTCTCCAATCACATCCCGGACTACCGTAACCTGATGACCAGCTACAGCCTACTGACGAAGTAACCCGGTTTGGGGAGCCATGCCGTGGCGCATGGCTCTCCGTCCGTGTTTCGAGGTACCGGATGGGTCCACTGATTTCCTATTTCAAGCTGGCTTTGAACCCTGGGCGCGGGGTGCTGTTATTCGCACTGCGCACCCTCGTCGCGGGCCTCCTGTGCCTATATTTGGCCTTCATCTTCGATCTGGAACAACCGAAGTGGGCGCTGATGACCGTGATCATCATCAGCCTGCCGCTGGCCGGCATGACCCTCAAGCGCAGCTTCGCCCAGGTGCTCGGCACTGCGGCGGGTGCCGCCGTGGCGGTAGCGATCATGGCGTTGTTCCCCCAGGCACCGATGCCCTTCATCGTCTGCCTGTCCCTCTGGCTGGCGTTCTGCACGGCCGGGGGCACCTTGTTGCGCTACACCGATTCCCATGCTTTCGTCCTGAGCGGCTTCACTGCCGTGGTGGTGGCGATGCTGGCGGTCCCGGAGCCGGACGGCATTTTCCTGTTGGCCATCACCCGCTTGACCGAAACCTTGCTGGCTGTGGTCTGTGTGGCCGTGGTCAGCCTGTTGACCGCTCGCCCCCAGGCGGTGGCGCAGGGGTATTTCAACAAGGTCGACAGCTTGGTCAAGCTGATCGCCCGCCACGCCGCCGAGGTGGTCCGTACCGAAGAAGACGAAGCGGCTTTCCGTCAACGCCAGGCGCAACTGATCGCCGAGATCAGCGCGCTGGAAGGCCTGCGCCGCCACCTGTATTTCGATGCGCCGCACCTGCGCAGCGCTGATGGGCTGGTGCAGTTGCTGGCCAACCAGCTGGTGCTGCTGGTGTCGCGTCTGCTGGTGTTGCGTCAGCAACGCGAACTGATCAAGCAGCACTGGCAAGGGCCGTTGCCGGCCGACATCCAGCTGCTGCGCCTGGCCGAACTGGACAGCCTGGACGCATTGGCCCGCGATGGCGTGGCCTTGTCGGCGAGCGGGCGCAAGGCGATCCGTAGCTTGCACCAGGGCTTCGACCAGGCTGCCGACCGCGCCGAGTTTCTCAACGAGCCGCTGCCGCCGCGCATGCGTTCGCTGGCCTGGGCTTTGCGCTGGGAGCAGGCGCGCCTGTTGCAGCAGCTCGATGAACTGATCGAACTCAACGAGGCGATCCAGCAGGGGAGGGCGGCCAGTTGCCCCCATGACCAAGGGCGGGTCAGTGCGCTGCACCTGGATTTTCGCCTGGCCGGCATGAACGCCGTGCGGGCATTCCTGGCCTTGTTCCTCGCCGGCTGGTTGTGGGTCGAGACCGCCTGGGACGGCGCACGCTCCGGGGTGATCCTGATCGGTGTGATGTGTTCCCTGATGGCGACCCTGCCGCGGCCCTTGCTGGCGAGCCAGAACTACAACCGTGGCCTGCTGGTGGCGTTGGTGCTGTCGGCCCTCTACCAGTTCGCACTGCTGCCGATCTTCACCGATTTCGAAATGCTCGCCCTGTGCCTGGCGCCGTTGCTCTACCTGGCGGCTGTTGGCCTGGCCAACCCGATGACCGCCGGCATCGGCATGGGCATCGGCCTGATCAGCCTGTTGATGATCGGGCCGCAGAACGTCGGCACCTACCACAACAGCGCCATCCAATGGTTCGAGTTCGCTGGCGGCTACGTGGTCGCCGGGGTGCTGGCGATGGTGGTGTTCGCCCTGGTCTTTCCATTCAATGCAGCAAAACGCATGGCCCGGCTGTTCCGCCTGACCCGTGACGATGTGTACCGGCAGGTGACCGAGGGCAACGGGCTGACCCACCAGTTCGACTTCGAAAGCCGTACGCTCGACCGTCTGTCAGCAATGATCGGCTTGCTGCCTGCCGCCACCGACCCGCGCTCGCGGGAGCTGTTCGACTGCAGCCTGGTCTGCCCGGCACTGGCCATTGCCCTGGTCCAGGCGCGTACCCAGTGCGTGACCAGCGTAGCGCTGCCGGAGGGCACGAAGGCTCGTTTAGGCCTGGTGTTGCAAGAGATGGCCGAGGTCATCGGCGGGCAACGCCAGGTAGACATCGACGGGCTGTTACGGGAGGCCGAACAGGTAGGCCTGGCCCTGGATGCGTTGCACGAGGCGCACCTGGACGCTGATCGGGAAGCGCTGCGGCGGTTGTTCATCCTGCGCGTGGCACTCTCGGTTGCCGGCCAGTTGCTGCAGCGCTATCGGTCAGTCCTGGCAGGGCCTGCGCCGTTGCCTGAAAAGGAGGGCGCCCATGCCCATTGATTTCGAATTTGGCGGTGTCTACCTGCCGCCCATTGCCCAGGCCCTGCTGCTGGGCCTGGTGTTGTTCCTGGTCGCCGATGCCGTGCTGCGGCGGCTTGGCGTGCTGGCGCGGGTCTGGCACCCGGCGCTGTTCCAGGGAGCCCTGTATGCCGCGATCTGCGCGGCCCTCGTGTTGACGATGGGAGCGAGCGTCTGAAATGCCTGCGTTGAAACCTGTTGTGGCCAAGGCCTTGACCTTGGTGGTGTTGGCGATTGCCGCCGGCCTGGTCTGGCTTGCCTGGGACTACTACACCCGTGCCCCATGGACGCGTGATGCGCGGGTGCGGGCGGACGTGGTGACGCTGTCGGCGGAAGTCGCCGGGCGCATCATCGAACTGCCCGTGCAGGACAACCAGTTCGTCCACCGTGGCGACCTGTTGCTGCAGATCGATCCGGCCCGCTACGAACTTGCTGTGCTGCACGCCGAGCGCGCAGTCGAGGTGGCCCGTGCCACCCTGGGCCAGTCGCAGGCTGCCATCGTCGCCAGCGAAGCGCTGCTCAAGCAGCGGCGCAGCGAGGAACAACGGCGCCGCAAACTGCAATCGATGTCGGCGATTTCTGCCGAGGAATGGGAGAAGTCCGGCACCGAGGTCGCCGTGGCCCAGGCCGACCTGCTGCGCGAGCAATCCAACTTGGGCCTGGCGCAGGCCAATGTGCAACTCGCCGAAGCCACCCTCAAGCAGGCGCGCCTGGACCTTGAGCGTACCCGCGTGAGTGCCCCGGTCAATGGCTATGTGACCAACCTGCTGACCCGCCAGGGCGACTTCGCCCAGTCCGGCGCGCCGCTGCTGGCCCTGGTGGACAGCGAGTCGTTCCATGTCAGCGGTTACTTCGAGGAAACCAAGCTGCCGAAGATCAAGGTCGGCAGCCGGGCACGCATCGAACTGATGAGCGGCGAGCGGCTGCAAGGCACGGTGGAAAGCATCGCCTACGCGATCACCGACCGGGAGAACCAGCCGGGCAACCGCCTGCTGGCCAACGTCAACCCGAGCTACACCTGGGTCAAGCTGGCCCAGCGCATCCCGGTGCGGTTACGTCTGGAGCGTGACGCTGATGCGCCGCCACTGCGCGCGGGCACTACCGCGACGGTCACCATCCTTGAATAGTGTTTGGGTGGGTCGTCGATGAGCATGATGTTTGACCTCAATGACCTGTACCTCTACAGCAAGGTCGTCGAGCATGGTGGTTTCGCCCCGGCGGGCAGGGTGCTGGGCCTGCCCAAGTCACGCCTGAGCCGGCGCGTGGCCAAGCTCGAGGAGCGCCTGGGCGTGCGCCTGATCCAGCGTTCGACCCGGCAGTTCGCTGTCACCGAAGTGGGCCTGGAGTACTACCACCACTGCGTGTCGATGATGGACAGGGCATTTGCCGCCGAGGATGCCATCGAGCGCAGCCGCGCCGTGCCCAGCGGCATCGTTCGCCTGGCCTGCAGCACCGCGCTGCTGGACTCGCGCCTGGCGCCGATGCTGGCACGGTTCATGGTCGAGTGCCCGGTGGTGGAGCTGCTGGTCAAGAGCTACAACCGGCGGGTGGACGTGATTGGCGAAGGCTTCGACCTGGTCCTGAGCGTGCGCCATCGTCCCCTGGAGAGCAGTGAGCTGATCATGCGCAGGCTGGCCTTGAGCCGGCAGTGCCTGGTAGTAGCGCCAAGGCTGCTGGCCGGCCTGGACCAGCCCTTGCTACCCTCGGACCTGTTCGGCCTGCCTAGCCTTGGCTGGGGTGCCAACGTGCAGGAATACACCTGGGACCTGGATGGGCCGGACGGCAGCGTGGCCTCCATTCGCTTCCGCCCTCGCCTGGTGTCGGATGACCTGGCCGTCTTGCACCAGGGCGCGTTGGGCGGTGTGGGCGTGGCGTTGTTGCCGGAGGAGCTGGTGCGCGCCGACCTGGCTGCTGGCCGCTTGGTGCACGCGTTGGAAGGCTGGACGCCGAGGCTCGGGGAAATCGTCGCACTGTTTCCTTCTCGTCGGGGCCTGATGCCCGCTGTGCGCAAGCTGATCGACTTTCTGGTCGAGGCGTTCGAGCAGGAGGCGATGAGGCTGTGACGAACCACCCAGCCATAAACGAAAAACCCCTTGAAGCGCCTGTCCTCAAGGGGTTTTTTCTACCGTGTGGTGATCACACGTTGAAGCGGAAGTGCATCACATCGCCATCCTTGACGATGTAGTCCTTGCCTTCCAGGCGCCATTTACCGGCTTCCTTGGCGCCGCTTTCACCCTTGAACTGGATGAAGTCGTCGTAGGCCACCACTTCGGCGCGGATGAAGCCTTTCTCGAAGTCGGTGTGGATAACGGCAGCGGCTTGCGGGGCGGTGGCGCCGACGCGTACGGTCCAGGCGCGGACTTCCTTCACACCGGCGGTGAAGTAGGTCTGCAGGTTGAGCAGGCTGTAGCCAGCGCGGATCACGCGGTTCAGGCCAGGCTCTTCCAGGCCCAGGGCCTCGAGGAACATGTCCTTCTCTTCACCTTCTTCCAGTTCGGCGATCTCGGCTTCGATCTTGTTGCACACCGGCACCACGACCGCGCCTTCTTCCTCGGCGATGGCCTTGACCACGTCCAGGTGCGGGTTGTTCTCGAAGCCGTCTTCGGCAACGTTGGCGATGTACATCACAGGCTTGCTGGTCAGCAGGTGGAAGCCGCGGATGACGGCCTTCTCTTCGACGCTCATGTTCTTCATCAGGCTGCGCGCCGGCTTGCCGTCGGTGAAGTGGGCGATGAGTTGCTCCAGCAGGGCCTTTTGTGCCAGGGCGTCCTTGTCGCCGCCCTTGGCGTTACGTGCGACCTTCTGCAGTTGCTTCTCGCAGCTGTCGAGGTCGGCGAAGATCAGTTCCAGGTCGATGATCTCGATGTCACGCTTGGGGTCGACGCTGTTGGAGACGTGGATCACGTTCTCGTCTTCGAAGCAGCGCACCACGTGGGCGATGGCGTCGGTCTCGCGGATGTTGGCGAGGAACTTGTTGCCCAGGCCTTCACCTTTCGACGCGCCGGCGACCAGGCCGGCGATGTCGACGAATTCCATGGTGGTAGGCAGCACGCGCTCAGGCTTGACGATGGCAGCCAGGGCGTCCAGGCGTGCGTCGGGCATCGGTACGATGCCGCTGTTCGGCTCGATGGTGCAGAAGGGGAAGTTCTCTGCCGCGATGCCGGACTTGGTCAGGGCGTTGAACAGGGTGGACTTGCCGACGTTGGGCAGGCCGACGATGCCGCAATTGAAACCCATGGGTATTCCCCTCTCTAGGAAATCAGGCCTTCTGGCTGTGCAGTTCGCGCATCGCCTTGGCGAAGTCGCCGGCGAGGACGTCCGGCATCACGCCGAGGGCAAAATCGATGCTGGCGTCGAGCTTCTCCTGCTCGGCGCGCGGTGCGCGGCCCAGGACGAAGTTGGAGACCAGTTTGGCGTCGCCCGGGTGGCCGATGCCAAGCCGCAGGCGGTGGAAGTCGTTCTGGTTGCCGAGCTGCGCGATGATGTCGCGCAGGCCGTTGTGCCCACCATGGCCGCCGCCCTTCTTGAGCTTGGCAATGCCAGGAGGCAGGTCGAGTTCGTCATGCGCCACCAGGATCGCTTCCGGCTTGATGCGGAAGAAATTGGCCAGAGCCGCCACGGACTGACCGCTGCGGTTCATGTAGGTGGTGGGAATCAGCAGGCGAACATCGTTGCCCTGATGGCTGAACTTAGCCGTCAGGCCGAAATACTTTTTGTCAGCGGACAGCGAAACGCGCTGGGCACTGGCAAGGCGTTCAACGAAAAGAGCCCCTGCGTTATGCCGGGTCTGTTCGTATTCGGGGCCGGGGTTACCCAGGCCGACGATCAACTGGATGGCGGTCACGTCAGGGGCTCTTCCTTGGAGTTGGTGGGTTACGGTGCGCGCGGCACTGTAACCCGATCAACGCCGGCGCGCGAGTGGATTACTCGGCAGCGCCTTCAGCAGCTTCAGCGGCAACGCGCGGAGCGTGGACGTTGGCAACAGCTTTGTCATCACCGTGGGCCAGAGCGACGAACTCTACGCCTTTCGGAGCTTTCAGGTCCGACAGGTGGATGATGGTGCCGATTTCAGCGTTGGCCAGGTCGACCTCGATGAACTCAGGCAGGTCCTTGGCTTCGCAGGACACTTCGATCTCGGACTCGACGTGGGAGATCTCGCCGCCTTTCTTGACCGGGGCTTCTTCGTTGATGAAGTGAACCGGTACCTTGGCGGTCAGCTTCTGGCCTGCAACGACGCGAACGAAGTCGGCGTGCATGATGAAGCCTTTGGCCGGGTGACGCTGCAGGGCCTTGACCACGACGTTCTGCTTGGCGCCGTCGACATTCAGTTCCAGAACGTGGCTGAAGGCAGCTTCGTTTTCGAACAGCTTGGCGATTTCCTTGGCCACGATGGTCAGGGACTGGGCTTCTTTATCACCGCCGTAGACAACGGCAGGGATGCTGGCGGAATGACGCAGGCGGCGGCTCGCACCTTTCCCCAGGTCAGTACGCGCTTGGGCGTTCAGGGTGAAGTTAGTCATTTTGTTTCTCCAAAATAGCCTCCCGAGGGCGTTTGCGACCAGCGCCAACGGGGATGGCAAAAAAGCCCCGCCCCGACAACCAGTGTCGGGGCGGGGCGCTTCTCGTCAGCGAGTGTTCCGCTTAGCGGAACATCGCGCTGATCGATTCTTCGTTGCTGATGCGGCGGACCGCCTCAGCGACAACCGGTGCGATATCCAGCTGGCGGATACGGTCACAGGCTTGAGCAGCGGCGGACAGCGGGACGGTGTTGGTCACCACCAGCTCGTCCAGTACCGACTTCTCGATGTTCTCGATCGCACGGCCCGACAGGACAGGGTGCGTGCAGTAGGCGTAAACCTTGGCAGCGCCATGTTCTTTCAGGGCCTTGGCCGCGTGGCACAGGGTGCCGGCGGTATCGACCATATCGTCTACCAGGATGCAGGTGCGCCCCTCGACGTCGCCGATGATGTGCATGACCTCGGAGTGGTTGGCCTTTTCGCGGCGTTTGTCGATGATCCCGAGGTCGACGCCCAGGGACTTGGCCACGGCACGCGCACGTACCACGCCACCGATGTCCGGGGAGACGATCATCAGGTTCTCGAAACGCTGGTCTTCGATGTCGTCGACCAGTACGGGCGAGCCGTAGATGTTGTCGACGGGGATATCGAAGAAGCCCTGGATCTGGTCAGCGTGCAGGTCGACGGTGAGTACACGGTCGATACCCACGACAGTGAGCATGTCAGCGACGACTTTGGCGCTGATGGCTACACGTGCCGAACGCGGACGGCGGTCCTGGCGGGCGTATCCGAAGTAGGGAATCACGGCGGTGATTCGAGACGCTGAGGAGCGGCGGAAGGCGTCGGCCATCACCACCAGTTCCATCAGATTGTCATTGGTAGGAGCACAGGTTGGCTGGATGATGAAGACGTCCTTACCACGAACATTTTCATTGATCTCAGCACTGATTTCGCCGTCGGAGAATTTACCGACAGAAACATCACCCAGTGGAATATGCAGCTGACGTACGACACGCCGAGCCAGATCGGGGTTGGCATTCCCCGTGAAGACCATCATCTTGGACACGCGCAGTACCTGAAGGCTGAGGGTAACCTGGATGAGTATAAGGAAAATGGCAGGGGCGGCTGGATTCGAACCAACGCATGGCAGGATCAAAACCTGCTGCCTTACCGCTTGGCGACGCCCCTGTATCTGTTGCTGCGAGCGCTAGGCACTCGACTTCTTGATCAGACTTTGCAGCTTGCGATGCAACATCGAAACATTGCTTCCCTTTGCCACAAACCCTGTTTGGGTCTCTGAAAGAAGGGCCAGAACTTTATCAGCTTCGGCTTTGCTTGGGAAGGCCCCAAACACGCAACTTCCAGTGCCGGTCATTCGAGCTTCCGTATATTTACCCAGTGAATTCAATGCGTTGCGAACTTCTGGATAACGTTGCTCAACTACCGGTTGGCAGTCATTTCGACTGTTTCCCTCGGGAACGGGGCGCATCTTAAGGGGGAGGGAATCACGTGTCAACTCTGGATGCGAAAAAATTTCCGCTGTGCTGACAGACACTTGCGGCACCAGCACGACGTACCAGGGCTCTTCGGGGTCGACCGGGGTCAGTTGCTCGCCCACGCCTTGGGCGAAGGCGGCATGGCCACGCACGAACACCGGCACATCGGCGCCGAGGGCAAGGCCCAGGGCGGCCAGGCGGTCTTCGTCCCAGTCCAGCTGCCACAGGTGCGCCAGCGCCAGCAGGGTGGTGGCGGCATCGGAGCTGCCGCCACCGATGCCGCCGCCCATGGGCAGGACCTTGTCGAGCCAGATGTCGGCGCCCAGCGAGGTGCCGGATTGTGCCTTGAGCATGCGGGCTGCGCGCACGATCAGGTTGCTGTCATGGGGGACTGCTTCGATCTCGGTGTGCAGGTGGATCTGGCCATCATCACGCAGGGCGAAGCTGAGCTCATCGCCGTGGTCGAGGAACTGGAACACGGTTTCCAGCTCGTGGTAGCCGTCCGGGCGTCGGCCGGTGATGTGCAGCCACAGGTTGAGCTTGGCCGGGGCGGGCAGGGTGAGCGTGGCCATGGATCAATGCCCCAGCTGGCGGGGTTGCCAGTCCTTGACCACCAGGGTGACGTCCAGGTCCTGGCCATGCAGCTTCAGGCGCTCGGGCAGCCAATAGCCGTTCTGCTGGGTGTAGCTCAGGTACTGCACCTGCCAGCCGTCCTGGCTCAGGCTGGCCAGGCGGCTGTCGCTGTCTAGGGTCAATTGGCTCTTGCTGTCCGGCGCGGGCAGGCCGCGGACCCACCATACCAGGTGCGAGACCGGTAGCTGCCAGCCCAGTTGCTCTTCGAGCAGGGCTTCGGGGCTTGGCGCTTCGTAGCGGCCCTGGTTGGCCACTTCCAGCACCACGCCGCCGGGGCGCCCGGTCAGGCGGGCGGCGCCACGGCCCAGGGGGCCGGCCAGGCGAATGTCGTAGTAGTCCTGGCGTTGCAGCCAGAACAGGGTGCCGCTGCCGGAGTCACGCGGTGCGCGGATACCGACCTTGCCGTTGATCTGCCAGCCGTCGAGGGTGCTCAACTGCGCTTTGTGGGCACGCCACTGCTGAGGGTCGCCTTGGCCTTGCAGGGCTTCGCGGCTTGTGAAGCCGGCGCAGCCGGCGAGCAGGGCGATCAGGGTGAAGGTGATGCAATGACGCAGGAACATGTCTACAGGGTCTCTGATCCGGTCAGGCGCAGGAGGGTTTTGCGCAGGATGGGGCTGTCGGGCTGGCCTTCGAAGGCTTTGGCCCAGACCTGTCGGGCTTCACGGCGCTTGCCGTTGGCCCAGAGGACTTCGCCCAGGTGGGCGGCCACTTCATGGTCGGGGAAGCGTTCCAGGGCCTGGCGCAGCAGGCGTTCGGCCTCGTCGAGGTTGCCCAGGCGGTAGTTCACCCAGCCCAGGCTGTCGAGCACTGCCGGGTCGTCCGGGGTGAGCTGGTGGGCTTTTTCGATCAGCGCCTTGGCTTCGGTGTAGCGGCTGGTACGGTCGGCCAGGGTATAGCCGAGGGCATTCAGGGCCATGGCGTTCTCCGGCTCGCGCGCGATGATGGCGCGCAGATCCTTTTCCATCTGCGGCAGGTCGTCGCGTTTTTCGGCCAGCATGGCGCGGGTGTAGAGCAGGTTCAGGTCGTCCGGGTAGCGCTTGATGGCCTGGGCCAGGACTTGCTCGGCCTGGGCGTCCTTGCTGTTGTTGCCGTAGCTCTCGGCTTCGATCAGGTACAGCTGGATGGCGTAGTCGGGCTGGGCTTCGCGAGCCTCGGCGAGCAGGCGCGAGGCCTCGGTGGCACGGCCGTTGGCGATGAGGATGTCGGCCTGGCGCAGCTGTGCCGGCAGGTAGTCGGGGCCCGGCCCGACCAGGGCGTACTCACGCAGTGCCGCCTCGGGGTCGCCGCGCTCTTCGCGGATGCGGCCCAGGTTCAGGTGTGCGGCGTCGACATTGCTGTCGCGCTCGACCAGCTCCTGCAGGTAGCCTTCGGCTTCGTCCCAGTTTTTGTTCTCCATGCTCACCAGGGCGAGCGAATAGCGTAGCTCGTCATCCTCGGGGTACTGCTGCAGCAGGCTTTCGAACTCGGCCTTGGCATCGACCATGCGATCCTGTTCGACCAGGGTACGGGCATAGGTCAGGCGCAGGCGCTTGTCGTCGGGGTTGTCGCGTATGGCCCCGCGCAGCAGCGGCAGGGCTTCCGGGCCGCGGTCAAGCGCCTGCAGCAGGCGTGCGCGCAGCAGCACCGGGGCCACTTCGCCATTTTGTGGCGGGTGCGCCTCGAGCAGGTCGAGGGCTTGCTGGGTCTTGCCGTCCTGGTTGAGCAGCAGGGCCTTGCCGAATACCAGCTGGCCATTGTCCGGGTGTTTGACCAGCAGGCGGTCGAAGCTTTGCAGCAAGCCATCGCGGGTGTTCTGGTCGGTTTCGGCGGCCGACAGGGCAAGGAAGTCGAAATGGGTGTCGCCTTTGCCCTGGAGGACTTTCTCCATGTAGGTCATGGATTCGTCGTAGCGCCCGGCGCGGGCCAGTTGGATGGCGGCGGCGCGTTGCGCGTCGAGGTTCTGTTTATCGTTACGGGCCCAGATCAGGGCGGTGTCCAGGGACGGCTCGTCGGCGCCCAGGTACTCGGCGATGCGGTAGGCGCGTTCGGAGACCGCCGGGTCCTGGGTCTTCTCGGCCTGGTCGACATAGTTGGCCAGGGCGATGTCGAAGCGGTTGCGTTGGCCGGCAAGTTCGGCCACCAGCAGGCTGTACAGGGTTTCCTGCTTGAACGATCCATACGCCACGGGCTTTTGTGGTTCGCCCTTGCCGGCCTCGGCCACGGGCGGCTCGGCCTCGTTGTTCTGCGGGGCCAGGCTTTGGCAACCCTGGAGCAGGGCAAGGGCAAGCAGCAATGCGTAGGACTTGTTCATAAAGGAGGCTTTGGATACCGGCGGTCGGAGCATGATGACACAAGCGCGAGGGCAAACCCACCAGTGCGGTGTCTGGTTAACTGCGACCTTTTGGGGGGAGGAGGGTTCCACGATAGCTGTCCTCATGCACGCAGCCCCAGGCATACACCCCTGCTATCGCGACAATAGCGAACGGTGGTTGTTCTGGAACCTGCGAAGTAGGACAATTATCGGCTTCTCGTCACAACCAGCGACCTTGCATGGCCTTTCTTGCACTTGGTATCAACCATAAGACTGCCTCGGTAGACGTACGCGAGCGCGTGGCGTTTACGCCAGAGCAGCTGGTCGATGCCCTGCAGCAGCTCTGCCGACTGACCGCCAGCCGCGAGGCCGCGATCCTGTCGACCTGCAACCGCAGTGAACTCTATATAGAGCAGGACCACCTGGCCGCCGATGCGGTGCTGCAATGGCTGGCCGAGTACCACCAGCTGAGCCTCGACGAGCTGCGCGCCAGCGCCTACATCCACGAGGAGCACGACGCCGTCAAGCACATGATGCGCGTGGCCTCCGGCCTGGATTCCCTGGTGCTCGGCGAGCCGCAGATCCTCGGCCAGATGAAGTCCGCCTACGCTGTCGCCCGCGAAGCCGGTACCATCGGCCCGCTGCTCGGGCGCCTGTTCCAGGCCACCTTCAGCGCCGCCAAGCAAGTGCGCACCGACACCGCCATCGGCGAAAACCCGGTTTCGGTGGCCTTCGCCGCTGTCAGCCTGGCCAAGCAGATCTTCAGTGACCTGGGGCGCAGCCAGGCACTGCTGATCGGTGCCGGCGAGACCATCACCCTGGTTGCCCGCCACCTGCACGAGCAGGGCGTGCGCCGGATCGTCGTGGCCAATCGCACCCTCGAACGGGCCAGCACCCTGGCCGAGCAGTTCGGTGCCCATGCGGTGCTGCTGTCCGACATCCCCCAGGAGCTTGCCAACAGCGATATCGTCATCAGTTCCACGGCCAGCCAATTGCCGATTCTGGGCAAAGGTGCAGTGGAAAGCGCCCTGAAGCAGCGCCGGCACAAGCCGATCTTCATGGTCGACATCGCCGTACCGCGGGATATCGAGCCGCAGGTCGGCGAGCTGGACGACGTCTACCTCTATACCGTCGACGACTTGCATGAAGTGGTCGCGGAAAACCTCAAGAGCCGCCAGGGCGCTGCCCAGGCAGCAGAGGAGCTGGTGTCTGTGGGCGCCGAGGACTTCATGGTGCGCCTGCGCGAGCTGGCTGCGGTGGATGTGCTCAAGGCCTACCGCCAGCAAAGCGAACGCCTGCGCGATGAAGAATTGCAAAAGGCCCAGCGCCTGCTCGCCAATGGCGGCAACCCCGAAGACGTGCTGGCCCAGCTGGCGCGGGGGCTGACCAACAAACTCCTGCATGCACCCAGCGTGCAACTGAAAAAGCTCTCCGCCGAAGGCCGCCTCGATGCGCTGGCCATGGCCCAGGAACTCTTTGCCCTCAACGAGGGCTCGACGGACAAGACCCCGCAATGAAAGCGTCGCTGCTCAATAAACTGGATACCCTCCAGGACCGCTTCGAGGAACTCACCGCCCTGCTGGGCGATGCCGAAGTCATCACCGACCAGACGCGTTTTCGCGCCTATTCGCGCGAGTACGCCGAAGTCGAGCCGGTGATCGACGCCTATAAGGAGTGGCGCAAGGTCCAGGACGACCTGGAAGGCGCCCAGGCGTTGCTCAAGGACAGCGACCCGGACCTGCGTGAGATGGCCGTCGAGGAGGTTCGCGAGGCCAAGGAACAGTTGGTCGGCCTGGAGTCGCAGCTGCAGCGCATGCTGCTGCCCAAGGACCCCAACGACGGTCGCAACGTGTTCCTGGAAATCCGGGCCGGCACCGGCGGTGACGAGGCGGCGATTTTCTCCGGCGACCTGTTCCGCATGTATTCGCGCTATGCCGAGAAGCGTGGCTGGCGCCTGGAAATTCTCTCCGAGAACGAAGGTGAGCACGGCGGCTACAAGGAAATCATCGCCCGGGTCGAGGGCGAGAACGTGTATGGCAAGCTCAAGTTCGAGTCTGGTGCGCACCGCGTGCAGCGGGTGCCAGAGACCGAATCCCAAGGCCGTATCCACACCTCCGCCTGCACCGTGGCCGTGCTGCCCGAGCCGGATGAGCAGGTCGCCATCGAGATCAACCCGGCCGACCTGCGGGTCGACACCTACCGTGCCTCCGGTGCCGGTGGCCAGCACGTCAACAAGACCGATTCGGCGATCCGCATCACCCACTTGCCCACCGGGATCGTGGTCGAGTGCCAGGAGGAACGCTCTCAACATAAAAACCGCGCCCGGGCCATGTCGTGGTTGTCGGCCAAGCTCAACGACATGCAGACCAGCGCCGCACAGAACGCCATCGCCAGCGAGCGCAAGCTGCTGGTGGGCTCGGGCGACCGCTCCGAGCGTATCCGCACCTACAATTATCCACAGGGCCGGGTGACCGATCACCGCATCAACCTGACCCTGTATTCGCTCGACGATATCCTGGCCGGCGGTGTCGATGCCGTGATCGAGCCCCTGCTGGCCGAGTACCAGGCCGACCAGCTGGCCGCCCTGGGGGATTGAATGACCATCATCGCCAGCCTGCTGCGCAACGCGCAGCTGCCGGATTCCCCGACCGCGCGCCTGGATGCCGAGCTGTTGCTCGCCGCAGCCCTGGGCAAGTCGCGCAGCTACCTGCATACCTGGCCCGAGCGTATCGTCGGCAGCGAAGCAGCCGAGACGTTCGCCGGCTACCTGGCCCGCCGCCGTGCCGGTGAGCCGGTGGCCTATATCCTCGGCCAGCAAGGGTTCTGGAAGTTGGACCTGGAAGTGGCGCCGCACACGTTGATTCCACGCCCGGAAACCGAGCTGCTGGTGGAAGCCGCCCTGGCCCGGGTGCCGCCCCGCCCTGCGCGCGTGCTCGACCTGGGGACCGGCACTGGCGCCATTGCCCTGGCCCTGGCAAGCGAATGCCCGGCCTGGCAGGTGACGGCACTGGACCGCGTCCCGGAGGCCGTGGCCCTGGCCGAGCGCAACCGTGAGCGCCTTGGCCTGGGTAATGCCCAGGTGCGCCTGAGCGACTGGTACGGCGCCGTGGCCGGCGAGCGCTTCGACCTGATCCTCAGCAACCCGCCCTATATCGCGGCAGGTGACCCGCACCTGGTGGCCGGCGATGTGCGTTTCGAGCCCAGCAGCGCATTGGTGGCCGGAGCCGATGGCCTGGACGACCTGCGCGTGATCATCGCCCAGGCGCCCGAGCACCTGCTGCCCGGTGGCTGGCTGCTGCTCGAACACGGCTACGATCAGGCCGTGGCGGTGCGCGAACTGCTGGCCAGCCACGGCTTCGTCGAGGTGGCCAGCCAGCGCGACCTGGCCGACCACGAACGTATTTCCATGGGGCGACTGCCATGCTGAGTGATCAGGAACTGTTGCGCTACAGCAGGCAGATCCTGCTGGCCCAAGTGGATATCGACGGCCAGTTGCGGCTCAAGCGCAGCAAGGCGCTGGTGGTCGGCCTGGGTGGGCTCGGCTCGCCGGTGGCCTTGTACCTTGCCGCTGCCGGGGTGGGCGAACTGCACCTGGCCGACTTCGATACCGTCGACCTGACCAACCTGCAGCGCCAGGTCATCCATGACAGCGACAGCGTGGGCATGAGCAAGGTCGACTCGGCGCTCAAGCGCCTGCAGGCGATCAACCCCGAGATCAGCCTGGTCGCCCATCGCCAGGCGCTGGACGAAGACTCCCTCGCCGCGGCCGTGGCGGCGGTCGATGTGGTGCTGGACTGCTCCGACAACTTCTCCACCCGCGAGGCGGTCAACGCCGCGTGTGTCGCGGCCGGAAAGCCGTTGGTCAGTGGTGCGGCGATTCGCCTGGAGGGGCAGTTGTCGGTGTTCGACCCACGTCGGGACTACAGCCCTTGCTACCACTGCCTCTATGGCCATGGCAGCGACGCCGAGCTGACCTGCAGCGAGGCCGGCGTGCTCGGGCCGTTGGTTGGCTTGGTCGGCAGCCTACAGGCCTTGGAGGCGATGAAGCTGCTGGCCGGTTTCGGTGACCCGCTGATCGGCCGCCTGCTGCTGATCGATGCCCTCGGCACGCGCATGCGCGAACTGCGCGTCAAGCGCGACCCGGCGTGCCCTGTGTGTGGCAGCCGGCATGGCTGAGCGTTCGGCGCCGGTCGGCGTGATGGACTCGGGGGTCGGCGGCCTGTCGGTGCTTGCCGAGATCCAGCGCCTGCTGCCCAGCGAGTCGATGCTGTATGTCGCCGACAGCGGCCATGTGCCCTATGGTGAGAAATCCCCGGACTACATCCGCCAACGCCTGCGCCACATCGCCGGGTTCTTCCGCGAGCAGGGCGCCAAGGCCATGGTGCTGGCCTGCAACACCGCTACGGTGGCGGCAGTCGCTGACCTGCGTGAGCTGTATCCGGACTGGCCCCTGGTGGGCATGGAGCCTGCGGTCAAGCCGGCGGCGTCGGCCACCCGTTCGGGCGTGGTCGGTGTCCTGGCCACTACCGGCACCTTGCAGAGTGCCAAGTTCGCGGCATTGCTCGATCGTTTCGCCAATGACGTGCAGGTGGTGACCCAGCCGTGCCCTGGGCTGGTCGAACGCATCGAGGCCGGGGACCTCGACAGCCCCGAGCTGCGCCAACTGCTTTGGGGCTATGTGCAGCCTTTGCTGGCGGCCGGGTGCGATACCGTCATCCTCGGCTGTACCCATTATCCCTTCCTGCGCCCGCTGCTGGCGCAGATGGTGCCCTCGGACGTGGCGATCATCGATACCGGCGCCGCCGTTGCGCGACAGTTGCAGCGCTTGCTGGCTGCGCGGGGCCTGCTGGCCGAGGGGCCGGCGCGCAGTACCGCATTCTGGACCAGCGCGCAGCCGCAGTCGTTGGGCTCAGTGCTGCCGCTGCTCTGGGGGCGTGCCGACCCGGTTCAGCCTTTCCCGCTGTAGCCTTCCGCTCCCAATAGGGCAGACGCCTTCATCTGCACACGCCCTGAAACGCCGCCAGGGCCCGCGCCCGGCTGCTGGCCAGATCGACGATCGGCCGAGGGTAGGGCGCCGCGAACAAGTCGCCGCTGCCCCCGGGTTCATGAACAGTCTTGTCATCGAGCCCCTGCAGCTCCGGCAGCCAATGGCGGATGAACTGCCCCTGTGGATCGAAGCGACGCGACTGGCTGACCGGGTTGAAGATCCGGAAATACGGCACCGCATCGGTCCCGGTGGAGGCGCTCCACTGCCAGCCGCCATTGTTGGCGGCCAGGTCGCCGTCGATCAGATGACGCATGAAATGGCGTTCGCCCAGTCGCCAGTCGATCAGCAGGTTCTTGCTCAGGAACATGGCGACCACCATGCGCAGGCGGTTGTGCATCCAGCCGGTATGGCGCAGCTGGCGCATGGCCGCATCGATCAGCGGAAAGCCGGTGCGCCCTGCCTTCCAGGCTTCCAGGTCCTCGGGGGCGTCGCGCCAGGGCAAGGCTTCAGTATGGGCGCGGAAGGCCCGATGCCGGGCGACCTGTGGATAACCCACCAGGATGTGCTTGTAGAACTCCCGCCAGAGCAGTTCGTTGATCCAGGTTCGTACGCCGGCGTTGCCGCTGTCCAGCTCGCCTTGGTTGCCGAGCAGGGCTGCATGCAGGCATTGGCGTGGCGAGATCACGCCGGCGGCCAGGTAAGGCGACAGCTGGCTGGTACCGGTCCTGGCGGGCAGGTCGCGCAGACGAGGATAGTCCTCGACGATTTCATCGATGAAACGGGTGAGGCGGCGCTGCGCTTCGTTTTCACCCGCTGGCCAATGCTCGCGCAGGCTTCGCGACGGTGCGGCAAAGCCGGAGAAGGCTTGGGGAATCGGATCGCTGGCGATGCCCGTCGGCGCCTGGCCCGTCACCCTCGGGGCCAGGGACGGCAGGCTCAGGCGCAGCTGTTCCAGGCACGCCTTTCGAAACTGGCCGAACACCTGGAAGTAATGACCGCTGCGGGTAAGCACCGAGCCCGGGCGCAGCAGCAGTTGGTCCAGGTGGCCCTGGGCTGCGATGCCGGCCTCGTGCAGCAACGCCTGGGTACGTGCGTCGCGCTGCTGTTCGTTGACGCCGTATTCCTCGTTCCAGTGCACGCCTTGCACCCTGTATTGCCGGCATACCTCCAGCACCGCCTGGGGCGCTTGCTGCCAGGTGTCGACCTGGCGAACCAGCAACGGTATCTCCAGGCGCTCCAGCGACTGGCGCAGGGCCTGCAGGTTACGCAGCCAGAAATCAACCTTGCAGGCGGCATCGTCATGAGCCTGCCATTGGCCGGGGCTGGCCAGCCACAGGGCGAGGGTCGGCCCGCGCGCGCAGGCGGCGCTCAAGGCGTGGTTGTCATCGACGCGCAGGTCGGTACGCAGCCAGATCAATTGCATGGTGAAGCGCCTCGTCCGGTTATGCAGCATCGGGTGAATGGAGGGCCGGTTGCAGGTAGACCTGCTGCAGCAGGTAGGGGTCAGGGTGCCCGTGCAGGTGGTGCCTGAGCAGGGCCAGGGGAGCCGTCAGCGGTACGATGCCTTGCTGGTAGTGGCTGATGGTTTCCTGCAACTGTCTGCGCTCGTGCTGCGCCAGCACGGGGCGCAGATAACCGCTCAGATGCTGCAATACATTGGTGTGGGTACCCCGGCTGGGCGTGTGCTGCAGGGCCTGCAGCAACAGGTTGAAGTAATTCGCGCCGAGCTGCTGCGGATCGTCATCGCCGGACATGCTGCCCAGCAGGCGCCCCAGTTCCCGGTAGGCCTGGGGGCTGCAGGCCATTACCAAGTACTTGTAGCGCGAATGGAAGCGCACCAGCGCGCCACGGCTCAGGCCTTCGGCAAGCAAGTGCTGCCATTGCGCGCGCGCCTGGGTTTGAAAGGGGGTGGTGGTCAGGCTGTCGGCATCCTTCATCGCTGCGTCCATAAAACTTGTACATCTATATATTTTTGTACAAGTCGATTTCAACACAGCGCCGAGGTTATGCAAGCGATTTTTAAACAGGGCGTACCGTGAAGGGCGTTCGAGCTCTAGCACCGCTGGTGCGATGCTTGGCTCAAGCCTTTACAGAGGCAGGTTCACTCCAGGTGTTCCAACAGCCGCCTGGCAGCTTCCTGGCCACTGAGCCAGGCGCCTTCGACGCGGCCGGACAAGCACCAGTCGCCACAGGCATACAGGCCCAGGTCGGCATCGGCCAGGGCGCCCCATTCGTGGTTGCCGGCCGGGCGGGCATAGAGCCAGCGGTGCGCCAGGGCAAAGGTAGGCGCCGGTACCACGCAGCCCACCAGCTCGGCGAACTCGCCCCACAACTGTTCGATCACGTCTTCCTTGGGCAGGTCGATGTGCTGTTTGCTCCAGCTGGAGGTGGCGTGCAGCACCCAGGTGTCCAGGTGCTCGTCGCGCCCGGGCTTGCTGCGGTTGCGAGCCAGCCAGTCGAGGGGGTTGTCCTGCACGAAGCAGCCTTGCATGGGGGTATCGAGGGCGGACTGGAACGCCAGGGCAACGGCCCAGGTCGGTTCCATCTGCACGCCCGCGGCCACGGCGGCGAGTTTCGGCGTTGCAGCCAGCAGGGGCGTGGCCTGCGGTGCGGGCACGGCGATCACTACGCGGCTGAACGGGCCGTGGCTGCAGCCTTCGGTGTCCTGCAGGTGCCAGTACTGCTTGCCGCGGAACACTTCGGCGATGCGGCAGCCAAAATTCACCGTCACATCCTTGAGCAATCCACGGGTGATGGCGCTCATGCGCGGCACGCCCACCCAGCGTATCTGTTCATCGGGGGAGGGCGTCAGCTCGCCGTCGCGGTAGTTGTACAGCTGCGGTTTCCATTGTTCGGCCCAGCCTGCGGTGACCCAGTGCTGCACCTGCTCGACGAAGCGCCGGTCGCGAGCGGTGAAATACTGGGCACCGAGGTCCAGCGCACCGGCCTCGCTGCGCTTGCTGGCCATGCGGCCGCCGCTGCCATGACCTTTGTCGAACAGGTGGACGGTTTGCCCGGCTTTTTGCAGGGCCTGTGCGGCGGACAGGCCGGCGATTCCGGCACCGATGATGGCAATAGGTACTGTCATGATGGCCTCTTCGAAACCTTGCTGTTAGCAGACTACGCGGTCAGGCAAACCTGTACAATGCAGTATTTCTGTATAAGGTTATTCCGCTCGATAGGGCAGGTTGGCCTATGTTTATCCGAGAGCATCCGGTCTAAAAAGTGCCTGTGTTCTTAAAAATAGACCACGGGCGCAGCTTGCGAGGACACAGCCATGCATATATTGCTGACCGGCGGTACAGGTTTGATCGGCCGTCACCTCTGCCAGTACTGGCGCGACCAGGGGCATCGCCTGACGGTCTGGAGCAGGCGCCCCCAACAGGTACCAGGTATCTGCGGTACGGGGGTGCGCGGCATCGCGCGCCTGGACGAACTGACCGCAGACGACAAAGTGGATGCGGTGATCAACCTGGCGGGCGCGCCAATCGCCGATCGCCCGTGGACGGCTGCGCGGCGGACGTTGCTGTGGGCCAGTCGCATCACCCTCACCGAGCAGTTGCTGGCTTGGCTGGAAAGCCGCGAGCAGCGCCCCGAGGTGCTGGTTTCGGGCTCGGCGGTGGGCTGGTATGGCGACGGTGGCGAACGCGAACTGACCGAGGCGTCGCCGCCAGTGAAGGAGGACTTCGCCAGCCAATTGTGTATCGCTTGGGAAGAAACCGCCCAGCGTGCGCAGCGGCTGGGTATCCGCGTGGTGCTGGTGCGCACAGGCCTGGTACTGGCCAGCAATGGCGGCTTTTTGTCGCGTCTGCGCATGCCCTTCAAGCTGGGGCTCGGCGGGCCCTTGGGCGATGGTCGACAGTGGATGCCCTGGGTTCATATAGAAGACCAGATCGCCTTGATTGATTTTCTCTTGCAGCACAAGGACTGCAGCGGTCCTTATAATGCCTGCGCGCCGGAGCCGGTGCGCAACCGCGAATTCGCCAAGCGCCTGGGTCGCACGCTGCATCGGCCCGCTGTGCTGCCGGTGCCGGCGTTGCTGCTCAAGGCTGGGTTGGGCGAGCTGTCGACGTTGTTGCTCGGTGGCCAGCGCGCTCGCCCGGTTCGCCTGCTGGCGGCAGGTTTCACGTTCCGCTTCAACGATCTGCAATCGGCCCTGGACAACCTGTCCAGCCGCCTCTGACATAGGACGCTGCATGACCGATCACGCTCTGCTGCTGGTCAACCTGGGTTCGCCGGCCTCCACCTCGGTGGCCGACGTGCGCCGTTACCTCAACCAGTTCCTCATGGACCCCTACGTGATCGACCTGCCTTGGCCCGTGCGGCGCCTGCTGGTGTCGCTGATCCTGATCAAGCGCCCGGAACAGTCGGCTCACGCCTACGCCTCGATCTGGTGGGACGAGGGCTCGCCCCTGGTGGTGCTGACCCGCCGCCTGCAGGCGGCCATGGCCGAGCATTGGCCCCATGGCCCAGTGGACATCGCCATGCGCTACGGCGAGCCAGCCTTGCCCGAGGTGCTGGAGCGCCTGGCGGCCCAAGGCGTGCGCAAGGTCACCCTGGCGCCGCTTTATCCACAGTTCGCCGACAGCACCGTGACCACGGTGGTGGAGCTGGCGAAGCAGACCCTCACTGAGCGCCAATTACCGTTGCAGATGCGCGTGCTGCAGCCGTTCTATGAACGCCCCGACTACATCGAGGCGCTGGCCGCCAGCGCCAGGCCGTACCTGGAGCAGGACTACGACCACCTGCTGCTGAGCTTCCATGGCCTGCCCGAACGCCACCTGAAGAAGCTCGACCCGACCGGCCAGCATGACTTCCAGGCCGCCGACTGCTGCAAGGAGGCCAGTGCAGAGATGCGAGCGGTCTGCTATCGCGGCCAATGCCTGGCCACCGCGCGGGCCTTTGCGCAGAAAATGGGGATCCCGGACGGCAAGTGGTCGGTGTCGTTCCAGTCGCGCTTGGGGCGTGCCAAATGGATCGAGCCCTACACCGAGACGCGCTTGGACGAGCTGGGCAAGGCGGGGGTGAGGAGGCTGCTGGTGATGTGCCCTGCATTCGTTGCCGATTGCATCGAGACGCTGGAAGAGATCGGCATGCGCGGCAGCGAGCAGTTTATCGAGGCCGGTGGCAAGGAGCTGGTACTTGTGCCTTGCCTGAATGACCACCCGCAGTGGGTGAAGGTGTTGGCAGGGATGTGCGAAAAGGCCTGATATAGCGGGGCCGCCTTGCGGCGCTCCTACAGGAGCACGCGGTCCCCTGTAGGAGCGGCCTTGTGCCGCGAAAGGGCTGCGCAGCAGCCCCCGCGATTTCAGTCATCCAGCTGCTTGTGCTTCCAGCTGTCATTGCCCGGCAGGATCAGGTTCAGCGCGATGGCCACGATGGCGCACAGGGCGATGCCCTTCAGGCCCCAGTCGTCCGGGCCGTCGCCGCTGCCGATCAGCACACCGCCGATACCGAACACCAAGGTCACCGAGACGATCACCAGGTTGCGTGCTTCGGCCAGGTCGATCTTGTGGCGGATCATGGTGTTCATGCCCACCGCGGCGATCGAGCCGAACAACAGGCACAGAATGCCGCCCATCACTGGCACCGGGATGCTTTGCAGCAGTGCGCCGAACTTGCCGATGAAGGCCAGGGTGATGGCGAAGATCGCCGCCCAGGTCATGATCTTCGGGTTGTAGTTCTTGGTCAGCATCACCGCGCCGGTCACTTCGGCATAGGTGGTGTTGGGCGGGCCGCCGAACAGGCCGGCTGCAGTGGTGGCCAGGCCGTCACCGAGCAGGGTACGGTGCAGGCCGGGCTTCTTCAGGTAGTCGCGGCCGGTCACGCTGCCCACGGCGATCACCCCGCCGATATGCTCGATGGCCGGCGCCAGCGCCACCGGAACGATGAACAGGATCGCCTGCCAGTTGAAGGCCGGGGCCGTGAACCTGGGCAGCTCCAGCCAAGGCGCGGCCGCGATCTTGGCGGTGTCGACCACGCCGAAGGCGAACGACAGGCCAAAGCCCACCAGCACGCCGGCGATGATCGGCACCAGGCGGAAGATGCCCTTGCCGAACACGGCCACGATCAGCGTGGTCAGCAACGCCGGCATGGAAATCAGCATCGCGGTCTTGTACGGCATCAATACGCTGCCGTCGCCGCCCTTGCCCATGGCCATGTTGGCGGCGATCGGCGCCATGGCGAGGCCGATGGAGATGATCACCGGGCCGATCACCACCGGCGGCAACATGCGGTCGATGAAACCGGTGCCCTTGATCTTCACCATCAGGCCCATGAAGGTGTACACGAAGCCGGCTGCCATCACGCCGCCCATGGTCTCGGCCAGGCCGAACTGGCCTTTGGCGAGAATGATCGGGGTGATGAAGGCAAAGCTCGAGGCCAGGAAGACCGGGACCTGGCGTCCGGTGACCAGTTGGAACAGCAGGGTGCCGATACCCGCGGTGAACAGGGCCACGTTGGGGTCCAGGCCGGTGATCAGCGGCATCAGCACCAGCGCGCCGAATGCCACGAAGAGCATCTGCGCGCCCGAGACGACCTGGCGCCAAAGCGGGTCGTTGAAGCCGTCCTGCATGATCAGGCGTCCTTCTGCTTGGTGCCGAAGATCTTGTCGCCGGCATCGCCCAGGCCTGGGACGATATAGCCGTGTTCGTTCAGGCGCTGGTCGATCGAGGCGGTGTAGATCTGCACGTCGGGGTGGGCTTTTTCCACCACGGCGATGCCTTCGGGGGCCGCGACCAGGACCATCGCGCGGATCTCCTTGCAGCCGGCCTTTTTCAGCAGGTCGATGGTGGCGACCATCGAACCGCCGGTGGCCAGCATCGGGTCGATGATCAGGGCCAGGCGCTGGTTGATGTCCGGCGCGAGTTTTTCCAGGTAGGTGTGCGCTTCGAGGGTTTCTTCGTTGCGGGCAACGCCCACGGCACTCACCTTGGCGCCCGGCACCAGGCTGAGCACGCCATCGAGCATGCCGATGCCGGCGCGCAGGATCGGGACCACGGTGATCTTCTTGCCGGCGATCTTCTCGACCTGCACTTTGCCGCACCAGCCGTCGATCTCGTAGGTTTCGAGCGGCAGGTCCTGGGTGGCTTCATAGGTCAGGAGGGCGCCGACTTCCTGGGCGAGTTCGCGAAAGTTCTTGGTGCTGATATCGGCACGGCGCATCAGGCCGAGCTTGTGGCGGATCAGCGGATGGCGGATCTCACGAGTAGGCATAGGGGAGGGCTCCGGGAGGCGGGCAAAAAAACCGCGCTAGATTAATCTATTCAGCCTGAGCTGTCGTCCAGTCATTCTGCACGTTAGTCCATAAATGCTTGATCTGTGACGAGCGGATGCGTACCTTTGCCCGCTTTTCCAATTCCGAGCCCCCTGGAGAGCGCCATGTCCGCCGATCTCGAGCATATCCGTCAAGTCATGCGCGAGGCTGACTGCCTGTACACCGAAGCCGAGGTCGAAGCGGCCATCGCCAAGGTCGGCCAGCAGATCTGCCAAGACCTGCACGACAAGAACCCGGTGGTCTTCTGCGTCATGAACGGCGGCCTGATCTTCGCCGGCAAGCTGCTGACCCACCTGCAGTTCCCGCTGGAAGCCTCTTACCTGCACGCTTCGCGCTACCGCAACCAGACCAGCGGCGGCGAACTGTTCTGGAAAGCCAAGCCCGAGATCTCGTTCATCGACCGCGACGTGCTGATCGTCGACGACATCCTCGACGAAGGCCACACCCTCAGCGCCATCATCGACTTCTGCAAGCATGCCGGCGCCCGCTCGGTGCACACCGCCGTGCTGATCGACAAGGACCACGACCGCAAGGCCAGCCCGGACCTGAAGGCGAACTACGTAGGCCTGCCGTGCGTCGACCGCTACATCTTCGGCTACGGGATGGACTACAAAGGCTACTGGCGCAACGCCAACGGCATCTTCGCCGTCAAGGGCCTGTGACCATGCGCCAGCCCGCATTCATCGACCACACGCTGTTTGCTGGGTTGGCGCAAAAGGCCGCCGGCAACCCGCGCGGCCGCCAGCATCACAATTTCCACCAGATGGAAGAGCCGTGCCACCGAATGGCCGTTGGCCTGCAGCCGACCACCTACATCCCGCCCCATCGTCACCTGAGCGATGACAAGGCCGAGGCGCTGATCGTGCTCAAGGGGCGCCTTGGTCTGTTGATCTTCGACGACCATGGCGTGGTGATCGACAAGCGCGTATTGGCGGCCGGGGGCGATTGCCTGGGCGTCGACCTGGCACCAGGCACCTACCATGGGCTGGTGGTGCTGGAGGCCGACAGCATTCTGTTCGAGTGCAAGGCCGGGCCGTATCGGCCGGTGGGCGAGGGCGAGCATGCCCACTGGGCGCCGCGCGAAGGCGAAGAAGGCGTGGCCGAGTACCACGCCTGGATGCGTGCGCAGTTCGAGTGATTCTGCGGCTGCGTTGCAGCCCTTTCGCGGCGCAACGCGTCCCCACGCGCTTCAGGCCAGCACCATGCTAGAGTGGTCCTCCCTGCCAAGGAGCCTCACATGCGTGCGATTCTTCCCTTCCTGCTGGCGGTGAGCCTGCCGCTGTCTGCGGCGCCGTTGCATGGCCAGTTCCTGCCGCCCGACGATCTGACCCTGCGCCAGCAAGCCCCTTCGGCCCAGCAATTGTTGCAGGTAACCGACTATTCGGTGGTGGCCGGCATCCAGCGCCAGTCCGACCAGCAACCGATCCCGATCACCTCCTCGCTGTTGCTGCGTCTGAAGGGCAAGCCGCTGAGCAAGGGGGCGACCATCAGTCAGGTGCTGGTCAATTTCGATGGGGAAGGCGGCAAGAGCCTGAAGAAGCCGGCCTATGATGAGAAAACGCGGACCTTGACGTTGAGCTACCCGATGGCCAACTACCGCATGATCATGGACCTGCTGCGCAACGAAACCCTGTACGTGCAGTTTCTCACCTACCCCAACGGCCACGTGTGGGCCGACCTGCATACCGGCACCGTTCGTACGCGTTGAGGCCCGTGGCCCACGAGGGGTACACTGCCGGCCTTTGAAATGTCCGTGATGGTCCACTTGGAGTCGGCAATGCGTAAAGACAAGAAGCAGGTGATTGGTGACGAGATCAGCGACGACTACGTCAAGACGTTCCTTCGGTTCGAGCCGGCCGATGCGCTGACCTCGCCTTCGCTGCACAAGCTGGTCAAAGCCTACCGTGGCCTGCGTGTCGACGACTTCGAGCGCTTCGTCGGCTTCTTCGTCGAGGCTGGCCTGGACCTGGACGGCAAGGACGAACATGGCAAGACCTTCGTCGAGCTGATTGCCGACCAGCGTAATGCGGCCGAGTACATCGAGATCATCAATAACGCTCGAGGCTGAGAGGCAGGCCTGTACCGGCCCTATCGCGGGGCAAGCCCGCTTCCACCAGGTACTCGTACACTTGTAGGCGCGGGCCTGTCCCGCGATAGGGCTGACACCGATACATCAGGCACAAAAAACGCCCCGAAGGGCGTTTTTTCGTTACAGGCCGACTCAGGCGTAGTGCTGCGCCGGGCTGCTGTCCTCGACCATTTCCAGCGCTTCGTCGTTCTGCGCGCTGATCTTGTGGTAGAGCGCAGCATCGGTCGCCAGGACCTTCTCGCGGGCCGGGAAGATCTCCTTGAGCTTGGCAGCCCAGGCACCCTTGGCCTGCTCGGGGAAGCAGCGCTCGATCAGCTCGAGCATGATCGACACGGTCACCGAAGCGCCTGGCGAGGCGCCGAGCAGTGCGGCGAGGCTGCCATCCTGGGCCGAAACCAGTTCGGTGCCGAACTGCAGGATACCGCCCTTCTTCGGGTCCTTCTTGATGATCTGCACGCGTTGGCCGGCGACTTCCAGACGCCAGTCCTCGGCCTTGGCTTCAGGGTAGAAGCGGCGCAGGGACTCCAGGCGCTGTTCCATCGACTGCATCACTTCGCTGACCAGGTACTTGGTCAGGTCCATGTTGTCGCGGGCCACGGCCAGCATCGGGCCGATGTTGCCCATACGTACCGACAACGGCAGGTCGAGCAGGGAGCCATGCTTGAGGAACTTGGTGGTGAAGCCTGCGTATGGGCCGAACAGCAGGGACTTCTTGCCGTCCACCACGCGGGTATCGAGGTGCGGGACCGACATGGGGGGCGCGCCGACCGCAGCCTGGCTGTAGACCTTGGCCTGGTGCTGCTTGACGATCTCCGGGTTGTCGCAGCGCAGCCACTGGCCGCTGACCGGGAAGCCACCGAAGCCCTTGCTCTCGGGGATACCGGACATCTGCAGCAGCGGCAGGGCCGCACCGCCGGCGCCGAGGAACACGAAGCGGGCATCGACCTCACGGCTGCCGCCGCTGTTGACGTCTTTGATGCTGACGGTCCAGCCGCTGCCGTTGCGACGCAGGCCGACGACTTTCTTGCTGTACTTGACCTGGGCGTCCGGGCAGTTGCCCAGTTGCTTGAGCAGCTTGTTGGTCAGGGCGCCGAAATTGACATCGGTACCTTTGATCACGCGGGTGGCGGCGATGTGCTGGTCGGCCGGGCGGCCTGGCATCATCAGTGGCATCCACTCGTTCATCACGGCCTTGTCTTCGGTGTATTCCATCTCGGCGAAGGCGTGATGCTGCTTGAGCAGCTCGAAGCGCTTCTTGAGGAATGCAACACCCTTGTCGCCTTCGACGTAGCTCAGGTGCGGCACCGGGTTGATGAAGGCGCGTGGCGAGCCGAAGCCGCCCTTGCGAATGAGATAGGCCCAGAACTGGCGGGACACCTCGAACTGGGTATTGATGTGCACGGCCTTCTTGATGTCGATGCTGCCATCGGCGGCCTGGGGCGTATAGTTCAGCTCGCACAGGCCAGCATGGCCCGTCCCTGCGTTGTTCCAGGGGTTGGAACTTTCCGCGGCACCGGAGTCCATCGCCTCGACGACCTCCAGCTTGATCGACGGGTCGAGTTCCTTGAGCAGTACGGCCAGGGTGGCACTCATGATGCCCGCGCCTACCAGTACTACATCAACCGATTCGTTCTGCGCCATTTAACGCGTCTCCACAATCTACAGCACCTAATTGACAGCATAGGATCACTGGGGTGGCCAGGATCGCCATGTCCGACTCTTCGCAGTTCTTGCCACTTCCGCGGACACTGCCAATTCAGTCTTGGTGTTCACATATTGAACGCCGTTTGCCACGGGTGCGGCAATGCGACTTATGGTCAAGGTGTCCGCCGTGCGGTATGGACCGGCCTCAGCACCCCATCGAGGATGAAGGCTGTTGTCGTCTGTTCGAGGCTGTTCGGGACGCATCTGTCGCTTTTGCACATGCCAGACTGTTCATTTTGCTCGCCACACTCTTGTGAAGTTTGAAAAACCCGTTTTTTCACGTTCTTTTGGAACGTGAACCTCAAAAGGGACTGCGCGATGGCAACCCACAGGTTCATGCAGTGCGAAGGCCGGGAACAGCAGGCACGACAGCCGATGCAAGACCTGAGTGGAAGGCTCTCTGTGGGCGAAGCGTCGAAGGTGCCGTGGTCAACGGCGATGCGGGGCCCGATCAGGAGACGTCCTTATAATCGGGGGGAGATTATAACGATGTCGCGGGCAGAAAGGTGCGCTTAATGGCTTTTTATTGCTGCGTTTGTCAGGCCGGCAGGGTGCGTTGTTGCCAGCGACGGCTTGCGCGTGCGCAAACCCGGGCGCTGGCCGGTAGTGGCTGGCCCAGCCAGCCCAGGTGCGCTTCGTTGACCTGGACCCAGCCGCTGCTGACGGGCAGCCGAGTGCAGTGCATGAACCCAAGGCATCTGCCGTCGGCGTCGAGGCGGGCGTAGGTGTTCTGGCGGGGGCGGGAGAAAAGCAGGTTCCAGAGCGAGGCCATGGCGAGCGATCCTGTTCGTTCGGTCTGGCCACAGGATAGGTGCAGGGCATGAAACCAATGTGACAGCGTGCCCGCTCCGATGACTGGTTCGCGCGCGACTGGGTATACTGTGGGCCTTTGCCGCATTTTCTGGAGAAACGCGCATGTTGCAACGACTGTTGTTCGGTTTGATCGCGGTGGCCAGCCTGAGCCTGGTCGGTTGTGCCCACAGCCCGCAACAACTCAGCCCGCAACCCAAGCTCACCGCCCAGCTCAACCCGGTCGGTCGTGGCCAGCCGGTGGTGGTCAAGGTGGTCGACGGGCGTGCTTCGCAGTCCCTGGGCACCCGCGGTGGCATGTACCCTGAAACCAGCACCATCAGCGTCAGTGGCAATGACATCGTGCCCAAGCTGCAAGCCCAGGCCGAGGCGGCGGTGCGCCTGCTCGGCTTCACCCCGACGCCCAACGCCTACAACGCGCCGCAGCTGACCGTGACCCTGGCCGAGCTCAAGTACCAGTCGCCCAAGGACAACCTGTACGTGACCGAAGCCACCATTGGCGCCACCTTCCGTGCCGACGTGTCCAACGCCAACCGCCGCTACAGCGGTCGCTACGGCGCCTCGCTGGACCAACGCTTCGGCATGGCGCCGAACCAGGAAACCAACACCAAGCTGGTGGGTGACGTGCTCAGCGATGCCCTGACCCGCCTGTTCAAAGACCCGACCATCGGTCAGGTGCTGGGCGAATAAGCGTTACGCGTCAATAAAAAGCCCGCTGCTCGGTCATCCGGTGGCGGGCTTTTTTGTGTGTTTTGGCTGGCGATTGTCGGGGCGGCGCAAGGCCGCTCCTGCAGATGTGGCGTCAGGCTGCGGCGATGTGGAAATCGATCACGCTCAGGCCTGTGCCCGGGTCGACTTCCGGCAGGTCCTGGTGGGCATGGCCGCCCAGCGCGCAATAGACCAACCACTGGTGATCCTGGACGTTGATGGCGAAGCCGTCGATCAGCGCCTGCTGTTCATCGCTCTGGGTGACGAGATAGAGGCGGTCCTGGTTTTCGGCGTGCAGCATGTCTAGCTCCGTTGTAGGAAAAGGCCGACAGAGTGGCGTCTTCTCATGACGAGCGTGTGACAGATGAAATTAACGACAGCTGGTCGCAAAACCCGGGCGTCAGAGGCGGGCTTGGGTAGAATGCCGGCCTTCGCTGTCGTTCTTTGTCTTTACCGAGGTTGTTGCGATGTCCTTGCAAGTGCTCTGGGGATTCCTGGCCGCCCATCCAGCCAAGTTGATCAACCTGCTTGCCCTGCTGATCACCTGCCCGGGCGGCATGTTGCTGCACAGTGCCCGGCGGCGAGAGGCGGTGGTGCGCGAGCGCGTGGTGAGTGACGAGGTGGCGGTCGATGCCTTCGGTCAACGCGTGCCGCGCTATTACTACATCCTCGGTTTTTCCTGCCTGGCCATGGCGCTGCTGCTGTCCTGGTTCAGCACCTGGATCTGAACACCTGATAACCCTGTGGGGCGGGCGAGCCCGCACCCACAGCACGCCTGTCAGGCGACCGGGCTTTGCGCCTTGACCTGATACTGGTTGCGCACCGGCGTCGCGTACTGCTGTACCAGGTACGGCTGCTGCTCGGTCGGGCAGGCGTCCAGGCGGCGCTGCCATTCTTCCTTGGCCTTGGCCAACTCCTCGGCTGGAAACAGCTTCTGCGCATTCGGCACCTGCAAGGCCGGGTCTGCCTCGCTCCACATCTCATACGCCAGGTAATGCACCGGGAACAGGCGATAGCCGCCGAGAATCTGCCGGTCGATTTCTTGTGCCAGCTGCTTGGTGTCCTCGTAATACTCGGTCACCGGGGGCGCGAAATTGATGTGGACCCGGCCTTTGTACCCGGTGATGCCCTGGGCGATGCTGTTGTCGTCTTCGCCGGGCGCCTTCTTGTAGGTGCCTGTGGTGGCGCGGATGTACAGCTCCCTGGCCTTGGCCAGGTCGCACGGGTCGTACTCGTAGCTGATCGACACCGGGATCAGGTTCAGGCCCTGGATCACCGCGCCGAACGGCTCGTCCTTGCGGCTCATGTGGAACATCTTGAGGATCGCCGAATCGGTACGGTCGTCGCCGTCCTTGGCTCGCCCTTCGGCCTGGGCGATCCAGATCGACACGCAATCGTTGCGTATCGAGTGGTTGATGTAGGCCGACAGCAGCTGGTAGGCGGCCAGCTTCTCCCGGCGACCGCTCAGCGAGCGATGCACGATGAAGCTCTTGTTCAGGCGCATCATGTCGCTGACGAAGGGCTTTTGCAGCAGGTTGTCGCCAATGGCGATGCGTGGCGTCGGCAAGCCGGCGTGGTACACCGCGTAGTTGACGAAGGCCGGGTCCATGACGATGTCCCGGTGGTTGGCCAGGAACAGGTAGGCGGTGCCCGACTTGAGCTGTTCGACGCCGGAATAGGTCACGCCGTCCGTGGCCCGCTCGATGGTCTGGTCGACGTAGTACTCGACCTTGTCCTGCAGGGTCGAGACGCATTTGACGCCAGCGAACTCCTTGCGCAGGCGGCGGGCGATCAGCGGCTTGAGCAGCCAGCCGAAGGCGCCGGCTGCCCGTGGGAAGCGGAAGTGGGTGAGGATATCCAGGAATGCCGGGTCGCTGAGCAGGCGTGCCAGAACAGCAGGCACCTCAGCGTCGTCGTACGGTCGGATGGCATCGAATTCGCCCATCATGCTCTCTTGTTGGAAACGGCTAGGGTAATAAGTAGGGGTGGGGCCCGAAAAACGGCTCGGACACACGCAGGCCCTGTAAACAGACCGGCAATTATACGCATAAGTCAGCGCGGAGGCCGCGATGCTGGAGATCGACTTCTATCGTTGTCCCTATTGCGGCGAAACGGTGGAGACCACTGTGGACATTTCCGGTGGCGACCAGGTCTATACCGAAGACTGCCAAGTCTGTTGCCAGCCCATCGTGTTCATCCTGCAGGTGCATGGTGACGAATGGATGCTCGAAGCACGACGCGAGGATGACGCTTGATGAAACGGATCTACGAACCGGAAAGCCTGATGGAGGCGCAGTTGCTGGTGGGCATGCTCGCCAGCGAGGGCGTCGAGGTGCACCTGGTGGGGCGCGACCTGGTCGGTGGCGTGGGTGAATTGCCGATTCAGGGATTGCTGGGCCTGGCGGTGCCTGATGAACAGGCCGGGTACGCACGGCAGTTGATCGATGCGTACAATGCCGCCCTGCCACTTGCCGGCGACGAACCGGAGAGTTTTCCCGGAACCCTGATCTGCTGAGTTTTTATCGCCATGTGTGGACGCTACGCCCTGTTTCGCTGGTCCCCGGCCTTTGCCGCCTTGCCGGGCTACCCTGCCGACCAGCAGGCGCAATGGAACATTGCCCCGGGCGCTTCGGTGCTGATTCAGCGCCAGCTCCATGGTCGGCTGGAGCTGGCCAGGGCCCGCTGGGGGCTGACCCCGGCGTGGCTCACCGACCTTTCCCGCACCCCGGCCCAGGCCCGCGCCGAAACCCTGGCCGAGCAGCCGATGTTTCGCGACGCCTTTCGCCAGCGACGCTGCCTGCTGCCGGCCAACGGCTTCTACGAATGGCGCGGCACCGTGCGCAAGCGCCCGTACTGGCTCACGCCGGGGGAGGGGGCATCACTGTTCTTCGCCGGGGTGTGGGAAGAATATCCGGTGCAGGGCCAGGTATGGCTGAGCTGCGCCGTGGTGACCCAGGCGGCGATGAGCCAGCGCCGGCCGTTGATCCTCGACGAGGCCGGGCAGGCGGCCTGGCTCGATCCGGACACGCCGTTGGCACGCTTGCATGAGCTGTTGGCCAGCCGGCCAGCGACGTTGCGCGAGCGGGCGCTGGCACATTTCGTCAACGATCCGAAGCTCGACGGGCCGCAGTGCCTGACGCCAGCTTGAGGCTTTTACGGTTTTTGAACGATCCTCCGCCAGGCTGCCCGTCTGGAATGGGGTTTAGCGCTTTTCAATGATCAAGTCCACTCGCGTGATGATGGAATATCTGAACCGTAACGGGTAGACGTTGCCATGTACGTCTGTGATATCGCCATCATGTACTTCTTTATCTTCTGCCTGGGTGAAATCGTGTTCATGGAACCGCCAGTGCTCAGGGCTCAGGAACATGATGATTACCACTTCGTCCTCTCGCGGATTGACTACCGTCTGGGGACGCAAGGCGTTAAGCGGAGGATATTTATCACCTACCTGATCAATATAATTTAGATAAGGCGGCAATCCTTCTGAGTTGATCTGGGTCTGGCCTGCATGTCCCGAGACACAGAACGAATATTCGGTCTTGTATACCTCGCCCCTGTCCCACCAGATGCCGGGCATGGAGATGTACTTGAGCTTGATTTTTTCGCCGTCTGAAGCAAGGGCCCGTATGAAGTTATTGTAGCCGCGCTCATCTTCGTAATAGCCGCTGTAAGCTCTGACTTCCTCATGCTTGAAATCGACCTTGGCAGTGTCCACCTTGACGGCTGCCAGGCGTATCCACTGTGCATGGATATCCTGCTCAGACGAGACGAAGTTCCCCAGTTTGGCAGCGAACCTCTTTGTATCGCTTTTGCTCGTGGCCACCCAGATTTGCGCGCTGTCCGTTTCTATTGCCAGGGCATCATGGCCGGCTGCTTCGGGCGCTCGTCGGTCGTCTTGAACAACGCCTTTACCGAGTTTCTTTACCAAGCGCTCATCGTATACATATTCACTCGGGCCGGCGTAAGTACTCCAGCCGGTCAAGGTTTCGGGGTCGGCTTCATGAGCAATCGCTGGGCCTGTCGGGGAGCCGTACTGGTCCACTTCAACGAGCCGTAGGGCCGCCAGGTGCCTGGGGGAAAGGTCGACTTTTCGGCCCTGGGCATCCCGGGCCAGTACTTCGATCGTGAGCGCGATCCGCTGGCGGCTGTTGCCGAACAGATAATGCGTTGCGTTGGGCTGCGCTGCGCTGTGATAGACCCGGAATATCTGGAAATAGGCGATTTCGGGAAGCGCAGGAGTCGCGGTGGGTTGAACAGTCATGCTGTGTCCTTGGCTTGTTTGGTGGAGCCTTGACTGTGCGTTTTTTCAGAAGGGCTGATAACTCCGTGTCTTGCTAGGCTGTGTAGGTGGCAATACGACAATGCACGTTCAGCCCGCCAGGCATGCGCCCGATGATGGTGTGCTGCAGGTACAGCGCCGATTTCAAAAACGGTGCTGTACCTGTGGGAGATTCTATGGTGCTGGACAAGCTCAAAGTGTGTTCGATTGGTTTAATACTGCTCAGCCGTGCCAATACGGCCCAGGCTCCGCTTGCTTCGTGGGAGCTGGCGGAGCCTGCGATGGGCCGCAAAGCGGCCCCTTGAGTCTGGATGCGCTCTACCGTTTGAGGGCTTGGGGCTGCTTTGCAGCCCATCGCAGGCTGTCGCCAGCTCCCACCGAGATTGCGCCGCTCTCGAGACTTGCGAAATCCCTGTGGGCTCGGCGGTCCGGCTTGCCCCGCGATTGGGCCCGGCCCTTCAGACGCGGAACTGATTGATCAACCGTCGCTGCTGCTCGGCCAGCTTGGTCAGTTCGGCACTGGCCTGGCTGGACTCGTCCGCACCGCCGGCCACTTCACCGGCTACCTGGCCGATATTGATGACGTTGCGGTTGATGTCCTCGGCCACTGCGCTTTGCTGCTCGGCAGCGCTGGCGATCTGGGTGTTCATGTCGTTGATCACCGATACCGCCTGGGTAATGCTTTCCAGTGCTTCGGCGGCGCGGCTGGCCTGCTGCACGCTGTCGTCGGTCTTGCCCTGGCTGTCTTCCATCACCCGGACCACTTCACGGGTTCCCTGTTGCAGCTGCTGGATCATCTGCTGGATTTCCTCGGTGGCCTGCTGGGTCTTCTGCGCCAGGTTGCGCACCTCGTCGGCGACCACCGCGAAACCTCGGCCCTGTTCGCCGGCTCGGGCGGCTTCGATGGCGGCGTTGAGCGCCAGCAGGTTGGTCTGCTCGGCGATGGCGCGGATCGCCACCAGGATCGCATTGATGTTCTCGCTGTCGCGGGCCAGGGTCTGCACCACAGTGACCGCGCGGCTGATTTCGGTGGCCAGCGCGCTGATCGAGTGGGACGTGTCGCGCACGATCAGCAGGCCTTGATTGGCGGCCTGATCGGCGTTGTTCGCGGCCTGGGCGGCATGGGTGGCGTTGCGTGCCACGTCTTGTGCAGTGGCGGTCATTTCCTGCACCGCAGTGGCCACCTGGTCGATCTCGGCCATTTGCTTGTGCACGCCCTGGTTGGTGCGGATGGCGATGTCGGCGGTGTGCTCCGACGAGTCGCTGACTTTCTGCACCGAGCCGACCACCTGGCTGATCATCGCCTGCAGCTTGGCCAGGAAGGTGTTGAAGCCTTTGGCGATGGCGCCCAGTTCGTCGGCGCGGTCGCTATGCAGGCGACGGGTCAGGTCGCCTTCGCCCTGGGCGATGTCATCGAGCATGGCGACCATCTGGCGCAGCGGGCGGGCGATGCCGTGGGCCAGCAACCAGATCACCAGCAGGCCGACGGCGGCGATGCCCAGGCCTACCAGGGTCATGCCGGTGATATCGGTACGGCGTTGCTCGGCCAGGTCCTGCTGCAGTTTGTGCACGTCCGCCATGACGGTGCTCAGCGGCAGCTCCAGCAGCAGGGACCAGCGTGCAGCCGTGTTGGCGACCCGGAACGGCAGGTACAGCTCGATGCGGTCCTTGACCTCGTCGATTTCGTAGTGCAGGTCGTCGCCGCTCAGGTTCTTCAGCGTACCGGCCTGTTCGGCGTCCAGTACGTCATCGGCCTTTTCGCCGAACTTGGACGCGTCGCGGGTGTAGGCCACCAGGCGGCCATTGCTCGATACCAGGGCCAGCTCGCCGGCGCCACCGTACAGCTGCTGGTCGGCGGCATTGAGCAGGTCCTGGATGAAGTCAACCGACAGGTCGGCACCGGCGATGCCCTGGAACTGGCCGTTGACCAGGATCGGTTCGACGAAAGAGGCGAGCATGACGGTCTTGTCGCCGACCTTGTACGGCGCCGGATCGATCACGCAGGCCTTTTTCGACTCCTTCGGGCACAGGTAGTACTCACTGGCACGCACGCCGGTGGCCAGCACCGTGTGGTCGTCGACATCGATCAGCTTGTCCTGGCCGAGGCTGCCGTCACCATTGCGGAACCACCAGGGCAGGAAGCGGCCGGTGGCGCCGTCGACGCCCACCAGGTTGCTGCCGACATAGCGCGCATCGTCGTGGTCCAGCGCGTTGGGCTCCCAGCCCAGGTAGGCGCCGAGCACCGTCGGGTTGACCTCCACGGTGCGCTTGAGCTGGTTGGCCAGGTGCTCGCGGTCGATGCGCATCAGCGGCTGGCCGTCTGCGCCTTGCATGCCGATCATTGCGTTGCTGGTGGCCAGGCTTCGGGCGATCAGAAGGGGCGCTTCGAGGCCGCGCTGGATCTCGCTGACCTGGGTGCGGGCGAGGGCGGCCAGGCGCTGCTCGATCACGTTCTCGAACTGCTGGCGGGTGCGCTCCTGCACCAGCGTCTGGGTGCGTTCGCCGGCATACACGGCGTACAGCACCAGGGCCGCGACAATGCTCAACACGATGGCGCCGGCTAGGGCTGCCACGGAAAACTGGATCGACTTGAACTTCATGGGGCACCGCGCACTCAGGAGGGTCGTTATCCCGGGTTATCGGCGGGGTAATACCAAAGCATGAGGGGGCGCGGATAAATCTTCCCTGCGGCTCTGGCGAGGCCAGGCGACTCGGCCTAGGATACGCGGCATGTAGAAAGGGAGTGTTTCCATGCGTAGATCATTCGTTGCCAGCCTGCTGGGCACCAGTATCCTGCTGGCCGGTTGCCAGGCGGTGAATACCACCAGCGGTGGCGCCGTGGGCGTCGACCGTCAGCAGTACATGTTCAGCATGCTCTCGACCGATCAGGTCAACCAGATGTATGCCCAGTCCTACCAGCAGACCCTCAGCGAGGCGTCGACCAAGGGCGAACTGGACAAGACCAGCGCCAAGGCCAAGCGCATCCAGGCCATCGCCGACCGGCTGATCGCCCAGACGCCGAAGTTCCGGCCCGATGCCGCGCAATGGAACTGGGAGGTCAACCTGATCAAGAGCGACGAGCTCAATGCCAACTGCGGCCCCGGCGGCAAGATCATCTTCTATACCGGCCTGATGGACCAACTCAAGCTCACCGACGCCGAGATCGCTGCAGTGCTGGGCCACGAAATCGCCCACGCCCTGCGTGAGCATGGCCGCGAGGCGATGTCCAAGGCCTATGGCGTGGAAATGGCCCGCCAGGGCGCCGGCGCCCTGTTCGGCCTGGGCCAGGGTGGCATGGCCCTGGCCGATACCGTGGTGAACTACGCCATGACCCTGCCCAACAGCCGTTCCAACGAGAACGAGGCCGACCTGATCGGCCTTGAGCTGGCGGCCCGCGCTGGCTACGACCCGAATGCCGCGATCACCTTGTGGAACAAGATGAACCAGGCTTCGAACGGTGCCCCGCCGGAGTTCATGAGCACGCACCCGGCATCGAGCACTCGGATCGCCTCGCTGCAGGCGGCCATTCCGAAGGTGATGCCGCTGTATGAGGCGGCCCGGAAGTAAACAAAGGGGCCTATCGCGGGACAAGCCCGCTCCCACAGGGTTGCGCAGGATTCTGTAGGAGCGGGCTTGCCCCGCGATGGGGCTGCCAGCAGCCCCCGTATAGCTTCAACCCACCCAACCGCTGGCCTTCATCGCCGAATACACCGCGACGATGGCCAGTACGAAGAACGCCGTCGCTGCCAGGCGACGAATCAGGGTCAGTGGCAGTTTCTCCGCCGCGAAATTGCCTGCCAATACCACCGGCACGTTGGCGATCAACATGCCCAGGGTGGTGCCGATGATGACCATGATCAGGTGAGGGTACTGGGCTGCCAGCATGACCGTGGCCACTTGGGTCTTGTCGCCGATCTCGGCCAGGAAAAATGCGATCAAGGTCGTGACGAACGGGCCGAAGCGGCGTGCGGCGCTGTTCTCGTCATCGTCCATCTTGTCCGGGACCAGGGTCCACAGGGCCGTGGCGGCGAAGCTTGCGGCAAGGATCCAGTGCAGCACCGTGTCGCTGAAGAAACTGCTGACCCAGGCGCCTACGGCACCGGCGGCGGCATGGTTGGCCAGGGTAGCGGCGATGATGCCGGCGATGATCGGCCAAGGCTTGCGGAAACGGGCGGCGAGGATGAGTGCGAGCAATTGCGTCTTGTCGCCGATCTCGGCGAGGGCAACGATGGCGGTGGGGACGAGCAACGATTCCAGCATCAGGATTCCTACAGGGGCGGGCCGACACGGCTATGACACGTACGACCTCCCCGCCCCGGGTAAGGTGTGCGTGTCATAGGTCTTGTCAAACCCGTGATCCGGCGGTGCGGATCGCTCTCTATGGAGCTTGGGTCGCACGCGCCATGGCCTGTGGGCCAAGTGTGTTGACGCGTGCCGGGCGAGCTGGGCGCTCGCGGGAGACTACTCCCCTAGGACGGTGCGGATTCTGCCTAGCCGAGCGGCTTTCGGCAAGCCCTGTTTTTAACCGCGCGTTGCCTGGTAGATGCGAAAACCCTCTGCCTCGGCGCAGGTCCGGCAGTTGCCCAGGGCCCCTTCGATCAGTGGCTGGTAGCGCAGGAAGCTGTTGGCGACAAGGCGCATTTCACCGCCTTTTTGCAGGTGCTCGCCTGATTTTTTCAGCAAGTTTTCCGATGCCTGGTAATTGGTGTGTACCCCGGTATGGAACGGCGGGTTGCTCAGGATCAGGGCCAGCCCGGCAGGCGCGGCATCGATACCATCGCCGCTGATCACCTCAGCCTCCAGGCCATTGGCCGCCAAGGTCAGGCGACTGCTGGCCACTGCGAAAGCGTCCACGTCGAGCAGGGTGACCTGGCTCTGTGGGTAACGGCGTTTGACCGTTGCGCCCAGCACCCCGGCGCCGCAGCCGAAGTCCAGCACGTGGCCGACCGGCAGGTTGTCCAGGTGCTGCAGCAGCAGGGCGGTGCCGCGGTCCAACCGGCCATGGCTGAACACGCCGGGCAGGCTGACCACCTGCAGCGGGCCGTCGGCGAGTGGCAACTCGAAGCGCTCGGCCAGGCTTTCCAGCGGTTTGGCCTGCGGTGCGTTGTCCACGGTCACCTGCCACAGTTGGCAATGCCGGGCGCTGTCGAGCTTGCGCAGCTTGCCGAAGGCCTGCAGCTGCTTGGCCGCGCCTTCGATGCCGCCGCGCTTCTCGCCTACCAGGTACAGCTCGCGGCCGGCCAGGCGCGAGGCCAGGGCATTGAGCAGATAGGCGGCCAGCTCGCGGGACTTGGGCAGGAACAGCACGGCGGCCTCGAACGCGACGTCCGGCACCTCGACGCCATAATGGCTGCGGCCGGCGAAACGGCTGTCGAGCAGCGCTTGGTCGCCGGCATGCCAGGACCAACCGTGGGCGCCCGGCAATTGGCCGAGCAGGTCATCGGCGGGGAGCCCGGCAAGCAGCAACGGGCCTTGGAACAGTTCGGCCTGGCGAAGCAATACTTCACTGCGCGGGTCCATGGACGGCGTCTCCTGAAAAAGTGGCGCAGTGTACCAGAGGCCCTGGCTTCAGCCGACCACACGCCGTGGTTGGCCGGCGAAGAATGCCTCGGCGTTCTCGCTCAACTGGCCGACGATGCGCTGGCGCGACTCCACCGCGCCCCAGGCACTGTGGGGCGTGACGATCAGGCGCGGTACGTCCGCCTGCAGCAGTGGGTTGCCGTTGACCGGCGGCTCGACGCTCAGCACGTCGGTGGCAGCGCCGCCCAGGTGGCCGCTGCGCAGGGCATCGGCCAGGGCCTGCTCGTCGATCAGCCCGCCGCGGGCGGTGTTGACCACCAGGGCGCCGGGCTTGAGCAGCGCCAATTCGCGGGCTCCGATCATGTGGCGGGTGTGATCGTTGAGCGGGCAGTGCAGGGTCAGCACATCGACCTGGGGCAGCAGCGTATCCAGCGGCAGGCGTTCGGCGCGGGCTGGGCGGCCGGGAATTTGCCCGCTGAGCACACGCATGCCGAAGGCCACGGCCAGGCGTGCCACCGCGCCGCCCAGTTCGCCATGGCCGAGCAGGCCGAGGGTCTTGCCTTGTAGCTCGACGATGGGAAAGTCCAGCAAACAGAACTGGCTGGCCGCGGCCCAGCGCCCGTCGGTGACGGCCTGGCGGTAGTCGCACAGGCGCGTGGCCAGTGCCAGCAGCAGGGCCAGGGTGTGCTGAGCCACCGACGGCGTGCCATAGCCTTGGCAATTGCACACCGTGACGCCACGCAGGCGCGCGGTGGCCAGGTCGACGTTGTTGGTGCCGGTGGCGGCGACCAGGATCAATTGCAACTGCGGGTTGGCTTCCATCGCTGCGGCATCGATCATCACCTTGTTGCTGATCACCGCGGTGGCGCCCTGCAGGCGTTCGGCGACCTGGTCCGGGCGGGTCGAGGGATGCAGTTGAAGCTCGTCGAACTGCGCATGCAGGGGCGAGAGGTCGAGATCGCCGAGGTCCAGGGACTGGTGGTCAAGGAATACGGCGCGGCGCGGGCTGGGCATGGCAGGCTCCGGGGCTGGTAGGTTCTGGTTTCGCATGCCCCCTTGGGCTATCTCCCACAGGGTTCATCAACCTGACGGCCGGCGGGCGATGTGTCAAGCGGCCGGCACCTGGCCACTCATACCTTGCGCCTGGCAAATCATTCCTTCGGCTGATTTGACCGATGCGTCACCGTTCTACAGTAACGGCCAGACTTGTCCGGCCCGCATTGCAGAAAAGGGATACCCATGTTGCAGACGCGTATCATCCAGCCCGCCGAGGGCGCCTATACCTTCCCCTTGCTGATCAAGCGCCTGCTGATGTCGGGCGGGCGCTACGAAAAGACCCGTGAGATCGTCTATCGTGACCAGTTGCGCCTGACCTACCCCCAGCTGGTCGAGCGCATCGCGCGCCTGGCCAACGTGTTGACCGAGGCCGGGGTCAAGGCCGGTGACACCGTGGCGGTGATGGACTGGGATAGCCATCGCTACCTCGAATGCATGTTCGCCATCCCGATGATCGGCGCGGTGGTGCATACCATCAACGTGCGCCTGTCGCCGGAGCAGATCCTCTATACCATGAACCACGCCGAGGACCGCTTCGTGCTGGTCAACAGCGACTTCGTCGGGCTCTATCAGGCCATTGCCGGCCAGCTGGCCACCGTGGACAAGACCCTGCTGCTGACCGACGGCCCCGACAAGCATGCCGACCTGCCCAACCTGGTCGGCGAGTACGAGCAGCTGCTGGCCGCTGCCAGCCCGCACTACGACTTCCCCGACTTCGACGAGCATTCGGTGGCCACCACCTTCTATACCACCGGCACCACCGGCAACCCCAAGGGCGTGTACTTCACCCACCGCCAACTGGTGCTGCACACCCTGGCCGAAGCCTCGGTGACAGGCAGTATCGACAGCGTGCGCCTGCTGGGCAGCAATGATGTGTACATGCCCATCACGCCGATGTTCCACGTGCATGCCTGGGGCATTCCCTACGCCGCCACCATGCTCGGCCTCAAGCAGGTCTACCCGGGGCGCTACGAGCCGGACATGCTGCTCAAGCTGTGGCGCGAGGAAAAGGTCACCTTCTCCCATTGCGTGCCGACCATCCTGCAGATGCTGCTCAACTGCCCAGCCGGCCAGGGCGAACACTTCGGCGGCTGGAAGATCATCATCGGCGGCAGCGCCCTGAACCGTGCGCTGTACGAGGCGGCCCTGGCCCGCGGTATCCAGCTCACCGCGGCGTATGGCATGTCCGAAACCTGCCCGCTGATCTCCTGCGCGCACCTGAACGACGAACTGCAGGCCGGCAGCGAGGATGAGCGTATCTCGTACCGGATCAAGGCCGGCGTGCCGGTCCCGTTGGTGGAGGCGGCGATCGTCGACGGCGAGGGCAACTTCCTGCCCGCCGACGGGGAAACCCAGGGCGAATTGGTGCTGCGTGCCCCGTGGCTGACCATGGGCTATTTCAAGGAAGCGCAGAAGAGCGAGGCGCTCTGGGCCGGGGGCTGGTTGCACACCGGCGACGTCGCCACCCTCGATGGCATGGGCTACATCGATATCCGTGACCGCATCAAGGATGTGATCAAGACCGGTGGTGAATGGGTTTCCTCCCTGGACCTGGAAGACCTGATCAGCCGGCACCCGGCGGTCCGCGAGGTGGCGGTGGTCGGCATCGCCGACCCGCAATGGGGCGAGCGGCCTTTCGCCTTGCTGGTACTGCGTGAAGGCCAGGCGATCGACGCCAAGGCGCTCAAGGAGCACCTCAAGCCGTTCGTCGAGCAGGGCCATATCAACAAGTGGGCGATCCCCAGCCAGATTGCCGTTGTTACCGAAGTTCCCAAGACCAGCGTCGGCAAGCTCGACAAGAAGCGCATCCGCCAGGACATCCTCCAGTGGCAGGCCAGCAACAGCACCTTCCTGTCGACTCTCTGACAGGCGTGCCGGCCGCGTGCGTTGCCATGTGACCCGCATTGCAGAGCGGCTGGCGGCTTGTAAAACGCAGGAATTGCGCCATGCTTGCCGTGGCCTGCAGGTCGCTGCCGCAACGGGTGCATTCAAATCACACTTTAGAGGGATCAAGCACCTGTGCCTGCTGGCTATAGTCGGGGCCAGGGGATTTTCAGGAATGGGGAGGCGCTGCGTGCAAGTCGCAGCGCCGTGGGCGAAAGCCTGCACACCGGTCGCCCGGGCCGTTTCTGGAAGGACTCACTGCCATAACAATAAAGTACATGGAGTAGCGTCGATGACATCTGCAAACCTGTTCTGGCGCCGGGCCAAGCTGCCCCTGGCCGTCAGCCTCGCTTCCACGCTCGCAAGTCCCGCGTTCGGTGTCAGTTTCAACATCGGTGAAATCGAAGGCCAGTTCGATTCGTCGCTCTCCATCGGTGCCAGCTGGTCCACGGCCAACCCGAACAAGAACCTGATCGGTGCCAACAACGGGGGCAAGGGCCTGTCCCAGACCTCCGACGATGGCCACCTGAACTTCAAGAAGGGCGAGACCTTCTCGAAGATTTTCAAGGGTATCCATGACCTGGAGCTCAAGTACGGCGACACCGGTGTGTTCGTACGGGGCAAGTACTGGTACGACTTCGAACTCAAGGACGAACACCGCGAGTTCAAGGACATCAGCGACTCCAACCGCAAGGAAGGCGCCAAGTCGTCCGGCGCCGAGCTGCTCGACGCGTTCGTCTACCACAACTACGCCATCGGCGATCAACCAGGCTCGGTGCGGTTGGGCAAGCAGGTGATCAGCTGGGGTGAAAGCACCTTCATCGGCGGCGGCATCAACGCGGTCAACCCGATCGACGTGGCGGCGTTTCGCCGCCCGGGCGCGGAAATCAAGGAAGGCCTGATTCCGGTCAACATGTTCTATGTGTCCCAGAGCCTGACCGACAACCTGTCGGCCGAAGCCTTCTACCAGATCGAGTGGGACCAGACCGTCGTCGACAACTGCGGCACCTTCTTCTCCCAGCCGGACATCGTGGCCGACGGCTGCACCGACAACCTGCGCGTACTGGCCAGCAGCCGGGCGATCCCCACCGCGGTACCGTTCCTCAACAGCCAGGGCGTGGACATCAACGAAGAAGGCGTGCTGGTGCGTCGTGGCGCTGACCGTGACGCCCGTGACAGCGGCCAGTTCGGTGTCGCGTTCCGCTACATGTTCGAACCGCTGGATACCGAGTTCGGCGCCTACTTCATGAACTACCACAGCCGCGCACCGATCTTCAGTGCCAGTGGCGCATCCCAGGCGACCTACGACCGCGCGCGCGGCTTGCTGGGTACCCCGTTCGCCGGCCTTGTGCCGCTGATCGTCGCCGGCAACTCGGAATACTTCATCGAATACCCCGAAGACATCCGCCTGTACGGCCTGAGCTTCTCGACCACGCTGCCGACCGGTACGGCCTGGAGTGGCGAACTGAGCTACCGGCCCAACGCTCCGGTGCAGCTGAACACCACCGATATCCTGTTCGCCGGCGTGGGCCCGATCGGGGTGCCACCGTACAGCAACGCCTCGGTGCTCACCGGCACCCCGGGCCAGGACCTGCATGGCTACCGGCGCAAGGAAATCACCCAGTTCCAGACCACCTTCACGCACTTCTTCGACCAGGTGATGGGCGCCAGCCGCCTCACCGTGGTGGGTGAAATCGGCGTCACCCATATCGGCGGCCTGGAAAGCTCGACCAAGGCCCGCTACGGTCGCGACCCGGTCTATGGGCCCGGCCCGCTGCCGGCCACGGGCCCGTTCAATACCTGTGAGCTGCTCAACGGCGGCACTCTGGGCAACTCGGGCCTGGACACCTCGACTGCCAACCTCAGCCGCAAGTGCGAGAACGACGGCTACGCCACCACCACCTCCTGGGGTTATCGCGCCCGTGCCATCTGGGACTACAACGACGTCTTCGCCGGGGTCAACCTCAAGCCCAACGTGGCCTGGTCCCATGACGTCTCGGGCTACTCGCCCGGCCCAGGCGCCAACTTCGAGGAAGGCCGCAAGGCGATCAGCCTGGGCCTGGATGCCGAGTACCAGAACACCTATACGGCGAGCCTGTCGTACACCAACTTCTTCGACGGCAAGTACACCACCGTGGACGACCGTGACTTCATCGCCCTCAGCTTTGGCGTGAACTTCTAAGAACACTGATCCAGGACGACGACAATGAACAAGACCAGAAGTCTGCTGCAAGCCGGTGTGCTGGGCCTGTCCCTGCTGGCGACCAGCGTCATGGCTGCGGTATCCGCCGACGAGGCGGCCAAGCTGGGCACGACCCTGACCCCGATGGGCGCGGAGAAGGCCGGCAACGCCGACGGCACCATCGGCCCCTGGCAGCCGCTGTCCAAGACCGCGGGCAGTGCCGATGCCAAGGGGTTCCTCTCCGATCCGTATGCGGGCGAGCAGCCGCTGTACACCATCACCGCGCAGAATGTCGACCAGTACAAGAGCAAGCTGTCCCCCGGCCAGCTGGCGATGTTCAAGCGCTATCCGGACACCTACAAGATCCCGGTGTACAAGACCCATCGCGGCGCCACCGTGCCCGATGAAGTGTTCGCCGCCATCAAGGAGAACGCCACCAAGACCACCCTGGTCGAAGGCGGCAACGGCCTGAAGGACTTCCGCACCGCGGTGCCGTTCCCGATTCCCAAGACGGGCCTGGAGGTGATCTGGAACCACATCACCCGCTACCGAGGCGGCAGCGTCACACGCCTGGTCACCCAGGCCACGCCACAGCAGAACGGGTCGTACAGCCTGGTGTACTTCCAGGACCAGTTCGTCTTCCGTGACCGCATGAAGGACTACGACCCGAACAACCCGGGCAACATCCTGTTCTACTTCAAGCAGAAGGTCACCGCCCCGGCGCGCCTGGCGGGCACCGTGCTGCTGGTTCACGAGACCCTCGACCAGGTCAAGGAGCCGCGCAAGGCGTGGATCTACAACGCCGGCCAGCGACGTGTGCGCCAGGCCCCGCAGGTTTCCTACGACGGCCCGGGCACCGCAGCCGACGGCCTGCGCACCTCCGACAACCTGGACATGTACAACGGGGCGCCGGACCGCTACGACTGGAAGCTCGAGGGCAAGAAGGAGATGTACATCGCCTCCAACGCCTACAAGCTCGACTCGCCGACGCTCAAGTATGCGGACATCCTCAAGCCCGGGCATATCAACCAGGACCTGGCCCGCTATGAACTGCGCCGCGTCTGGCATGTGGTCGCGACCTTGAAGCCGGGCCAGCGGCACATCTATGCCAAGCGTGACTTCTACATCGACGAGGACACCTGGCAGGCCGCGGTGATCGACCAGTACGACGGCCGTGGCCAGTTGTGGCGGGTATCGGAGGCCCATGCCCAGGACTACTACAACGTCCAGGTGCCGTGGTACACGCTGGAGGCCATCTACGACCTGCAATCGGGCCGCTACCTGGCGCTGGGCATGAAGAACGAGGAAAAGCGCGCCTACGACTTCGGCTTCAGTGCCAGCCGCAGCGAGTTCCAGCCTGCGGCGCTGCGCCAGGATGGCGTGCGTTGAGGTTCGTCAGGGTGTGAAGCCACGGGGCTGCTTCGCAGCCCTTTGGTGATGCAAGCGTTCGCCGTAGCCGCTTTGGTGTCTGTGGGATCGAGCGCCGCCCGCGCGGCGCTCGATCCCACAGGCGGCACCCATCTCAAGACCTGCCCTAACGTCCCATTCATGCATCCAATACCCGCCCATTTCCGCCATCGGTCTTGTTTCTTTTTGTTGTAGTCTTTTCCTCGCCCGACGCGCCCATCATCTTCAAATGCGCCGCGTTACCCGCTAGTCTCGCAACAATCCGTACTGCCATAGTCCTCCACCCCAGAACGAGCCGGCCATGACAGACCTGTCCCGTACGCATGGATTCGCCAGCCAGGCCCTGGGCCTGCTGGACGGGCGTTTCTTCCGGCCACCGCTGCCGGATGGGCACGTCCCCAGGTCGCGCCTGTGCCAGCGGCTGCACGCGGGCTTGAGTGGGCGCCTGCTGCTGGTCAATGCCCCGGCAGGTTTCGGCAAGAGCTCCCTGGCCATCGAGTTCTGCCAGGCCCTGCCGGCCCATTGGCGCAGCCTATGGCTCGGGCTGAGCCAGCGGGACGCCGACCCGGGGCGCTTCCTCGAACGCCTGCTCGAAGGGCTCCAGCAATTCTGTCCGGCACTTGGCGGCCAGGCCATGGGCCTTCTGAAGATGCGCCAGCGCCACCAGCCGTTCGCCTTCGAAGAGTGGCTCGACGGCCTGCTCGACGAGCTGGCCCTCTACCTGCAGCCTGAGTCGCCCGTGTTGCTGGTGCTGGATGACTACCACCTGGCCCAGGGGGCAGTGCTTGACCGCTGCCTGCAATTCTTCCTCAACCACCTGCCAAACGGGCTGATGCTGCTGGTCACCAGCCGTCAACGGCCTGACTGGCACCTGGCGCGGCTGCGCCTGTCGCGCCAATTGGTCGAACTCAACGAGCAGGACCTGCGCCTGACGCCCGACGAAGCCCTGGCGGTGATCGGCCGCCAACCTACTGGCTTGCGCGGCCAGGCCCTGGACAACCTGATCCAGCGCAGCGACGGTTGGGTCGCCGGGCTGCGCTTCTGGCAACTGGCGGCCAGCGAGTCGGGCGAGGACAACGCCTTGCCCCAGGCCTTGCACGGTGGCGAAGGGTTGATTCGCGACTACCTGCTCGAAGAGGTCATCGAGATCCTGCCGGCGCACGTACAGGCCTTCCTCTACGACACCGCCTGCCAGGAGCGTTTCTGCGCCGAGTTGTGCGACGCGCTGCGCGAGCGCGACGACAGCCTAGGCATCCTGCATTACCTGCAGGCCCACCAGGTATTCCTGGTGCCGCTGGACGAACATAGCCACTGGTTCCGTTACCATCATCTGTTCTCCGACCTGTTGCGCAGCCGCCAGGCCAGCGAGCCGCTGGCTGCCCTGCACCTACGGGCCTGCCGCTGGTTCCAGGCCCACGGGCTGCTGGACGAGGCGGTCGAACAGGCCTTGCGCGCCGGCCACCTGGACGTGGCCGCCGACCTGGTGCAAAGCCTTTCCGAGGAACAACTGCTGGCCGAACAGAATGTCGGCATGTTGCTGCGCTGGAAGATGGACTTGCCCGACAGCCTGCTGATCAGCACGCCGCGGCTGATCGTGCTGTACAGCTGGGCCCTGGGCCTGGCCTGCCAGCTGGACGCGGCCGAGGAGCTGGCCGCTCACCTCAGCCGCTTCCTGCCGGCGCCCTCGGCCACTGCGCAAAAATCCATGCTGGCCCAGTGGCTGGCGCTGAGCGGTGTGATCGCCCGGGGGCGGGGGGATCGCCAGCGGACCCTGGACTACTGCGGCGAAGCGCTGCAGAGCCTGCCGTACAAGCGTTACGGCCAGCGCCTGGTGTGCCTGTCGACCTTGTCCAACCTGGCGATCGCCGACGGGGACTTCTGGCGCGCACGTGGCTGGAACCGCGAGGCACTGGAGCTGGCGCAGCGGGTCGGCAACCCGTTGTTCGAGGCCTTGGCCCACTATGACCGCGCGCGGGTTCTGCATGCCCGGGGCGAGGTGCTGCGTGCCCTGGAGGAAGTCCGTCAGGGGCTGCAGCGCCTGCAGGGTTTGTCGGGCCAGCGCCTGTATGCCGTGCGGGCCAGGCTGACCTTGTATGAGGGCTACCTGCTGGTCACCCGCCTGCAACCTGCCCAGGGTCGTGCCCGATTGCGCGCCGGGCTCAGCGAGGCACGGGCCTGTCGCGACATCAGCGTGCTGATCGGCCACTGCGTGATCGCCTCGCTCGACGGTCGCGAAGGGCGTTTTGCCGAGGCTTTCGCCGAACTGGCCGAGGCCGAGCGGCTGATGCATATCTGGGATGTGCCGCCGATTTTCTACCTGGCCATGATCACCCTGGTGAAGTGTGAGCTGTGGCTTGCCCAGCGGCGCACGGACCTCGCCGAGTCCTGGCTTCTGCGCCTGGGCCAGACCTACGGCGGCGAACAACCGGCAGCGGCGCCGGAGTTCCATCCGCTGTTGCCATTGCATATCGAATTGCAGCAGGCCCTGCTCGATGGCGTGCTAGGCCGCTCGCAGGAGGCCTGCGGGCGTTTGCAGGCGCTGGTGAGCCGTGGCGAGGGCAGCGGTGGCCTGATGCTGGTGGTCTGCGCGCTGTGCCATTGGATGGCACAGTTGCTTGCCCAAGGCCAGGAGGCGCAGGCCGCAGCGCTGCTGCCCAAGGCGCTGGAGGCGGCGCGGGGTGGGGTGCTGCAGCCCTTTCAACGGTTGCTCGAGGCGCACCCGGTATGGCTGCGCGAGCAACTGGCGGCGCGCCCGGCCTGCCTCGTCCAGGTCGACCTGCTGGCGAGCCTGCCGCGTCCGGTGGCGGCCAACGAAAGTACCGAAGCGCTCAGCGGTCGCGAACTGGCGGTGCTCGAACTGATCGCCCAGGGCTGCTCGAACCAGCAGATAAGCGAGCGGCTGTTCATCTCCCTGCATACCGTCAAGACCCATGCCAGTCACATCAACAGCAAGCTCGGCGTGGAGCGGCGCACCCAGGCGGTGGCCAAGGCCAAGTCGCTCGGCTTGCTAGTCTGAGCGCCATCGCTGCCGGCGTCATCGCGCCCTCATTTTTCCTCGCCTGCTGCCGATAAGCTGTTCGGGTTACTGGATAGCCGTGCCGACGCCATCGCGGGCGGCATGCGTCGGCACTGCCAGGCCCCGATGTCGGGCATCGTCGTGTGCCACTCTACAACCCCTTGCCAATACAGGTCGTATTGATGCTGCAGTACGGGCAAAAAAGCTTTCTGATCGTCGATGACTTCACCGACTTTCGTACCTCGACCCGCTCCATGCTCCGGGAGCTGGGCGCACGCGATGTGGACACCGCCGACAGCGGTGAACAGGCCCTGCGCATGTGCGCGCAGAAGCGCTACGACTTCGTGCTTCAGGACTTTCACCTCGGCGATGGCAAGAAAAACGGCCAGCAGGTGCTCGAAGACCTGCTGCTGGACAAGCTGATCAGCCATGAATGCGTGTTCATCATGGTCACGGCCGAGAGCAGCCAGGCGATCGTGCTCAGTGCCCTCGAGCATGAGCCGGACGCCTACCTGACCAAGCCGTTCAACCGCGTGGGCCTGGCCCAGCGCCTGGAAAAGCTGGCGCAGCGCAAGACGTTGCTCAAGCCCATCCTCCAGGCCCTGGACCGTGGTCGCCCGGCCGAGGTGCTGGCGGCCTGCGCCGAGCTGTGCAAGCAGGACCCACGCTTCGCACCGCTGTGCCTGCGCTATCGGGCCGATGCTCTGCGCGACCTCAACCGCGTCGAGGAACTGGAGAAGTTCCTCAAGACCATCCTGGCCAGCCGCCCGCAACCTTGGGTCTATGCCGCCCTGGGCAACCTGTTGCACAAGCGCGGCCAGCACGGCGAAGCCCAGGGTGTCTTCGAGCAAGCGCTCAAGGCCTTCCCGATCATGCCCAGCCTGTACGACGGCTTGGCCGAGGTGTTGGTGGCCCAGGGCGAGACCAAGCGCGCCCAGCACATGCTCGAGGAGGCGGTGCGCCTGTCGCCCCTGGCCGTGCGCCGGCAGGCGGCATTGGGCAAGCTGGCCCTGGACAACGAAGATTTCGAAAGCGCCTCCAAGGCCTATCGGCATGCGGTCAACCAAGGGCAGAGTTCGCGCTACAAGGACCCGGAGAGCAACCTGGGCCTGGTCCAGGCGCTGATGAGCAAGAACGTCGGCAATGGCTTGGACGCGCGTACCCGCGTCGAAATCAACAGCGTGCTCAGCGATGTCGCCAAGGAGCATGTCGAGGACCAGGGCCTGCAAGTGCGCGCCCGCCTGATGAAAGCCGCCAGCCTGCAGCAGGCCGGCGACCCCGAAACCGCCGGCAAGCTCACCGAGCAGGCCCTGCAGCGGCTGGAGAAAATGGACCAGTTCTTCTCGGTCGAGGCCGCCTTGAGTGTGGCCAGGCAGTTGCAGGCGCTCGGCCAGCAAGCCGCGGGCACCAGCATCCTGAAAGGCTGTGTGGAAACCTATGGCGACGATCCGAAGGTCATGCAGAGCGTTGCCCAGATCACGGACGATCCGTCAGTGCTCGGGGCGGTCACCGAGGCGGTCGACCTCAACCGCCAGGGTGTACGCAGCTATCAGGCTGGCCAGCTCGGCGAGGCCCTGGACATGTTCCGTCGGGCCCTGTCGTTGCAGCCGAAGAACATCAGCATCGCCCTCAACACCGCCCAGGCGCTGCTGCGTGTAGGTGGCGAGAGCCCTACGCCAGCGATCATGCAGGAATGCCGCAACTGCCTGCAAAGCGTTGCCGGCATTCCGGCCAGCGACAGCCGCTACGACCGCTACCGCAAACTGCATATCCGGATCTTCGGCGCATGAATCGAGACGAAAAGGGGCTGGACTTCTCCACGGTGATCGCCTCCACCGTGCACGACATGAAGAATTCGCTTTCGGCCTTGATCCAGGCCCACGACCAGTGGTTGGCGCGTCTGCCCGAGGTGCTGCACGGCGGCAGCGAACAAGGCGTGATAGAACACGAGTTTCGTCATTTGAACGGCATGCTGGTGCAACTGCTGGGCCTGTACAAGCTGGGCATCAACCAGTTGCCGATCTGCCCCGACTATCATGAGCTGGACGATTTCATCGAGGCCCAGCTTGCGGCGCAGCAGGAGGTGCTCAGGCATCGCGATATCCTCGCCACCTGGCGCATCGACACCGACAACCCGCTGGGTTTCTTCGACCGCGAACTGGTCGCCTCGGTGGTGGCCAATGTCCTCACCAATGCCATCCGCCACGCCGGACATGCCTTGCTGATCAGTATCGAGGAGCAGGGCGAGCAACTGGTCATCAGCGTCAACGACGACGGCCCGGGCTATCCAGAGCGCATGCTCGAACGCCAGCAGGACTACCTCCAGGGCATCGATTCACGTACTGGCAGCACAGGCCTTGGCCTGTATTTCGCCGCGCGTATCGCGGCCCTGCACGAACGCAACGGTGTGCGCGGGCGCATCGAGATTGCCAACGGCGGGGCGCTGGGGGGTGGGTTGTTCCGGTTGTATCTGCCTTAGTGTCAGGCGCATGGCGGCCGGCGCTCGATCTGCGTCATACCGCATAGCCCAAGACAAACCACCCAAGACAGGCATCGCAGACACCGCTAACATGCCGGCAGTCCCCAGGAGCCTCCCATGAACACCGCCTCCACTCTCCTCATCCGCGAAACCTTCCCCGTAGGCCCCTTGCAGTGCAACTGCACCCTGATCGGCGACCCGATCAGCAAGAAGGCCATCGTCGTCGACCCAGGCGGTGACCCAGAGAAAATCCTGGCGCGCCTTCAGGCCCATGGTCTGACGCTGGTGAGCATCATCCACACCCACGCCCATTTCGATCATTTCCTCGCCTCGGGCAAGCTCAAGGAATTGACCGGCGCGACCTTGCACCTGCACAAGGACGACCAGCCTTTGTGGGACAACCTGGAGATGCAATGCCAGATGTTCGGGGTGCCTTATACGCCGGTGCCGTCGCCGGACCGTTGGCTGGATGATGACGAGGCGCTGGCCTGCGGTTGCGGTGTGGCCTTGCATACTCCTGGGCACACGCCTGGCTCGATGAGCTTCTGGTTCGCCGATGCCAAGCTGTTGATCGCCGGCGACACCCTGTTCCGCCGCGGCATCGGCCGTACCGATTTGTGGGGTGGCGATCAGCGGGCTATCGTTCGCTCCATCAAGTCGCGGCTGTATTGCCTGGATGAAGAGGCAGTGGTGGTAACTGGCCATGGCCCGGATACCCGCCTTGGCGACGAGATGCGCGAAAATCCTTTCGTGCGGGCCTGAGGTTTCAGGGAATTTTTCCGTTTCGCTCGGGTCCAAGGCTGGCATAGGGCCATCCATGACCTGTTGCACTCTCGAATATCTGTAGGAGCTTGTCCATGTTCACCATGCGTCGTCTGATTATCGTCGCTACCGCTGCTGCCCTGATGACTGGCTGTGCCGGCCAGAACCCCTATGACAGCCAGGGCCAGGCTCAAGGCTCCACCGGGATGAGCAAGACCGCCAAGTACGGCGGCCTGGGCGCGCTGGCCGGTGCCATCGCCGGTGCCGCCATCGATCACGACAACCGTGGCAAGGGCGCGCTGATCGGCGCCGCCGCGGTGGGCGCCGCTGCTGCAGGCTACGGCTACTACGCCGACAAACAGGAAGCCGAGCTGCGTGCGAAGATGGCCAACACCGGTGTCGAGGTGCAGCGCCAGGGTGACCAGATCAAGCTGATCATGCCGGGTAACATCACCTTCGCCACCGATTCGGCGAACATCTCCCCAAGCTTCTATTCGCCGCTGAACAATCTGGCCAACTCGTTCAAGCAGTTCAACCAGAACACCATCGAGGTGGTGGGCTTCACCGACAGCACCGGCAGCCGTCAGCACAACATGGACCTGTCCCAGCGCCGTGCCCAGGCCGTCAGCACTTACCTGACCTCCCAGGGTGTCGACCCGTCGCGCGTTTCCGTACGCGGCATGGGCCCGGACCAGCCGATCGCCAGCAACGCCGACGCCAATGGCCGTGCCCAGAACCGTCGCGTGGAAGTGAACCTCAAGCCGATCCCTGGCCAGCAGTATGACCAGCAGGGTACCGTGCAGCAGTACCCGTAAGGCAAGGAAATGAGGGGCCGCATAGCGGCCCCTTTTTGCATGTCAGCGCACGGTACTGGCCTGAATCGCAGTCAGGGCGATGGTGTGCACGATATCGTCCACCTGCGCCCCCCGCGGCAGGTCGTTCACCGGCTTGCGCAACCCCTGCAGCATCGGCCCCAGGCTTACACAATCGGCACTGCGCTGCACCGCCTTGTGGGTCGTGTTGCCAGTGTTGAGGTCCGGGAATACGAACACCGTGGCACGGCCCGCCACTGGGCTCGCCGGCGCCAGCTGGCGGGCGATCTCAGGGTTGGCCGCCGCGTCGTACTGCAACGGGCCGTCGATCAGCAGATCATGTTCGGCCTGCTGCGCCAGACGGGTGGCTTCGCGCACCTTCTCCACTTCCTCGTCGCTGGCCGCCGAGTCGCTTGAATAGCTGAGCATCGCCACCCGTGGCGCGATACCCAAGGCCTGGGCCGACTCGGCGCTCTGCCGCGCGATCTCGGCCAGCTCCGCGGCGCTGGGGTGCGGGTTCATCACGCAGTCGCCATATACCAGCACTTGCTCGGGGAACAGCATGAAGAACACCGAGGACACCAGGCTGCTGCCCGGTGCGGTCTTGATCAGCTGCAAGGCCGGGCGAATGGTGTTGGCAGTGGAATGCACCAGGCCCGAGACCAGACCGTCGACTTCATCCAGTGCCAGCATCATGGTGCCGACCACCACCGGGTCTTCCAGCTGCTGTTCGGCCATCGGCGCGTTGAGGTTGCGGCTGCGGCGCAGCTCCACCATGGGCTCGACGTAACGCCCGCGAATCGCCTCTGGATCGAGGACTTCCAGGTCAGGCGGCAGGGTGATGCCCTGGGCGCGGGCTACCGCCTCGACCTCCTCGGGCTTGGCCAGCAGCACGCAACGGGCGATGCCGCGGGCCTGGCAGATGGCCGCTGCCTGCACCAGCAGCGGCTCGGCGCCCTCCGGCAGGACAATGCGCTTGTTCGCCTGCTGGGCGCGCTGGATCAGCTGGTAGCGGAATACCGCCGGCGACAGGCGCAGCTCGCGCGGCGTGCCGCAGCGCTGGTGCAGCCAGGCCGCGTCGAGGTGGCTGGCGACGAAGTCGGTGATGAACTCGGCGCGTTCACGGTCATCCACCGGGATTTCCCGGTTGAGCGAATTGAGGCGGTTGGCGGTGTCATACGAACCGGTACCCACCGAAAGAATTGGCAGCCCGGCCTGCAGGGCGCCTCGGCACAATTCCAGGATGCGCGGGTCCGGCTTGCTGTCGCTGGTCAGCAGCAGGCCGGCCAACGGTACGCCATTGATGGCCGCCAGGCTCACGGCGAGGATGATGTCGTCGCGATCGCCTGGGGTCACCACCAGGGTGCCGGGCTTGAGCAGTGGCACGGTATTGGCCACGGTACGGGCACAGATGATGATGGTGTTCATGCGCCGTTGTTCGTAGTCCCCGGCATTGAGCACCTGGGCGCCGAGTAGCTCGGCCACGTCGCGGGTGCGCGGGGCGTTGAGCTCGGGCTGGTAGGGAATGCACCCCAGCAGGCGGAAGTCGTCGCCGCGCAGCAGCGGCGAATGCTCGCGCAGGCGGGCGGCGAAGGCGGCCATGCTTTCGTCGGTGCGCACCTTGTTGAGCACGACCCCGAGCACTTTCGGGTCGCGTGGGCCGCCGAACAGCTGAGCCTGCAACTCGACACGCCCGGAGAGCTCGCTGAGCACTTCGTTTTCCGGCGCCGACACCAGGATCACCTCGGCGTCCAGGCTCTTGGCCAAGTGCAGGTTGACCCGCGCGGCATAGCTGGCGTGGCGGGTCGGCACCATGCCCTCGACCACCACCACGTCGTTGCCGATGCAGGCCTGTTGGTACAGGCGGATGATCTCCTCGAGCAGCTCGTCCAGCTGGCCATCGCCGAGCATGCGCTCGACCTGGGCCAGGCTCAGAGGCGTTGGCGGGCGGATGCCATGGGTGCGCGCCACCAGTTCGCTGGAGCGCTCGGGGCCAGTATCGCCGGGATGATGCTGGGCGATCGGCTTGAAGAAGCCGACCTTCAGCCCGCCGCGCTCCAAGGTGCGCACCAGGCCCAGGCTGATGGAGGTCAGGCCGACACCGAAGTCGGTCGGCGCGATGAAAAATGTCTGCATGCGTGCTTCTCGAAATAAGCGGTGCAAGGGGTCAGCCGCCAAGGGTATCGCTATCGACCCCCTGGGCGCACCAGCCGCAGGCAAATACCTGGCCGATGCGGCGCTGGCGCTCGGCCGGGTCCAGCACCCAGGGCCGCGCCTGCCATGGAGGCTGGTGGCGCAAATGCTGGGTATGGCCGCACGACAGCTCGACCACCCAGTGGCCCTCTTCGTCCTGGTGAAAACCAGTGATCCGACTGACGGATTTGTCATTCCCCGACACGCGTTCGCAATCGGGCGATGCGTTGGTTACACTTGATCGCTCTACATTCTTTTGCAAAAGGTCTTGCCCCATGCTGATCGCCGCCAACAAGGCTGTCTCCATCGACTATACCCTGACCAACGACGCCGGGGAGGTCATCGACAGTTCCGCCGGTGGTGCGCCGCTGGTGTACCTGCACGGTGCCGCCAACATCATCCCGGGCCTGGAAAAAGCCCTGGAAGGCAAGCAGGCCGGTGACGAGCTGAACGTCGCCATCGAACCTGAAGAAGCCTACGGCGAGTACCTGGCCGAGCTGGTCAGCACCCTGAATCGCAGCCTGTTCGAAGGCGTCGACCAACTGGAAGTCGGCATGCAGTTCCACGCTTCGGCGCCGGACGGTCAGATGCAGATCGTCACCATCCGCGACATCGACGGCGACGACATCACCGTCGACGGCAACCACCCGCTGGCCGGCCAGCGCCTGAACTTCAAGGTCAAGGTAGTCAACGTGCGTGACGCCAGCGACGAAGAAATCGCTCACCGTCACATCCACGGTGAAGGTGGCCATCACCACTGATTTTCTGCGCTAAGCTCAGAGAGTCGCCAGGCGCTCGGGCAAGCCGTTTTGCCTTCCTTGGGGAAGGCCGACGGTTTGGCCGCGCGCCTTTTTAGTGGGCGCGATTCGCCCCTGCGACCATCGGGAACCTGAGAGGGGAGTCATCATGAGTGCATTTCACGACCTGACGTTGAAGGCGCTGAACGGCGAGGAACTGCCCCTCGCACCGTTCAAGGGCCAGGTGGTGTTGGTGGTCAATGTCGCCTCCAAGTGTGGCCTGACGCCGCAATACAAGGCCCTGGAGAACCTGTACCAGGTCTACAAGGACAAAGGCTTCAATGTCCTGGGCCTGCCGTGCAACCAGTTCGCCGGGCAAGAGCCGGGCAGCGAAAAGGACATCCAGGAATTCTGCAGCCTCAACTACGGGGTGAGTTTCCCGTTGGGCGCCAAGCTCGAGGTCAACGGGCCGCAGCGTCATTCGCTGTACCGCCTGCTGGCGGGTGAGGGCGCCGAATTTCCGGGGGATATCACCTGGAACTTCGAAAAATTCCTGGTGGGCAAGGACGGGCGCGTGCTGGCCCGTTTCGCACCGCGTACCGCACCGGATGATCCGGTGGTCGTGCAGGCGATCGAGAAGGCCTTGGGCTGAATATCCAGGGGGCTGTCGCGGGCCCCCCCCCACAGAAGAGAGCGGCGCAGTCTCGGTGGGAGCTGGCGACAGCCTGCGATGGGGCCTTGAGGTGATCAACCGTGCGGTGCTGTCGAGCCAGGCTTGGTCGCCAACGCACCATTCACTGCTCCGCCATCCTGGCTGGCAACCTGACGGCACGCACCGGCCAGATATCCCTCGAACTGCTCGATGATCGTGGGCCAGCCTTGTCGACTGGCATGCTGGCGTGCATTCAGGCGCACCCTGCGCAAGGTTTCGTCTTCCTCCAGCAACCAGCACGCCGCGTCGATGAACCCCGCCTGGTCACCCGGCATGGCCAGGCTCCCGCTATGCCCATGACGGATATGCTGGGCGGCGGCCGCTTCGTCGTAGGCGACCACGGCCAGGCCTGAGGCCAACGCCTCGAGTACCACGTTGCCGAACGTCTCGGTCAGGCTGGGGAACAGGAACAGGTCGCCGCTGGCATAGTGCTCTGCCAGCGCTTCGCCCCGCTGCGCACCGCAGAACACGGCATCGGGCAGCGACTGCTCGAGGCGCTCGCGTTGTGGCCCGTCGCCCACGACCACCAGGCGCATGCGCCGCTGTGGATAAGCCTTGTGCAGTGCGTCCATGCAGGGCTGCAACAGCCCCAGGTTCTTCTCCGCAGCCAGGCGGCCGACATGGATCACGGCGATATCGTCCGGCCCCAGGCCCCATGCCTGGCGCAACGCTTGGCTACGCCGGGCCGCGTTGAACAGGTAGGCATCGACCCCCCGTGCCATCAGCCCCAGGCGTTCGAAGCCCCGGCGCTCCAGCTCCAGGCGCTGGCTGGCACTGGGCACCAGGGTGACCGCGGTGCGCCGGTGAAACCATCGCAGGTAATGGGTGAGCAGGCGGGTCAGCAGGCCCAGGCCATATTGCCCCGAGTATTGCGGGAAGTTGGTATGAAAACCGCTGACCACAGCGATGCCCAGGTGGCGCGCGGCACGCAGGGCGTTCAGCCCCAACGGGCCTTCGGTAGCGATGTAGAGCACATCCGGGCGTTGCCGACGCCAGCGTCGTACCAAGGTGCGCTTGGTTGTTTCCCCCCATTGTAGGCCCGGGTAGCCGGGCAACGGCCAACCGCGGCAGAGCAACAGGTCGTCGGTGTCACGACTGGCGTTGTCGCTGGCCTGGCGAGGGCGTATCAACTCCACTTGGTGCCCGCGTTCACGCAAGCCATCGCTGAGGCGGCCAAGGGTATTGGCCACGCCATTGATTTCGGGTGGAAAGGTTTCGGTGACCAGGGTGATGCGCAGGGGCGGTATGTTCATGACAAAAGTGTCCGCCTGGGCTGTTGCGTTCATGTGACAGATTCGTGGCTGGCTGGTGACGCGGGTTTTGCCCGTGTGAACATTTCCTCGCGGGGCACTCAAGAATCCTTCGGGGCCAGCCGATGCAGAAGTATCCAACGGTCGGGGTGCGCTCCCGGGAGCGGTCATGTTCAACAGCAAACTCAAAAAAGAAATCCAGCAACTGCGCGAGGACCTGATGTCCGTCGAGCAGGTCAAGAGCAGCCTCGACAGCGAGATGCTGGTCTTGCAGCTTGGCCCCGACGGTCGTATCGAGACGGTCAACAGCAACTTCGAGCAGGAGATGCTTTACCGCGCCGAACAACTGATCGGGCGCAATATCGAGGACATCGTCCCAGCCCATGTGAAGCAGCTGGACTTCTATCAGCGCATGAAAGGCGCCATTACCCGTGGCGAGCACCTCAACGGCGCCTTCCGCCTGCTGCGTGGCAATGGCCAGGAAGCCTGGCTGCGTTCGATCCTGCAACCGGTCAAGAGCAGCGACGGGCGAATCCGCTATTTCAGCCTGCATTCGAGCGACCTCACGCGCACCATCGAGACCTCTCGCGAGCATGAAAGCCTGATCAAGGCCTTGATGCGTTCGACCGCGCTGATTGAGTTCAACCTGCAAGGCGAGGTGCTGACCGCCAATGACCGTTTCCTGCAGGCCATGGGGTATTCCCTGGAACAGGTGCGCGGCAAGCATCACCGTATTTTCTGTGAACCTGAGGAAGCCAATTCGCCGGCCTACCAGGCCTTCTGGGACAAGCTGCGCCGTGGCGAATTCGTCGCCGACCGGTTCAAGCGCATCGACGCCCATGGTCGGGTGGTGTGGTTGGAGGCATCCTACAACCCGATCATCGATGCCCATGACGTGCTCTACAAAGTGGTCAAGTTCGCAACCGTGATCACTGACCAGGTCAACCAGGAGCTGGCTGTTGCCGAGGCTGCGGATATCGCCTACAACACATCGTTGGGCACCGATGCCAGTGCGCGCAAGGCCACGGATGTGGTGACCCAGACCGTCGATGTGATGCGTGGCCTGGAGCGTTCCATGCAGGACGCGGCCCAAGGCATCCAGGCGCTGGATACACAATCTCGGGTGATCGGTTCGATCATCAAGACCATCAGCGACATCGCCGGGCAGACCAACCTGCTGGCGCTCAACGCGGCTATCGAGGCGGCGCGGGCAGGCGAGCAGGGTAGAGGCTTCGCGGTGGTGGCCGACGAGGTGCGCCAGCTGGCCTCGCGTACCAGTACGGCTACCGACGAGATTGCCAAGGTGGTTCTGCAGAACGAGCAACTGGCCCAGGCGGCGGTGGATATCATCGACACCAGCAAGCGCCAGGCTGAGCAGGGGTTGGCGTTGGCCGCCGATACTGGTGGGGTGATCGTCGAGATCCAGGAAGGTGCGCAGAAGGTGGTGGATGCGGTAGGGCGATTTTCCAGCCAGTTGAGCCTTTGAGCGAGCGCTGAAAAAGGCCTGCGCCGCAAACTGCGCGCAGGCCCGGGGTATTTCAGACGTCAGGCGATCACACCTACCTTCATCATCATGTCGAACGTTTCTTGCAGGGCGGCCCAGAAGGTGCCGTCGGTATCGGCAAGTACCTCACCTGTACGATGGTCTTCATACTCGACGAGTGCCGGCTTTTGCAGGTTTCCGGTAATCAGTGCCCAGGTCAGGAATATGGCGGCAGGAGAGCGCTCGGAGAAATCATCCTTGATGTGGATGAGCCAATCCCCCGAAGGATCCAGACCATGGTTCGACAGGACGTCCTGAAAAACGAAGTGCACATGCGTCTGCACTTTGTCGAATGCTTCGTGCTCCGCATTGGTGAGGTCCGGCCCCTCCTTACCCACGCGACCACGCAGGCCCAGCGGGCCCAGTGGGTCGATTGGACCTACTGACGAGGCTATGATCTCGAGTGCACCGGACTGGTCGAGCTTGGCAGGTTCTTCCGGCTCTTCGCGTTCAGGTTCGACGGGTTCTTCCGGCTCTTCGCGTTCAGGTTCGACAGATTCTTCAGGATGTTCAGGCTCTGGCTCGGCAGAGTCTTGTGGTGCTTCCAGTTCCGCCTCGGCAGGCTGTTCAGGTTCTGCCGTCATGGGAACGCTTTCATCAATCCCCTCGTCCTGAACATCCACCTTCAACTTATCGTCGTCAATCATCTGGTCATCCTCCAAAGATGCGCACCACAGGGTGCCGGCGATGATTGAGCCACTGATTCGAAGCCAGCCTAGGGTATATAACTACCGCGGGTTCTGTTTACCGGACGCTCCCTCTCGCACCCAGAACAAGGTGGCACCTGCGACCGCCGCCGGCATCATCACCACGTTCACCAGCGGAATCATCAGCGCCAGGTAGGTGATGCCGCCAAAGCCCAGCGACTGCCAGCGCTTCTCACGCAGCCAAGCGAGCATGTCCTGCCAGCTCATCTTGTTGTTGTCCGCCGGGTAGTCGATGTACTGGATGGCCATCATCCATACCCCGAAGATCAGCCACAGCGGTGCGGCCACCACATTGACCACCGGGATCAACGAGAGGATGAACAGGCCGATGGCCCGCGGCAGGAAGTAACCCAGCTTGCGCATTTCGCGGCCCAGGGTACGTGGCACCATGGCGATCAGCTCACCCCAGCTGAAGGCGGGGAAGGTGTCCTCGCCGCGCACCACCACCTCGACCTTTTCCGCGAGGAAGCCGTTGAACGGCGCCGCGATGATGTTGGCCACCAGGGTGAAGGTGAAGAACACCATCAGTATCACCAAGGCGACGAACAGCGGCCAGAGAATGTAGGTGAGAAAGCTCAGCCAGCTCGGCAGGGTGGGCATCAAAGCGTCGACCCACAGGCTGAACTGGTGCCCGGCAAAATAGATGAGGCCGCCAAACAGCAATAGGTTGACCGCCAGCGGCAGCAGGACGAACAGCCGCAGGTTCGGGCTCATGACCAGTTTCAGCCCTTCGCGCAGGTACTGGGGGCCAGAGAGGACAGGGGCTTGCATCGAGACGCTCCGGATCAAAGGGAAAACGCGCTGACCTTACCCGAGTTTGCCCGCACGACGAAAGGCGCCAATCCTAGAAGCAATGGGCTGTAACAAAAGCGAGTGAAGATTTTCTATCGGTTTTCAGCTTGGATAGAAGCACTCTATAAGGTGGATTGTCGAAGGATATTTCCTTAATCTCTGCGACCTCGCTACAGTGCGCTCAACTTTTGGGTTTCGGATCTACGCGTTGTAGCCTTCCCCAAGTGCTGCGTAGATCCCTTTTAATTCCAGCCGGTGCTGCCGGCACACCGATGCCGGCCGCGGCCGCCTCGACAGGAGTTCGACATGTCTGAAGTACGTCATTCGCGCGTCATCATTCTCGGTTCCGGCCCTGCCGGTTACAGCGCCGCGGTCTATGCCGCCCGCGCCAACCTCAAGCCGCTGCTGATCACCGGCATGCAGGCTGGCGGCCAGCTGACCACCACCACCGAAGTCGACAACTGGCCAGGCGACCCCCACGGCCTGACCGGCCCTGCGCTGATGCAGCGCATGCAGGAGCATGCCGAGCGCTTCGAAACCGAAATTGTCTTCGACCACATCAATGCCGTGGACCTGGCCAACAAGCCGTTCACCCTCAAGGGCGACAGCGGCACCTACACCTGCGATGCCCTGATCATCGCCACCGGTGCCAGTGCCCGTTACCTGGGCCTGCCGTCGGAAGAGACTTTCATGGGCAAAGGCGTTTCGGCCTGCGCCACCTGCGACGGCTTCTTCTACCGCAACAAGCCGGTCGCCGTGGTGGGCGGTGGCAACACGGCCGTAGAAGAGGCGCTGTACCTGGCCAATATCGCCAGCAAGGTGACCCTGGTACACCGTCGCGATACCTTCCGCGCCGAGAAGATCCTGGTCGACAAGCTGCACGCCCGTGTGGCCGAAGGCAAGATCGAGCTCAAGCTCAACGCCACCCTGGACGAAGTGCTGGGTGACGACATGGGCGTGACCGGTGCCCGCCTGAAGAACAACGATGGCAGCAGCGACGAAATCAAGGTCGACGGCGTATTCATCGCCATCGGCCATACGCCGAACACCTCGCTGTTCGAAGGCCAGCTGACCCTCAAGGACGGCTACCTGGTGGTCAACGGTGGCCGTGAAGGCAACGCCACCGCCACCAACGTCGAAGGGGTGTTCGCTGCAGGCGACGTGGCTGACCACGTCTATCGTCAGGCGATCACCTCCGCCGGTGCCGGCTGCATGGCGGCACTGGACGTCGAGCGCTACCTGGACGGCCTGGCCAACGCGTCGTTCTAAGCTCCGTAATGGGGCCGCTTTGCGGCCCTTTCGCGGCACAAGGCCGCTCCTACACAGACCGCATGTTCGTATGTAACGCGGTCCCCTGTAGGAGCGGCCTTGTGCCGTGAAAGGACCGCGAAGCGGCCCCAGTCGTTTACAGGCTAAGGCGCATGGACAGATCCACCGCCTTCACATCCTTGGTCATGGCACCAATGGAAATGTAGTCCACCCCCGTCTCGGCAATCACCCGCAGGGTGCTTTCATTCACGCCGCCGCTGGCCTCCAGCTTGGCCTTGCCGGCGGTGATGCGCACGGCCTCGCGCATTTCATCGAGCGTCAATTCGTCGAGCATGACGATATCGGCACCGGCTGCCAGCGCCTGGCGCAGCTCGTCCAGGCTTTCCACTTCGATTTCCACCGGTTTGCCCGGGGCGATCTTGTGCGCCGCAGCAACCGCCTCGGCTACCCCGCCACTGGCCGCGATATGGTTTTCCTTGATCAGGAAGGCGTCATACAAGCCGATGCGATGGTTGTCGCAACCGCCACAGGTCACGGCATATTTCTGCGCCAGGCGTAGGCCTGGCAGCGTCTTGCGGGTATCGAGCAGGCGCACCTGGGTGCCTTGCACCAGGTCGGCGAGAAAACGCGCCCGGGTAGCCACGCCGGACAACATCTGCAGGAAGTTCAGCGCCGTGCGTTCGCCACTGAGCAATGAGCGCGCCGGGCCTTCGAGGTGGAACAGCGCCTGGTTGGCCTTGGCCCGGTCCCCGTCGGCCACCTGCCAGTGTACGGCCACCCGCGGGTCGAGCTGGCGGAACACCGCATCGACCCAGGCGGTACCGGCGATGGTGCAATCTTCGCGGGTGATGATGGTCGCCTTGGCCAGGCGCTCGGCCGGAATCAGCTGGGCGGTGATGTCGCCGCTGCCGATGTCTTCCAGCAGCGCACGGCGCACGTTGGCTTCGATTTCGGCGGTCAGGTCGGCGAGGCGTAGGTTCGGCATGGTCGGCTCCACAAGCTAGGTGCCGGCGATTATAGGGCAGGGGGCCGACGTGTACAGCGCCAACCACACCGGTGACCTTTGGTCAGGACGAGTGAGCATTTCGCCGAACCCATGGTCAGTTGGGAGCGTAAGCAGATCGCGCTAGAAGCTGTCAGATTTTTTACCGATAATGCGACCAGTATTTGGCGTCATGGTTTTGACTGGTTCAGATCATTCGAATAGATCACCCCTATCAAGGAGTCCGGGATGCAGATAGAAGGCAAGGTGGTGCCGCTGGCGGCGGCCATCGATCGAGGGCCGCGTGCGTCCTTGCCTTGCCTGCCGGTTCCGCTCTTGCAGGTACGCGACCAGGCGGCGTTGCACTTGCGCCTGGCCCTGCAGACGCTGTTCGACAATGCCGACGACACCCTCTTCGAAATGGCCGACAAGGCCAGCGAACGCTTCGAGCAGAACCTGTACTTCGAGGCGATGCGCGACCTGCGCCTCAAGCGCAAGAACATCGAGCGCGGGTTCCTCGACCGGTTTCACGATGCCTTCGCCCGGCTCAACCAGGCCGATGAGCGGCAATCGGGCGTAGCCGACCGCTCACGCAGCACTGCGCAACTGGAGCGCTCTGCGGCTGTCGAGGCGATGGTCGCGCGAGTATTGTCCCGGGATGGTCAGGCGCTCAAGCAACTGACGTTACGCTTCCAGGTCCTGCTCGAAACCCCTCTGGCCCAAAGGCTTGCGCTGGGGCCTGAGTCATTGTGCGACCACTTCCTGCAAGCCGGGCGCGACCTGGGGGTAGGGCCGAAGGTCAAGCTGGTCTTGCTGAAACTGTTCGAGCGCTATGTGTTGCGCGAAATCGATCAACTGTACGAGCAGGCCAACCAGTTACTGGCCAATGCTGGCATATTGCCTGAACTCAAGGCTGCGCCGCGCCGCCGCGCCGAGGACCACCGGCATCTGGAACGACCGGCCACTGGCCTGGCCAAGGCCGACGAGCCCCAGGCCGACGATGCCAGCCAGGTATTCTTCGACGCGCTGACGCCCTTGCTGGCGCCACTGCGAGGCCGCGTTGCACCTCGGGTGCAGCAGGTGCCCGGCGCACAGCCGGTCAGCACCGCCGACCTGTTGCGGCTGCTCTCCCATCTGCAGCACTACGTGCCTGCCACCTGTGAGGGCGATGATTTCGATCTGGGCCAGCAGCTGGAGCAGCTGTTGCTGCGGGTGAGCGTGCGCAGTGGTACGCGCCGTTGCATCGCCACCGCCGACGAGGACACATTCAACCTGGTCGGCCTGTTGTTCGCATTCATCCAGAAAGATAACAACCTGCCTGCGGCCGTGCGTGAGCTGATCGAACGGCTGCACATTCCGTTGCTCAAGGTGGCATTGCTCGACAAGGCCGTGTTCAGCCGTGCCAGCCACCCGGCCCGGCGCCTGCTCAACGAGATCGCAGCGGCTGCCATTGGCTGGGAAACCAGCAACGAGGGGCTGCACGACAGCCTGCAACTGCGGGTAGAGCGTATCGTCCAGCGATTGCTCAACGAGTTCACCGATGATCCACGGCTGTTCAGCGAGCTGCTCGAGGACTTTCTGGCCTTCAGCCAGCAGGAGCGCCGCCGCAACGAGCTGCTCGAGCAACGCACCCGTGACGCCGAAGAGGGAAGGGCGCGTGCCTTGCAGGCTCGCCTGCAGGTGCAGCAAGAGCTGAACGTGCGCCTGCATGGCCGGGTTCTGCCGCAGGCGGTGGTGCATATGCTGGTCCAAGGTTGGAGCCAGGTCCTGCTGCTGGCCTGGCTCAAGCACGGCGAAGGTTCCGCAGGCTGGGCCGAAGGGCTGGCGACCATGGACGCGCTGCTGGCGAGCATTGCCCCGCACCACGAGCCCTCGGCGCGCGAGCGCTTGCTGCAGCAGGTGCCGGGGCTGCTCAAGGCCCTGCGCGAGGGCCTGGCGGGTGTGGTCATGGACGCGGTCGCGACCCGCGAATTCTTCCAGCAGTTGGAGCAATTGCACCTGGCTGCCTGCGTGGGTGCACCGGGCAGCGCCTGTGCCGTGGAGCACGTGCTGGTGGCCGAGGAAGTCATCCTGGCGGTGGCCGACGAGCCAGCGTGCGGCCCTTTGCTGCAGCCGGACATGCAAGGGCCGGAGCTGGCCCAGGTGCAGCGGCTGAAGGTCGGTGCATGGGTCGAGGTAATGGATGACGACGAGTTGCTGCGCTGCAAGCTGGTCGCCAGGATCGACAGCCATGACCGCTTCGTCTTCGCCAACCGCACCGGCATGAAGGTGCGCGAGTGGAACCGTGCGGGGCTGGCCCAGGCCCTGCGCCGCGGCGAACTGCGCCTGCTGGACGACGGGCTGTTGTTCGAGCGGGCCTTGGAGGCAGTGCTCGGGCGCTTGCGCCGCCAGGCGGATAGCTGAACAATCATTTACATGCAAGCGCATCGGGTGCGGGGCATACTGGTTACCTCCCCGGCGATTTTCAGGAACTGCTCCATGCAATTGGACCGTGCGACAGGCTGGTTCTCCGGCGTTACCCATTGCCCCTCGCCCAACTTCAATGCGCGCCCCGAAGGCGAAGCCATTTCCCTGCTGGTCATCCACAACATCAGCCTGCCGCCAGCGTGCTTCGGTACCGGCAAGGTGCAGCAGTTTTTCCAGAACCAGCTCGACCCAGGCGAGCACCCTTATTTCCAAGACATCTGCCACCTCACCGTATCGGCGCACCTGTTCATCGAGCGTGACGGTGCGGTGACCCAGTTCGTGTCTTTGCTCGACCGGGCCTGGCATGCGGGTGTCTCGAGCTTCGACGGGCGCGAGGGTTGCAACGATTTTTCCATTGGCATCGAGCTTGAAGGCACCGACGAGCTGCCCTACTCCGATGCCCAGTACGCTACCTTGGAGCAGCTGACCCGCGAGATTCGTCGCGCCTGGCCGGTGATCGGCCCGCAGCGCATCTGTGGCCACAGCGACATCGCCCCGGTACGCAAGACCGACCCGGGCCCGGCCTTCGACTGGTGCCGCTATCGCGCGGCGCTGCAGTGCAATGAGGACAATGCATGAGTTTCCTGGTGTTGGTGCTGGTGCTTTGGGTCGAGAAATTCTCCGCCCTGCGCCAGCGGCTGCAACGTGATGGCTTCTTCCTGGGCGAGCTGGTGCGCCTGGAGCGCAGCGGCAAGGTACACCCCTGGTGGACTCTGGCCATTCTGGTGCTGGCGCCGGTGGCGTTGCTGGCTCTGCTGTTGCATGTACTGGAGCCGGTGGCCTACGGGTTGCTGGCATTGCCGGTGCATTTGCTGGTGCTGATCTACAGCCTCGGCCGTGGCGATGCCAAAGCGGCCCTGGGGCCGTTCCGGGATGCCTGGCGCCGGGGAGATGACCAGGCCGCCCTGCATGTGGCCGAGCGTGACCTGGGGTTGGCCGCCGACGATGCGCAAAGCTTGTTGATCCGAGTGCAGGGCCACTTGCTGTGGCAGGCGTACCAGAGCTTTTTCGCGGTGATCTTCTGGTACTTCCTGCTGGGACCTGGAGCCGCCCTGGCCTATCGCCTGCTGGCCCTGTGCGCGGGCAACAGCCGGCAACCGGCGCTCAAGGAGCGGGCCGAGCAGCTGCGCCATGCCATGGACTGGCTGCCGGTGCGGGTGCTGGCGTTGAGCTTTGCCTTGGTCGGCAACTTCGTCGCTGTGGTGCGGGTGATGCTGCACGAGCTGCTCAACTGGCACATCAGCGCCGGGCACCTGGTGGCGCGGGTCGGGCGGGTGGCCGATACGGTGCCCGAGGAAGAAGACGACCAGCGTGGGCTGGGGCGGCTGGACAGCCTCTGGGAGCTGCTGCTGCGTTGTGCGGTGCTGTGGTACGCGTGCTTTGCGCTGTGGACCGTGTTGGTCTGACGGGGCGTGCAGGTTTTGGGGCTGCCTTGCAGCCCTTTCGCGGCACAAGGCCGCTCCTACACGAGCGAGATATCCACAGGCTGGTGCAGCCCAGCCACACAGCCTCGACTCCTGCTTAACCTTAAATTACAAACCTTGGATTCGTTCTGCGCTATACAGGTCGCCTGGCCGTTAATGGCCTTGTGCTACCTCAAAGAATAAAAAGAATCCAAGGAGATGCGCATGCTGCGTTTGCTCTATCCGGCCATCGTCCTGATGGACCGGCTGAGCTTCGGCCTGAAGTTCAGCCTGATCAGCGCCCTGTTCTTCGTACCGATGCTGGTCACCAGTTTCTACCTGGTGCGCGGCGTCCATGACCAGTTCCATGCCACCCGAGTCGAGCTTCAGGGCCTGGCTCCTCTGGCGAGCGCCCTGGCCTTGCGCGGGGAGCTGGAAACCCTGGGCAATCTCTTGCAGATCAACATGATGCTCGGCCAGTCGGGGCAGGCCGGCGATCTGGAGCAACGTATCGGGCACAGTCAAGAGCAGGTCGCAGCGAAGCTGCAGGCGCTACTATTCGACGACCCACAACTGCAGGCCCGGCGCGACGAGGTGGGCGAATCGTTTGATCGGGCCCGCAACGAGTCTTCCCTGCAAAGCAAGGCGGCCCTGGTGGACAAACTGCTGGTGCAGGCCCAGGTACTGGCCAAGCAGGTGGCCAGCCATGTGGGCCTGGACCAGGACAGCCAGGCCTCGGTGCGCCACTTAAGCGAGGTGCTGGGTGTCGCCACGGGCCAGGTGACCCAGGCGCTGGGCGAGGGCCGGGCGATGGGCGCCACGGCCCTGGGTCGAGGCTTCATCGACTCCTCTGGCAGCGCCCGTTTCGAAGACTTGCTGCAACGGCTGGAGCGGCTGGCCGCCGACTACGGCATTCGACTGGACGAAACCTTGGCCGCCGACCCGCAGGCCAAGGCCGCCCTGGCCGAGCTGGCCCAGGCCAGCCAGGCGACCATCAAGCAGGCGGCCGGCCTGTTCGAAGAACAGGTGGTGATGGCCGAGACCCTGGATGCGCCCTGGGCCGGGTTCTACCAACAGGTCAGCGGTCTGATGGCACAGACCTACCGGCTCAACGACGCCATTCTCACTCACTTGCAGGTGCAGTTGCAGGCGCGTCTGGGTGAGCACCGGTTGCGCATGATTGCCCTGGTCGGCGCGCTGGCCGTGGTATTCGCGTTGATCATCTACCTTGCCGGTGGCTTCTACGTTTCCATCCGCCAGACGCTGGGCAACCTCGGCTCGGCCATGGACAAGGTCGCCGCCGGAGACATGACCGTCAGTTTTTGCTCCCGCAGCCAGGACGAGTTGGGCGAACTGGGCCAGGGGTTCAACCAGACCGTGCAACGCATGCGCGAGCTGATCGGCCAGGTCAGCCGCACGGTTGGCCAGGTCGAGGTGCAGGCCGGTCAGGTGCTGGCCGTGTCGGTACACAGCAGCCAGGCCATCGGCGGCCAGCGCGAGCAGATCGAGCAGGTGGCTGCGGCCATGAACCAGATGAGTGCCACATCCCAGGAAGTCGCGCGCAGCGCAGCCTTGGCCGCTGAAGGCGCGCAACAGGTCAATCGTGAAAGTGCCACGGGCCGTGGCCTGGTGGAGAGCCAGCAGGGCAGCATCGCCCGCCTGGCCAGCGAGATCGACCACACGGTGGCCGCGGTCAACCAGCTGGCCGGCGACAGCCAGGCCATCGGCCGGGTGCTGGAAGTGATCCGCAGCATTGCCGAGCAGACCAACCTGCTGGCCCTGAATGCGGCCATCGAGGCCGCTCGGGCCGGCGAACAGGGCAGGGGGTTCGCCGTGGTCGCCGACGAGGTGCGGACCCTGGCCAGGCGCACCCAGGACTCCACCGAGGAGATCGCCCAGATGATCCTGCGCCTGCAGGAAGGCGTGAGCGCGGCGGTCAGGGCGATGGGCAGCAGCCACCAGATGGCCGCCGGCACGGTGGACGAGGCTCGCCAGGTGCAGCAGGCGCTGGGCAATATCCTTGGGGCGGTGGGTGGCATCGTCGAGCAGAACCAGCAGATCGCCGCCGCCGTCGAGCAGCAGACGGCGGTGGCCCACGATATCGACCAGAACATCGTGGCGATCAACCGCGCCGCCCAGGATACGACCCAGGGGGCCAACCAGACCGAGGATGCCAGCCGGAACCTGTCAGCCCAGGTGCTGGAGCTCAAGCGGCTGATCGGGGCATTTCGTATCTAAGCAATGGGCCGGTGCTACCAGCCGAACAACTCACAGGCATTTTGGGTACTGGCCTCGGCCAAGCGTTCGGCCTCGAGGCCCATCACCTCGGCCAGCACGCCGGCGATCTGCGGCAGGTGCTCCGGGCTGTTGCGCACCCCAGGGAACATCGATGGCGCCATGTCCGGCGCATCGGTCTCCAGCACCACGCTTTCCAGCGGCAGGCGTGGCAGCGTCTTGCGCAGGCGCAGCGCCTGGGGCCAGGTGGCGGCACCGCCCAGGCCCAGCTTGAAACCCAGCCGGATGTACTCGCGAGCCTCTTCGTAGCTGCCGGCGAAGGCATGGATGATGCCGGCGCGGGCGGGTTTGTAGCGCTTGAGGGTGGCGATCACCTGGGCGTGGCTGCGGCGCACATGCAGCAGGGCGGGCAGGGCAAAGTCGCAGGCCAGTTGCAGTTGCGCCTCGAACAGTGCTTGCTGGCGGCCTTTGTCCAGTTCCGGCAGGTAGAAGTCCAGGCCGAACTCGCCCACCGCGCACAAGCGCGGGTCGCCTTGCAGACGCTGCAGCCAGTCGCGCAGCTGAGCCAGGTGCTCGGGGCGGTGCTGGTCAAGGTACACCGGGTGCAGCCCTAGCGCGGCATACAGGTTGGGCGTGCTGCAGGCCAGGTCCCACACGCGTTGCCAGTTGTCCTGATACACACCCAGCACCACCATGCGCTCCACGCCGAGGGCCGCCGCGTTGGCCAGCAGGCGTTGGCGGTCGGCGTCGAAGTCGGGGAAGTCCAGGTGGGTGTGGGTGTCGATCAGGCGCATGGTCAACCTGCGCTGATGCGTTGTTTGAACGTACGCGCCACGGCATGCACGCCGGGCTCGTAGCGTTTGTCTTCGATGGCGGCCAGGGCCAGCTCCAGGGCGGTGGCGGCGATCTGCCCGTGCTGCTGGGCCATGGCGTTGACCGGCAGTGGCAAGAAGTCCAGCAACTGGTTGTCACCGAAGGTCCCCAGCTGCAACTGGCGCGAATCGGCCGGGCGTGCCTGCAGGGTGTCGAACACGCCTTGCAGCAGTACATAGGAAGTGGTGACCAGGGCATCGGGCAGGCCGCCGAAATCCTCGATCAATTGCTGCATCAGACGCTGGCCGCATTCACGGCTGAAGGCCTCGCCCTGATAGCGGCGTACCTGGCCCTCGAACGGTTGCAGCGCTTCATCGAAACCGCCGGCGCGGGCCTGGCTGACCGACAGCTCCGGGCGTGCGCCGATTAGGGCGATGGTGCGCGGGCGCGTGTCCAGCAGGCTCTGGGCCAGTTGGCGGCTGGCATCGCGATCGTCGCTGATCACCGAGCAGAAGTACGACGGGTCCATGCGCCGGTCGATGGCGATCACCGGCAGCCCCTTGTCCTGTAGCTCGCGGTAGCTTTCGTCGTCCGGCGGCAGGCAGCTGGCAACGAACAGCGCATCGCAGCGTCGGGCGCGGAACAGTTGCTGCAACTGCCGTTCGCTGTCCGGCTGGTCGTCGCTGCTGGCGATCAGCAACTGGTAGCCACGAGCGCGTGCTCCTTGCTCGAGCTGCTTGGCGATACGGGCATAGCTGGGGTTCTCCAGATCCGGGAGAATGAAGCCCAGGGTCCGGGTGTGCCGGCTGCGCAGGCCGGCAGCCTGGGGGTTGGGCGTGAAGCCGTGGGCCTCGACCACCGCACGCACGCGCTCGACCGTGCTGTTGCTGATGCGCTGCTGTTCGGCCTTGCCATTGATGACGTAGCTGGCGGTGGTCACGGACACACCGGCCAGACGGGCGATATCGCTGAGTTTCACCGAATTTTCCTTGTTATTACCGGGGCTGCTGCAGAGCTTGACCGGGTAGTGTGACCCAAGGGCCAGGCCGTGCGCAGGCGACCATTGTCGCAATTGTCCGACAGGATGGGGCTTTTTCGTCGCAAGATTATCGAGTAACGTGGCCTCCTGGTCAGGTTAAACGATTCAGCAGGTGATTTTCCTGCCGCGGCTTGCCATCCGCGCAAGGTCGTCGAACTGGCCCTTTTCGTGAATTTCACAACAATACCTCAGTACCCGACCCCGGGGCTGCAAAAGGAGAAGGTCATGCTGGAGCTCGCTCAGGAGCAGATCGCCATGGGCCAGGTGGCCGCCGACAAGGCCCAGGCGTTGCGCCTGCTGGCCGATCGGCTGGTCGCTGACGGCCTGGTCGCCGAAGGTTACCTGCAAGGGCTCGAGGCCCGTGAGGCGCAAGGCTCGACCTTCCTCGGCCAGGGTATCGCCATCCCCCACGGCACGCCGCAGACCCGCGACCAGGTGTTCGCCACCGGTGTGCGGCTGCTGCAGTTTCCCGAGGGGGTCGACTGGGGCGACGGCCAGGTCGTCTACCTGGCCATCGGCATCGCGGCCCGCTCCGACGAACACCTGCGCCTGCTGCAACTGCTGACCCGTGCCCTGGGCGAGACCGACCTGGCCGAGGCCTTGCGCCGGGCCAGCTCCGCCGAGGCCCTGCTCAAGCTGCTGCAGGGCGCCCCCCAAGAGCTGGCGCTCGATGCGCAGTTGGTGGGCCTGAACCTGGCGGCCGAGGATTTCGACGAGCTGGCCTGGCGTGGTGCGCGCCTGTTGCAGCGCGCCGGGTGCGTCGAGGCAGGCTTTGCCAGCGTGCTGCAGCAGGCCGAGCCGCTACCCTTGGGCGAGGGCCTGTGGTGGCTGCACAGCGAACGCCAGGTGCGCCAGCCAGGCCTGGCCTTCGTTACGCCACAGCAGCCGCTGCGCTATCGAGACCAGCCGCTCAACGGCCTGTTCTGCCTGGCCAGCCTGGGTGTTGCCCACCAGGCCTTGCTCGAGCGCCTGTGCGAGGTGTTGATCGAAGGCCGTGGGCAGATGCTCTACCAAGCCACCAACAGCCGCGACGTGCTCGAGGTGCTGGGCGGCGAGGCGCCGAGCGACTGGCCCAGTGCGCGCATCGTCCTGGCCAACCCCCATGGCTTGCATGCCCGGCCGGCTAAAGTGCTGGCGCAACTGGCCAAGGGCTTCGAGGGCGAGATCCGCGTGCGTCTGCTCGACAGCGGCCAGCCGGCGGTGTCGGCCAAGAGCCTGAGCAAGCTGCTGGGCCTCGGTGCCCAGCGTGGCCAGGCGCTGGAGCTGATCGCCGAACCGAACATTGCCAGCGATGCGTTGCCGGTGCTGCTGGCCGCCATCGAGCAGGGCCTGGGTGAAGACGTGGAACCCCTGCCCGAGCAGGCCGTGCTTGTTGCACCGGTTGCCGTCGAAGCGCTGCAAGCCCCTCCCGCCGGCAGCCTGGTCCAGGGCATCGGTGCCGCGCCGGGCATCGCCAGTGGCCCGGCCCATGTCCATGTCGAGCGCGAGATCGACTACCCCCTGCGTGGCGAGTCGCCTGCTCAGGAGCGCCAGAAGCTACGCCAGGCCCTGGAGGTGGTGAATGCGGAACTGCAGGCCTTGGTGCAACGCAGCGACAAGGCCATCGGCGAAATCTTCGTCACCCACCAGGAAATGCTCGCCGACCCGGGCCTGGGCGATGAGGTCGAGCTGCGCCTGGCCCAGGGCGAAAGCGCCGCGGCCGCCTGGATGACCGTCATCGACAGCGCCGCGCGCCAGCAGGAGGCGCTGCATGACGCCCTGCTCGCCGAGCGTGCCGCCGACCTGCGTGACATAGGCCGACGTGTGCTGGCGCAACTGTGCGGGGTCCAGGCCGTACCTGAGCCCCAGCAGCCTTATGTGCTGGTGATGACCGAGGTCGGCCCGTCCGACGTGGCCCGCCTGGACCCGGCACGGGTGGCCGGTATCGTCACCGCACAGGGCGGTGCCACCGCCCACAGCGCCATCGTCGCCCGTGCCCTGGGCATCCCGGCGGTGGTCGGCGCAGGGGCGGCGATCCTGCTGCTGGAGCCCGGCACGCCTTTGCTGCTAGACGGTCAGCGTGGCCGGGTCAGCGTGGCGCCGCCCGCCGAGGAGCTGCAACGTGCCCTCGCTGAACGTGACCTGCGCGAGCAGCGCCTGCAGGCGGCCTGGGCCAAGCGCCACGAACCTGCAGTGAGCCGCGACGGCCGTGCCATGGAGGTGTGCGCCAACATTGGTGAGAGCACCGGCATCGACAAGGTGGTGGAGCACGGCGCCGAAGGCGTTGGCCTGCTGCGTACCGAACTGATCTTCATGGCCCACCCCCAGGCACCGGACGTGGCCACCCAGGAAGCCGAATACCGCCGCGTGCTCGACGGCCTGGCCGGGCGCCCGCTGGTGGTGCGTACCCTCGACGTGGGCGGCGACAAACCGTTGCCCTACTGGCCGATCGCCGCCGAGGAAAACCCCTTCCTCGGTGTGCGTGGCGTGCGCTTGACGCTGCAGCGCCCACAGGTGATGGAAGACCAGCTGCGTGCCTTGTTGCGCGCCGCTGACGATCGCCCGTTGCGGATCATGTTCCCGATGGTCGGCCAGGTGCACGAGTGGCGCGAGGCCAAGGCCATGGTCGATCGCCTGCGCGAGGAAATCCCGGTCGCCGACCTGCAGGTCGGCATCATGGTCGAGGTGCCTTCGGCCGCCTTGCTGGCATCACAGCTGGCTCGCGAGGTGGACTTCTTCAGCATCGGCACCAACGACCTGACCCAATACACCCTGGCCATCGACCGTGGCCATCCAAGCCTATCGGCCCAGGCCGACGGCCTGCACCCGGCCGTGCTGCAACTGATCGACATGACCGTGCGCGCCGCTCATGCCCAGGGCAAGTGGGTCGGTGTGTGCGGCGAGCTGGCGGCCGACCCGCAGGCGGTCGCGGTGCTGCTCGGCCTGGACGTGGACGAGCTCAGCGTCGCCGCCCGCAGCATCGCCGAAGTCAAGGCACTGGTTCGCCAGGCCGATCACCAGACCGCCCGCGCCCTGGCGCGCGAGGCCCTGCAACAAGACAGCGCCGCCGCGGTACGGGCGCTGGTGGAGCGTTACTGAAATGGCCAAGATCCTCACCCTCACCCTCAACCCGGCGCTGGACATCACCGTCAGCCTGCAGGCCCTGCACCTGGGCCTGGTCAACCGTAGCCAGGCCCAGCACAGCCACGCCGCCGGCAAAGGCCTGAACGTGGCGCAGGTGCTGGCCGACCTGGGCCATCGCGTGACCGTGGGTGGCTTTCTCGGCCGCGACAACCTGGCGCCGTTCGAAGAACTCATCGCCTGGCGCGGTTTTACCGACTGCTTTGTTCGGGTGCCTGGCGAAACCCGCAACAACATCAAGCTGGTCGAGGCCGATGGCCGCGTCACCGATATCAACGGCCAGGGGCCTGAAGTCGACGAGGCCGCCCAGTCCGCCCTGATGCGGCGCCTTGAACAGGTGGCGGCAGGGCACGATGCGGTGGTGGTGGCCGGCAGTTTGCCAAGGGGTGTCGATGCCCAGTGGTTCCAGGCGTTGTTGCTGATGCTCAAGGGCAAAGGCCTGAAAGTTGCCCTGGATACCAGCGGTGAAGCGTTGCGTGCAGGTCTCAAGGCTGAGCCCTGGCTGGTCAAGCCCAACACCGAGGAACTGGGCGAGGCGTTCGGTATCGTCATGCACAACCCGGCCGACCAGCGTGCGGCTGCCCAGCGCCTGTTGGCGTCGGGCATCGAGCACGTGGTGGTGTCCCAGGGCGAGCAGGGCGTCAGCTGGTTCGCCCAAGGCCTGGCCTTGCACGGGCAACCGCCCAAGGTGCGGGTGGCCAGCACGGTCGGCGCCGGCGATTCGCTGGTGGCCGGCATGGTCCACGGCCTGCTGCAAGGCGAGCCGGCCGGGCAGACGCTGCGCCGCGCTACTGCCATCGCTGCCCAGGCGGTGAGCCAGGTCGGCTTCGGTATCCGTGACCGGGAACAGCTGGCGCGCCTGGAAAGCGCCGTGCAACTGACAGAACAACAAGAGGGTTGCCGATGAACATCGCCATCATCACTGCCTGCCCCAACGGCCAGGTATCCAGTGTGCTGAGCGCGCGCCTGCTGTCGGCGGCCGCCCAGCAGCGGGGCTGGAGCACCAGCGTCGAGGTGCAGGACGCCGAGCACCCCGAACGCTGCCTGAGCCCGGCGCAGATCGCCGAGGCCGATTGGGTGCTGGTGGTCAGCACCGGTGCCGTGGACCTTGCCCGTTTCGTCGGCAAGCGCGTCTACCAGAGCACGCCCGCCCAGGCCCTGGCCGACCGCGGCAGTTTCCTCGACGAAGCCGCGGCCAAAGCCCAAGTGCTGCAGCCGCTGGACGCCGAGCAAGTGCCGCCGACTGCTGCCGTGCCCAAGCTCGTCGCAGTCACCGCCTGCCCCACGGGCGTGGCCCATACGTTCATGGCAGCCGAAGCGTTGCAGCACGCCGCCAAGGAGCTGGGCTACCAGCTCACCGTGGAAACCCAGGGCTCGGTGGGCGCGCGTAATCCATTGCCTGCCGAAGCCATCGCCGAGGCCGACGTGGTGCTATTGGCCGCCGACATCGAGGTGCCGACGGCGCGCTTCGCCGGCAAGCGCATCTACCGCTGCGGCACCGGCATCGCCCTCAAGCAGGCCCGCGCCACCCTCGACAAGGCCTTGGCCCAGGGCAAGGTGGAGGCGGCGGGTGAGGCGACCGGCGAGGCCGTGAAAAAGGGCGAGAAGGCCGGCGTCTACAAGCATTTGCTCACGGGCGTCTCGTTCATGTTGCCGATGGTGGTGGCTGGCGGCTTGCTGATCGCTCTGTCGTTCGTCTTCGGCATCGAAGCCTACAAGGAGCCTGGTACCTTGCCGGCGGCGTTGATGCAGATCGGTGGCGAGGCGGCCTTCAAGCTGATGGTGCCGTTGCTCGCCGGCTATATCGCCTGGTCCATCGCCGACCGGCCCGGGCTCGCCCCCGGCATGATCGGCGGGCTGCTGGCCAGCACCCTTGGGGCCGGCTTCATCGGCGGCATCGTCGCAGGGTTCCTGGCGGGCTACAGCGCCAAGGCCATCAGCCGCTGGGCGCGCCTGCCGAGCAGCCTCGATGCTCTCAAACCGATCCTGATCATTCCGCTGCTGGCCAGCCTGTTCACGGGCCTGGTGATGATCTATGTAGTCGGCCAACCCGTGGCGGCCATGCTTGAGGGCCTGACGCACTTTCTCGACAGCATGGGCACGACCAACGCGGTCCTGCTCGGGCTGCTGCTGGGCGGGATGATGTGCGTCGACTTGGGCGGGCCGATCAACAAGGCGGCGTACGCGTTCTCGGTGGGGCTGCTGGCGTCGTCGAGCTACGCGCCGATGGCTGCGACCATGGCCGCGGGTATGGTGCCGCCGATCGGCTTGGGCATCGCCAGCTTCCTGGCCCGGCGCAAGTTCGCCCAGAGCGAGCGCGAGGCAGGCAAGGCGGCGTTGGCGCTGGGGCTGTGCTTTATTTCCGAGGGCGCGATTCCGTTCGCGGCCAAGGACCCGCTGCGGGTGATCCCGGCGAGCATTGCCGGTGGCGCATTGACCGGTGCCTTGTCGATGTACTTCGGCTGCAAGCTGATGGCACCCCATGGCGGCTTGTTCGTGTTGCTGATCCCCAATGCGATCAACCACGCGTTGCTGTACTTGGTGGCGATCCTGGCCGGAAGTTTGCTGACGGCGGTGGTATATGCGGTGATCAAGAAGGGCGAGCGGGTGGAGCTGGCGGTGGCGCCGGTAAAAGGCTGAGTCCTATTGGCCCCTGAGGGGGCAATCGCCGGCAAGCCGGCTCCCACAGGTATGGCGGCTCTGAGGACAGCGCAGGGCAGGTGGGAGCCGGCTTGCCGGCGATAGCTGTTTCAAGGCTGGTGCTGCTGTTTGCGCCGCAACGGCACCAGCAGTTCCCCCAGCCCGTTGTGATCGATCTCGTGCATCAGGGCCAGCAACCCGCCCAGCTCCCCAGCCGGGAACCCCTTGCGCGCGAACCACGCCAGGTAGTCGCCCGGCAGGTCGGCGATCAGACGCCCCTGGTACTTGCCGAAGGGCATGGTGCGGGTAACCAGCAGTTGCAGGGATTCGGGTTTCATCGGACGGCCTGGCAGTGCAAAGCGCCGACCATACTGCAAAGTGCACGAACGCCCAAGCGGCAATCATGCAGAACGCCTCGTCACGGGTTGCGCTTGTTGGGCGTAATTTATTGTTTTAAAACGAAATTATCTTATCTCTTGGCTTGGCACGATGCCTGCTCTTCTATAAGGGACTATCACCTGCCAAGGAGTTCTCGCCATGAGTCATCCCAACAAAGACGTGATCGACGTACTCAACGACCTGATCGAATACAGCAAAGACGGCGAAAAAGGCTTCAAGGAGTCGGCCGAAGATGTGAAGAACACCGAACTCAAGGCGTTCTTCGTCCAGCGTGCCGGCGAATGCGCCAGTGCCGCCGCCGAGCTGCAGGGCGAGGTGCGTCGCCTGGGCGGCGACCCGGAAACCTCCACCAGCCTGAGCGGCGACCTGCACCGGGGCTGGGTCAACTTCAAGTCGATGCTCACCGGCAAAAGCGAGGAGGCGGTGCTCAACGAGGTCGAGCGCGGTGAGGACTTCGCCCTCAAGGCCTACAAGGACGCGCGCGAGAAGCTGGTCAAGCTTGGTCGCACCGCCAGCGACGAGACCTATGCCTTGGTGGAAAAACAGCTGCAGGGCGTGCAACGCAACCATGACCAGGTAAAAGCGCTGCGCGACGCCGCGCGTGCCCGCTCCTAGTCCGACGGGCCTTCTACGCGGTTGCGGCCGTTGGCCTTGGCCCGGTAGAGCGCCTCGTCCGCCGAACCCAGCAAGCCTGTGAGGTTTTGCTGGGTGCCGGGGGTGTGCAGGCTGATGCCGATGCTCACGGTCACCGGCTGCTCGTCATTGCCGAATGGCGGCAGCGCCTCCACGCTGGCGCGTATGCGTTCGGCCAGCAGCCTGGCACCGGGCAGATCGGTATCGGGCAACACCACTTGGAATTCTTCCCCGCCATAGCGCGCAGCCAGGTCCGCCGGGCGGCGGATGCAGCGCTCTATCGTCTTGGCGACCTCGCGCAGGGCATGGTCGCCGCCGGCATGGCCGTGACGCTGGTTGAACGACTTGAAGTGGTCCACATCCACCATGAGGATGGCCAGCGGCTGGCGGTTGCGCTGGGCGCGGGCCCATTCCTGGCGCAGTACCTGGTCCAGCCGTCTGCGGTTGGCGAGCCCGGTGAGGCTATCGGTGGCCGCCAGCGCTGCCAGGCCTTGCTCGGCTTCCTGGCGTCGGCGCAATTCGCGCCCCAGCAGCAAGGTCAGCCAGAGGATACCGACGCACAGCAGGCCCGTGGCGACGCTGACCAGGATCGCGGTACGGCGCCAGGACTGGAATACCTCGTCGGAGGCGTCCACCACCAGCACGATCAACGGCAGGTCGGCGACCCGGGCGAAGGTATAGATGCGCTGCACCCCGGCGTGCTCGGACCTGGCAGTGAAACTGCCGCTGCGCTCGTTGAGGATGCGTTGGAAGTTGGGCCGCTCGCTGTAGTCGCTGCCGATCATCGGGTCTTGCGGGCGCGAGGGTTGTCGGGCCAGCAACTGGCCGTCCGTGTTGAGCAGGTTGATGCTGCTGTCCCTGCCGATATCGAGGCGTTCGAACAGTTCGGTGAAATACGACAGGCGTAATGCGCCGGCGGCGATCCCGGCGAATTCGCCGTTGGGGCCGGAAATCCGGCGGCTGAAGCTGATGCACCAGTCCAGGTCGCCCAGCCGCGCCTTGAACGGTGGGCTGATGAACAGGCCCAGGTCCGCTCGGTCGCGGTGGGCCTGGAAAGCCACCGAATCGGCAAAATTGGCCTGGCGCGGGCGCGCATGCAGCGAGTCGCCCAGTACATCACCGTGGGCGCCGAGCCAGAGGATATCCCCGCGCACCGGGGCGGCGAAGGTCTGGTTGAAGAGGATCTGCTGGCGCAGTTCCGGCGAGCTGTTGAGCAGCTCCGGATGCTTCACGGCCCAGATCACCCCATGCAGGGACTGGTCGTAGAGTTCGACGTTGCGCAGGATGTCGCTTTCGATGAGCTGGACGATATTGCCCGATGAGCGTTTGGCCGACTGCTCGACGCTGTCGCGCTCGCGGGCCAGCAGGTAGCTGACGATGGCCACGATGGCAAGCACGGCGAGGCAACTGCCCAGGTTGAGGATCAGTTCGGGGTGCGACCTGTACAGGGAAGAACGCGATGATCGAGTGGGCATGCTCGCTACTGCACGGGCGGGGCCATTACGCGGCGGCGGTATTCTAGGGAAGTGCGCAGGGGCGAACAAGGTTCGTTCGATGGAAAACAAGGGGCCGCGCTGCGGCCCGCCTTGTTCTGCCGGGCGTGCGGTCAGAAGATGTTCAAGGGGTAATCGACGATCACCCGCACTTCATCGTTGTCGCTGTTGTCATCGATATCGGCATAGCCCTGGCTGCCGCGGTGGGTGGCGTAGCGCAGCAGCACCGACAGGTCCTTGAGGTTGCCTTGCTGGAACACGTACTTGATATCCAGGTCGCGCTCCCAGTGCATGGCGTTCTTGCCCTCGGCGTTGTAGTAGCCGTAGTAGTCGTTCTGGGCAGCCTTGGTCAGGTCGGCTTCGCCACGCGAATAGGAGACCGAGGTGCTCAGGCCGGGGATGCCGACGCCGGTAAAGTCATAGTCGTACTGCAGCTTCCAGGAACGCTCGTTGGGGGCGTTGAAGTCCGAGTACATGCGCGAGTTGTCCAGGTATACGCTGTCGCCCAGGTTGATGTAGTCGAACGGCGTGTTGCCGTTCACGCGCTGGTAGGCGGCGGTGATGCTGTGGTAGCCGGCGTTGACGGTGAAGTGCAGGCTGTAGGTGTTGTTGTCGATGTTGCCCAGCAGCGCCTGGCCGGTGTCCTGGGTGTGGTAGAAGTGCAGGCCGGGGTTGAGGCTGACCAGGTCGTTGACCACATAGGTGTAGTCGAAGTCGACGTAGTACTGGTTCCAGATGTCCTTCAGTTCAGCGGCATACAAGTTGGTGTTGATGTTCTCGGTGCCGTTCCAGGACAGGCCGGCCCAGCTCAGGTGGTCGCTCTTGGTGCCGTCCGCCAGTTGTCCGTAGTAGGTGTCGATGCGGCGATGGCCGCTTTGGTTGTAGGGCTTGGTGAAGCTGACCTGGCCGCCTTCGAGCAGCAGGCCGTCGATGCTGGTGTTGGTCAGGCTCACGCCGCGGAAGGTCTGCGGCAGCATGCGGGTTTCGCCGCCGGCGATCACCGGGTTGGTGAGGAACAGGTCGCCGGCCTTGAGTTCGGTGTCGAAGGCCTTGAACTTGACCGCCGCGCCCGCGGTGGAGAATGAGCGCGGGGCTGCGCCCAGTTCGCCGTTGTCCTTGATGTGTTCAGGCAGGATGCTGGTACCGGCATGGCCGCCACCGCCATCGAGCTTCAGGCCCAGGATGCCGTGTGCATCGAGGCCGAAGCCGACCACGCCTGGGGTGTAGCCCGATTCGAAGCGCGCCACGGCGCCCTGGCCCCATTCGCGCAGGTCACGCACGCCTGGGTTGAGGTTGTTGCGGTTGAAGTAGGCATTGCGAAAATGCAGGTTCAGGGTTGCCCCTTCGATGAAGCCATCAGCCTTGGCTTCATCGGCGTGTGCTGCTACAGGCATCGTTGCGGCAAGTGCAACGAACAACGGGGTAAAGCGAAACGCGGAAGACACCGGTACGAGCTCCTTTGGTCTGGCGGTGAGGCGTTGTTGTTTTCGGGTTTTGCAAGTTTCTTTATGAATACGTAACAGCGTGGCTGATAATTCGAGCACATAAAAAAAGCCGCTGATCGGCAGCGGCTTTAAAAGGCTAACATATCGACGCCCAAGGCGCCCACGGGCTAGCCGAGGGAAAAACAGGGAGCTACGGAATCGTCGATCAACTCTCGGCCTGATCGTCGGCAACCACCTTGGAAGCAGTCTGCTGCACGTCTTTCGCTGCATCTGCCTGTTGCGCGGCATAGGCGTCGCGCGCGGTTTGGTGAACAGCGGAAAGTTCGGCGTTACGGGCTACGAAGGCCGGCGATTCTTCAGCCATGGCCAGGGGCGACAGCAACAGGGACGACAGGACGAAAACGCTGGCAATACCCATACTGTTGGACATTTGAAACAACCTTCTTGCAAGGCAAGTGTGAATTGGGACAGGCGTAAGTTAGTCCTAACACAGGCTCGGAAACAGGCTTGAGTTGGATAAGCACTGTTGCGTAAAAAGTAATGATCGAGTCCATGAAATAACCGGATTTCACCGCAAACCCGCGTAGTTGAGCGCTTGCCATGCAGCTCCGATGGCAGGGGTGTCAGAATCCGATGAAGGCGTAGTACACCGGTGCTTCGGCGGTGGTCTGCAGCCCATGGCTGGCCAGCGTTTGCGCAAGGGCAGGGGCTTCGACGTGAAGCGTCCATGGCGCATGGTTGTCATCCGGTACTTGGGCCAAGACCTGGGCAAACGGCTCCATCGCCGGTAGGTAGGCGGTGAAGCCGTTGCCCTTGAGGGCGCTGGTGGTCATGCCCAGGGCCTGGCAGATGGCGACCTTGGCCGCGATGTCGTCGCGGTCGGCCTGGCGCGAGGCCTCGATCAGGGCGGCCAACTGTGGGTCCACCGGCAGTTGGCCATGGATCAGCGCAGGGCCTTGTGCCCAGGCCTCGGGCGGGCAGTCCTTGTTTTCCGGGCGCAGGGGCAGGTGCGGGTTGATCTCCGCCGGGTAGATGCGACACACCAATGGGCGGCTTTCATAGATGGTGCACAGGTCGTTGTCGTCCAGGTTGCGACAGCGGCCAGGGTTGAACGCGGCGAAGGTCACCGAGACCCACAGCTCGGCTTCGCCGCAGGCCACCGGGCAGGAACGGCGCAGCACATGGTCGCGCTGTTCGACGGGCATGCCAGGGCCGTCTTCGACGAAGCCTTCGATCAACACCACCACCTGACCGCCGCTGGCGGCCCACTGGCGAGCTTCACCCAGGGTCAGCGGAACGTGGTGGCCGGTGCAGCACTTACCGCAACCGGTGCAGGCGAAACGGATGGTGTCGTTCACGGTATACCTGGGCTCCATGGGCTGACGCGGGCGTGGTGGCCAGGAAGGGGCTGAGAAACTTCATGCGCGATCCGGCAAGAAAACGACCGAGGGACGCGAATTATGCCCGACTCGCCCCGGGCGGCAAGCCAGGGCGTTTGTCACTGGATATATCAGTGCTCGGCGAACACCACGGTGCGCGCGGCCACCACCAGGCAATCGGTCAGCTCTGGCGAGGAGAACTTGGTGAGAATGGCATTGGCCCCGGCCAGCCGAGCCTTCTCGGCACTCATGGTGCTGTCCAGCGAGGTGTGCAGCAGCACATAGAGATGCTGGAAGTCCGGGCTTTCGCGCAGTGTGCGGGTAAAGGCGTAGCCGTCCATCTCGGACATCTCGATGTCCGAGACGATGATGTTGATCTCCCGCTCGGTACCTTGCAGCTCCAGCAGCACGCTGATCGCGTCCTTGGCGCTGCGCGCGGTATGGCATTCGATACCCAGGTTGCGCAGGGTGTGCACCGATTGCTGCAGGGCGACCTGGCTGTCATCCACCACCAGGATGTTCGCAGCGGCCAGCAGGCTCGCGTCTTCTTCGCCGAGCTCGCCGGGGTGGGGCTCGGGCTCGGGTGGGGCGATGGCGTGGATGACCTTCTCGATGTCCAGCACCTGGACCAAGGTATCGTCCACACGGGTGACGCCGGTGATGAACGATCGGGTACCGGAGGCGTAGGGGGGCGGTTTTATGTCAGTGCTCAGGCAGTGCACGATGCGGCTCACGGCCTGTACGTGCAGGCCTTGGCGCGATCGGCTGATCTCGGTGACGATCAGGCAGCCGCCGTCCGGGTCGGCCAGGGGCTGTTCGCCGATGGCGCGCGACAGGTCGATCACCGACAGCGGGTTGCCACGCAGGGTGGCTACGCCTTTGACGTGAGGGTGCGACTCCGGCAGCTTGGTCAGCGCAGGGCAGGGGATGATTTCGCTGACCTTGAGCAGGTTGATCGCCATCAGCTTGCCGCTGCGCAGGGTGAACAGCAGCAGGGACAACGAGTCCGCACGGGCGTTTTGCGTGGCCATGGGCAACCTTCGAGTCTGTCGGTAATAAAGGAGGTTGCCGGGTTATCGGCTTGTTCTGACCAGGCTTTAGGTGGTGGCGGGCCAATCGTTGGGGCAAGCCCGCTCCCACAGAGTCTCCACAGGGTTCCAGGTGGCGCCGTCCTGTAGGCGTGGACTTGCCTCGCGATTGGGCTGCGCTGCGGCCCTGCTTTTTGTCAACGCAACCCTAGGCGCTTGGCCAGCCGGCTGAGGTTCGCTCTATCCACACCAAGCTCCCGCGCCGCCGAAGCCCAATTGTCCTGGTGCTTGACCAGGCAAGCTTCGATCAAGCGTCGCTGGTAGTCGTCCACCGCCTCGCGCAGGCCGCCCTCGGGCAGGGTGGCCAACGGGGCGGCGGGGGGCGGTGTCGGCTCGGCGTTGGCCGGCAGGGTAGGGCGCAGGTCCAGGTCGCTGGCTTCCAGGGTCAGGATACGCGGGCGCTGGGCATGCTGGCCGAGCGCCTTGAGTGCCGAGCGGCCGATCAGGTGTTCGAGCTCGCGCACGTTGCCCGGCCAGTCGTAGGCCAGCAGGGCAGCCTGGGCGTCAGCACTCAGGCGCAGGCTGTTCAGGCCCAGGCGCGAACGGTTCTGTTCGAGGAAATAGCCGGCGATCAGCAGCACGTCGCGACCGCGCTCACGCAGCGGCGGGACCAGCAGCGGATAGACGCTCAGGCGATGATAGAAGTCGGCGCGGTAGTTGCCGTTGCGCACCTCTTCGGCCAGGTCGCGGTTGGTGGCGGCGATCAGGCGAACGTCGACCCGGTGCTCCCGGTCCGAGCCCAGGCGCTGCAGTTGGCCACTCTGCAGCACCCGCAGCAGCTTGGCCTGCACGGCCAAGGGCAGTTCGCCGACCTCGTCGAGGAACAGCGTGCCGCCGTTGGCCAGCTCGAACTTGCCCCGCCGTTCGCCATGGGCACCGGTGAAGGCGCCGCGTACATGACCGAACAGCTCGCTTTCCACCAGGGTGTCCGGCAGGGCCGCGCAGTTCAGGCTGATCAGCGGTTTGTCGGCGCGGGCGCTGGCACGGTGCAGGGCCTGGGCCACCAGCTCCTTGCCCACGCCGGTCTCGCCGGTGATCAGCACGGTCAGGTCGCTGCCGCCGACCAGGCGGATTTCCTCCAGCAGGCGCTTGTGTGCCTTGCTCTGGCCGATCAGCTCCTTGTCCAGGCCACTGGCCTGGCGGTAGACCTCGGCGCGCTGGTGTTCGTCCTCGGCGCGCAGCGCCAAGTCCTCGATGCGTTCGGCCACGGTGACGGTGGCGGCGGCGAGGCTGGCAAATGCCTGCAGCGCGTCCAGTTCCAGGCTCTGGAACTGCCCGGGAGTGAGGGCGTCGAGGGTTACCAGGCCCCAAGGTCGTTCATCGACCATCAGGGGGCACCCCATGCAGTCGTGCACGTGCAGGTCGGCATGGGGCGCGTTGACCAGGCCATCGTAGGGGTCGGGCAGTTCGCTGTCGCTGGCGAAGCGGGTCGGTTCGCTGCGGCTGAGCAGGATCTGGAAGCGGGGGTGTTCGCTGACCTTGAAACGTCGCCCGAGGGTGTCGGCCGACAAGCCATCGACGGCCAACGGCACCAGCCATTCGCCATCCAGGCGCAGCAATGCGGCGGCATCGCATGGCAGCAGGCCGCGCATAGCTTCAAGCAGGCGGCGGTAGCGTTCCTGGTCGGGCAGGTCGCGGGACAAGTCGCTGACCAGGGGCAGCAGGCTGGTGAGTAGGGGCTTTGCAGTCATAAGGACTCCTGTTGGTCGATATGACTATACGCCTGTCGATGTCGTTTTGACTCTCCCGTGCATGGAACCCCCGGATTCATTGGCCGGAAAAGTTGGCACGATTGGTGATAGAGCCAAGGCAGTCAAGTTCAAGCCACAGGCTCAGGAGTCATTGCAATGCTCAATGCCGAACAACGTGCAATCATCAAGGCCACCGTTCCGCTGCTCGAAAGCGGCGGCGAAGCCCTGACCACCCACTTCTACAAGATGATGCTCAGCGAGTACCCCGAGGTACGCCCGCTGTTCAACCAGGCCCACCAGGCCAGCGGCGACCAGCCGCGTGCCCTGGCCAACGGCGTGCTGATGTATGCTCGCCACATCGACCAGCTGGAACAGCTCGGCGGCCTGGTCGGCCAGATCATCAACAAGCATGTCGCCCTGCAGATCCTGCCCGAGCACTATCCGATCGTCGGCAGCTGCCTGTTGCGTGCCATCGAGGAAGTGCTGGGCAAGGAGATTGCCACCCCGCAAGTGATCGACGCCTGGGGCGCAGCCTATGGCCAACTGGCGGACATCCTGATCGGTGCCGAGGAAAACCTCTACAAGCAGAAGGAAGAGGCCGTCGGCGGCTGGCGCGGTACCCGTGAATTCCGCTTGGTGCGTCGCGAGCAGGAAAGCAGTGAAATCACCTCGTTCTATTTCGCTCCGGTGGACGGCAAGCCGGTGCTCAAGGCCGAGCCTGGCCAGTACATCGGCCTGCAGCTGTTCGTCGACGGCACCGAGCAACGCCGCAACTATTCCCTGTCGGCCCTGTGCGATGGCGAGCAGTACCGCATCAGCGTCAAGCGCGAAGAGGGCGGCAAGGTCTCGAACTACCTGCATGACCAGTTGATGGTCGGCCAGACCCTGCAGCTGTTCCCGCCGTCCGGGGACTTCACCCTGGCCGCCAGCGACAAGCCGCTGGTGCTCATCAGCGGCGGCGTAGGCATCACCCCGACCTTGGCCATGCTCCAGGCTGCACTGCAGACCCAGCGCCCGGTGCATTTCATCCATTGTGCGCGCAACGGCGCGGTGCATGCCTTCCGCGACTGGATCGATGGCCTGGCCGCGCGTCACCCGCAGCTCAAACGCTTCTACTGCTACGAGCAGGCCGGCCATGGCGAGGCCGATGCCGTGGGCCTGTTGAGCCAGGAACAACTGGGCCAGTGGCTGCCTGGCGAGCGTGACTTGGATGCCTACTTCCTGGGCCCGAAAGGCTTCATGGCAGCGGTCAAGCGCCACCTGAAGGGCCTGGGTGTACCGGAGCAGCAGAGCCGCTACGAGTTCTTCGGGCCGGCGGCGGCGCTGGAGTAACGATCCGATAACAGTGTGGCCCGATCGCCGGCAAGCCGGCTCTCACAGGAACGCCCAGATCCAGGCATTGGGTGTCTCTGTGGGCGCCGGCTTGCCGGCGATGCGGATGCCAGGGTTGTCCCCAATCGCTGGCAAGCCAGCTCTCGTGCGCGGTGCTCCCGAACGTGGGTAATCGAGACGAAACGAACGTGACATCGCACGTGCGGGGGCTGGCTTGCCAGCGATTGGGCCTTGTTGGCCTTCCTTTATATAGAAGGAGATGAAATAAGCAGGCGCAATTTCATCTTTAATCTTCCATTAATCACGGTATCCTTCACTCCCGGGTGTCGAGGGGCTTTCCCCTGCCTGACATCCGGGCTGTCGCTTTTGGCGGTCGTCGTTGAACCGACGTCGCTCCGTCTGGTCAGAAATCGTCATCGGATAGCCCCTGCACAGTGCCAGCACGCCGCTCCTCGACGCACGTGTAGACTGTCGCCGGGCAGGCCAACGCCCCCCAGGCACTGCCACTATCCATCGAAGGAACCGGTAATGAACGAACAAACCTCGCACCTGAACCGCGAACGGCGCTTCCTGGTGCTGCTGGGCGTGATCTGCCTGTCGCTGATCGGCGGCGCTCTCTACATGCAGGTGGTGCTCGGCGAGGCGCCGTGCCCGCTGTGCATCCTCCAGCGCTATGCACTGTTGTTGATCGCGGTGTTCGCTTTCATCGCCGCGGCCATGCCCGGGCGTCGCAGCCTGACCTTCTTCGAAGCCTTGGTGGTGCTCAGCGCAATCGGCGGAATCGTTGCGGCCGGCAACCATGTGTATATACTCGCCCACCCGATGGTCAGTTGCGGTATCGACACCCTGCAGCCGATCGTCGACGACCTGCCGCTGGCACACGTGTGGCCGCTGGCATTCCAGGTCGATGGATTCTGCTCCACGCCCTACCCGCCGATCCTGGGGTTGTCCCTGGCGCAATGGGCACTTCTGGCGTTCGTCCTCACCACGGTCCTGGTGCCGCTGGGCATCTACCGCAACCGTCGCCGGGGTTAGACAAAAGTCCCCCTTCGAGGCCCCTCTGTTGCATGGCGAGATAACATCTTTACCTCGCCTCACGCTTGACCCAGATCAACGACAAAGCCTTGCAGTATGCGGGTTACAGCGCTATCAAGCGGGGTGCGACAAACTGTCGCGAAGTTGATTTTTTGAGCAGTATTGTTACCGATTCGGTAAAAGACTGTTGCTCAATAAGTCATAGTCAAGGGGGGGCGACCTATCTACAATCGCCCCCAATTTCCGTTCGGCACTGCTTGCGAGTCGCAGGATTGGAGGAAGCCGCAGCGCTTTCTTTTGCTGACTTCGACAAGTTTCGCCCAACGGCGATACCGGGCGGACCCCCCTCCGCGTTTTCCCGCACCAAATGGACTTGGTCTGAAGTACAGGCCGTTAGCCTACGAACCATAAAGCACCGTAAACCCGCTCGCGCCCAGGTCCAGCAGTCGGACCACAGGCAGGAGCGAATTCGAGCCCGAAATGCTGACGCTTGGCAGGACGAAGTGTTGGCGACCAAAACACAAATTGCATTGAAGCAAGCTGATCTAGAGGTCGTGAGATGAGTAAAAAGCGTTACCCCAGACTGTTTGGCATATTGCCCTTTTTAGGCATGCTTTTACTCAGTGGGTGCAACTGGACCCTGCTCGATCCAAAGGGCCAGGTGGGCATTGAGCAAAAGAACCTGATCCTGATCGCCACCGGCCTGATGCTGCTGGTCGTCGTCCCGGTCATCATCATGACCATCGCGTTCGCCTGGAAGTACCGTGCTTCCAACAAGGCTGCCACCTACACCCCCGACTGGTCGCACTCGACCAAGATCGAAGCGGCTGTCTGGATCATCCCGATCCTGATCATCATCGCCCTGGGCTATGTCACCTACCACTCCACCCACAAGCTGGACCCGTACCGTCCACTGGATTCCGACGTGAAGCCAGTGCAGATCGACGTGGTCGCGCTGGACTGGAAATGGCTGTTCATCTACCCGGAACAGGGCATCGCCACGGTCAACAAGATCGTCTTCCCGGCCAATACCCCGGTCAACTTCCGTGTGACCTCCGATGCCGTGATGAACTCGTTCTTCATCCCGGGCCTGGGCGGCCAGATCTACGCCATGGCCGGCATGACCACCAAGCTGCACCTGATCGCCAACGAGAACGGCGAGTTCGACGGTATCTCCGCCAACTACAGCGGCGCCGGTTTCACCGGCATGAAGTTCAAGGCTACTGCAACCTCCCAGGCTGACTTCGACAAGTGGGTCGCCGAAGTCAAGCAGTCGCCGAAGAAGCTGGATAAGGCTGAATACGAAGCCTTGGCCAAACCTAGCGAAAACAACCCAGTCACGCTGTACAGCGAGGCTTCGGCTGACCAGTTCCAGATCATCGTCGACAAGTACGAAGGCATGAACCGCGGTCGCCCGAGCCACGAAGAAGTAGGCAGCAAGGAACTGGCCACTACCAAGGGTGTGGAGTCGAGTATGCAACCAGCTGCCGGGGCAGAGGAGTAAGAGATGTTCGGTAAACTAAGTCTGGAGGCGATACCCTATCACGAGCCGATAGTCATGGTGACGCTTGCCATGATTGCGCTCGGTGGTATCGCTCTCGTCGGTGCTATCACCTATTTCCGCAAGTGGACCTACTTGTGGAGCGAGTGGCTGACCTCGGTCGACCACAAGAAGATCGGGGTGATGTACATCATCGTCGCGATGGTCATGCTGCTGCGCGGCTTCGCCGACGCCATCATGATGCGTACCCAGCTCGCTGCCGCTACCGGTGGCGCCGAAGGCTACCTGCCGCCTGAACACTATGACCAGATCTTCACCGCCCACGGTGTGATCATGATCATCTTCATGGCGATGCCGTTCTTCACCGGCCTGATGAACCTGGCGGTTCCGCTGCAGATCGGTGCACGTGACGTTGCCTTCCCGTTCCTGAACTCCCTGAGCTTCTACCTGCTGCTGGCAGGCGTGCTGCTGGTCAACATCTCCCTGGGCGTTGGCGAATTCGCCAAGACCGGTTGGGTTGCCTATCCGCCGTTGGCGGGCATCCAGTACAGCCCGGGCGTGGGTGTCGACTACTACATCTGGGCGCTACAGCTCTCAGGCCTGGGTACGACGCTGACCGGCGTGAACTTCCTCGTCACCGTGATGAAGATGCGCGCGCCTGGCATGAAGCTGATGGACATGCCGATCTTCACCTGGACCTGCACCTGGGCCAACGTGCTGATCGTCGCTTCGTTCCCGATCCTGACTGCTGCTCTGGCCCTGCTGACCGTTGACCGTTATCTGGACTTCCACATCTTCACCAACGAGCTTGGTGGGAACCCGATGATGTACGTCAACCTGTTCTGGGCATGGGGTCACCCTGAGGTCTACATCCTGATCCTGCCGGCCTTCGGCGTGTTCTCGGAAGTCACCTCGACCTTCGCAGGCAAGCGCCTGTTCGGTCACCACTCGATGATCTACGCATCGGGCGCGATCGCCGTTCTCGGCTTCGCGGTCTGGCTGCACCACTTCTTCACCATGGGTGCCGGCGCCAGCGTCAACACCTTCTTCGGCCTGGCGACGATGCTGATCTCCATTCCGACCGGTGTGAAGCTGTTCAACTGGCTGTTCACCATCTACCAGGGCCGTCTGCGCTTCACCGCGCCGATCATGTGGACCCTGGGCTTCATGGTCACCTTCTCGATCGGTGGTATGACCGGCGTCCTGCTGGCTGTTCCAGGTGCTGACTTCGTTCTGCACAACAGCCTGTTCGTGATCGCCCACTTCCACAACGTGATCATCGGTGGTGCGGTATTCGGCTACATCGCCGGCTTCGCCTACTGGTTCCCGAAAGCCTTCGGCTTCACCCTGAACGAGAAGTGGGGCAAGGCTGCCTTCTGGTTCTGGATCTCCGGCTTCTACGTAGCGTTCATGCCGCTGTACGCCCTGGGCTTCATGGGTATGACCCGTCGTCTGAACCACTCGGACAACCCGGCTTGGGAACCCTACCTGTACGTTGCCGTCGTCGGCGCCGTCCTGATCCTGTTCGGTATCGCTTGCCAGCTGATCCAGCTGTACGTATCGGTCCGCGACCGCAACCAGAACCTGGACGTCACTGGCGATCCATGGGGTGGCCGTACCCTGGAATGGTCGACTTCGTCGCCACCTCCGTTCTACAACTTCGCCCACATGCCTGAGAAGGTTGGCCTGGACGCCTGGCACGAAGCCAAGGAAGCCGGTGTTGCCTACAAGCCTGCGGCCAAGTACGAAGCGATCCACATGCCGAGCAATACCTCCACCGGTTTGTTCATGGGCCTGTTCCTGACCATCTTCGGCTTCGCTTTCATCTGGCACATCTGGTGGCTGGTAGGCGCGAGCCTGGTTGCAACCATCGCTGTCTTCGTTCGCCACGCCGCGCGTGACGACCAGGGCTACATGGTTCCGGCCGAAGAAGTGGCGCGCATCGAGGGCGAGCGCATGAAAGCGCTGGCCAAAGCAGGTGCTCTGCCTGCCGGCGCACGTGTCGAATCGTTTGAGCGGGTGTAATCAATGTCCAGTCAAGTAATCCACGCCGGCGCTCATGGTCACGACCATGGGCACGACGATCACCACCACGACTCGGGCCAGATGACCGTACTCGGTTTCTGGCTGTACCTGATGACCGACTGCATCCTGTTTGCGTCGCTCTTCGCCACCTACGCGGTGCTGTCCGGCAGTTTTGCCGGCGGCCCGTCGGGTCATGACATCTTCCAGCTCGATTTCGTAGCTGTTGAAACCGCACTGCTGCTGCTGTCGTCGATCACCTTCGGCTTCGCCATGCTGCAGATGTTCAAAGGCAACAAGGGTGGCGTGCTGGGCTGGTTGGCCATCACCTTCCTGTTCGGTGCCGGCTTCATCGCGATGGAAGTCTATGAGTTCCATCACCTGATCGGCGAAGGCTACGGCCCGAACCGCAGCGGCTTCCTGTCGGGCTTCTTCGCCCTGGTAGGGACCCACGGTCTGCACGTGACTGCCGGCCTGATCTGGATGGCTGTCCTGATGTACCAGATCAGCACCAAGGGCATCACCCCGACCGCCAAGACCCGCATGAGCTGCCTGAGCCTGTTCTGGCACTTCCTGGACGTGGTCTGGATCTGCGTCTTCACCGTCGTCTACCTGCTGGGAGTTCTGTAATGGCTAGCGCACACGACACTCATCACGAAGGCAACCACGGCAGCGTCAAGTCGTACGCGATCGGCTTCATCCTGTCGATCATCCTGACCGCGATCCCGTTCGGTCTGGTGATGTACCCGAGCCTGCCGAAGAACCTGACCGTCCTGATCGTGGTGGCCATGGCCGTCATCCAGGTGGTGGTGCACTTGGTGTACTTCCTGCACATGGACCGCTCGAAAGAGCAGCGTTCCAATGTGTCTACGTTCCTGTTCACTACTCTCGTAATCGCTCTGCTGGTCGGCCTGTCGCTGTGGATCATGTTCAGCATCCACATCGAAATGATGGCCAAGTGAGGTAAGACTGCATGTCCGTGAAGCACTTTATCCAAATCACCAAACCGGGGATCATTTTCGGTAACGTGCTTTCCGTGGCAGGCGGTTTCTTCCTTGCCGCGAAGGGCCATGTGGACTTCGCCCTGTTCCTGGCGGTGGTGGTAGGTACCTCCCTGGTCGTCGCGTCCGGATGCGTGTTCAACAACTGCATCGACCGCGACATCGACCAGAAGATGGAGCGCACCAAGAACCGCGTCATGGTCCAGGGTGGCATGTCGCTGCCCTTCGCGCTGGCCTATGCCACCCTGCTCGGGGTGGCGGGCTTCAGCTTGCTGTATGTCCAGGCCAACCCGCTGTCGGCGTTCTGCGCGCTGGTCGGCTTCGTCGTCTACGTGGGCTTCTACAGCCTCTGGCTCAAGCGCAAGTCGGTGCACGGCACCCTGGTCGGCAGCCTGTCCGGTGCCATGCCGCCTGTGATCGGCTATTGCGCCGTGAGCAACAGCTTCGACCTGGCTGCAGTGACCTTGCTGGTGATGTTCAGCCTGTGGCAGATGCCGCACAGCTTCGCCATCGCCATCTTCCGCTTCAAGGACTACAGCGCCGCCAACATCCCGGTCCTGCCGGTGGCGCGCGGTATCCTGGCAGCGAAGAAGCAGATCGTGCTGTACGTGCTGGCCTTCGTGCTGGCCACCCTCATGCTCACCCTTGGTGGCTATGCAGGGCTTGGCTACCTGGCCGTTGCCGCCGCCATGGGCCTGTACTGGCTGTACATGGCCTGGGGTGGCTACAAGGCTGAAGACGACAGCAAGTGGGCGCGCAAGGTATTCGGTTTCTCCATTCTCACCGTCACCGCCCTGAGCGTGATGATGTCGGTGGACAGCCAGACCGCTACCGACGTGCTCATGACCTACGCACGCTGACAGTCGCCTGTTACACGAAAAGCCCCGGCCAATGTTGCCGGGGTTTTTTTTATCTGTTCGGGCCCTATCGCTGGCAAGCCAGCCCACAGGTATGGCGGTGTCCCTGAAAACAGCGCATGGCAGGTAGAAGCAGGCTTGCCGGCGATAGGGCGCCCCTGAAACTCCTTATTCAGTGTTTGCAAAAAATAGATCTGAAAATATCTGATAAAACAGGAAATTGCCCTTTACAGGGTCCATGTTTCGGCACTATCTTCTGTTCCAGGCCGCCGCAGCGGCCAGCGTCGCTCGGACGGTTCCGGGCGCTTACGTACTCAGAGGAAGCCATGGCCAACCCAGGTTCGCCGCGCCGTTTTGCGCGCATCGATCGTCTCCCCCCTTACGTCTTCAACATTACCGCCGAGCTCAAGATGGCGGCCCGCCGTCGTGGCGAGGACATCATCGACCTGAGCATGGGCAACCCCGACGGCGCCACCCCGTCGCACATCGTCGAGAAACTGGTGCAGGTCGCCCAGCGCGAAGACACCCACGGCTATTCCACCTCCCGCGGTATCCCACGCCTGCGCCGGGCCATCTCGCATTGGTACAAGGACCGCTACGACGTCGAGATCGACCCGGAAAGCGAAGCCATCGTCACCATCGGCTCCAAGGAAGGCCTGGCACACCTGATGCTCGGCACCCTCGACCATGGCGACACGGTGCTGGTGCCCAACCCCAGCTACCCGATCCATATCTATGGTGCGGTGATCGCAGGCGCCCAGGTGCGTTCGGTGCCGCTGGTGCCGGGCGTGGACTTCTTCAACGAGCTGGAGCGGGCGATCCGCGAGTCCATCCCCAAGCCGAAGATGATGATCCTGGGCTTCCCGTCCAACCCGACGGCCCAGTGCGTCGAACTGGACTTCTTCGAGCGGGTGGTGGCCCTGGCCAAGCAGTACGACGTACTGGTGGTCCACGACCTGGCTTATGCCGATATCGTCTACGACGGCTGGAAGGCCCCCTCGATCATGCAGGTGCCCGGTGCCAAGGACATCGCCGTGGAGTTCTTCACCCTCTCCAAGAGCTACAACATGGCCGGCTGGCGCATCGGCTTCATGGTCGGCAACCCGGAGCTGGTCAGCGCCCTGGCGCGGATCAAGAGCTACCATGACTACGGCACCTTCACCCCGTTGCAGGTCGCGGCCATCGCTGCGCTCGAAGGCGACCAGCAGTGCGTACGCGATATCGCTGAGCAATACCGCCAGCGCCGCAACCTGCTGGTCAAGGGGCTGCACGAGATCGGCTGGATGGTCGAGAACCCCAAGGCCTCGATGTACGTCTGGGCGAAAATTCCCGAAGCCTATGCCCACCTGGGCTCGCTGGAGTTCTCCAAGAAGCTGCTGGCCGAGGCCAAGGTCTGCGTGTCGCCCGGCATCGGCTTCGGCGACTACGGTGACGACCATGTGCGCTTCGCCCTGATCGAGAACCAGGACCGTATCCGTCAGGCGATCCGGGGCATTCGCCAGATGTTCCGGGCCGATGGCCTGACCCGCAAGTGACGGCTAGAACGGGGCCCCGAAACGGCCCCGTTCTTCCCGGATCAGCGGCAAACTATTTTTGCTTTACCCCTCTTCTCAGCCACCCCGGCTTGGATTGAAAATGGCGCGCGGGCCCAGCCCCGAAAACAACAACTTTCCCTCCGTGCCATCATGTCCGAATACAACCCTTGCCTTGACTGCGGCGCCTGCTGCGGGTACTTCCGTGTGTCTTTCTTCTGGGGCGAATGCCAGTCCGCCGGTGGCCTGGTGCCCGATGACCTGGTGGTGCAGATCAACCCGACCCGCGTCGCGATGATCGGCACCGATGCCAAGCCCTGCCGCTGTACGGCCCTGGATGGCGAGGTCGGCAAGCAGGTCGCCTGCACCATCTACGAAAACCGCGCTTCCCCATGCCGTGAGTTCGAGGCCTCCTGGGTCAATGGCGTGCACAACCCCAGCTGCGATGCCGCACGCGCTCACTATGGGCTGCCGCCGCTGGAAGCCAATGAGCCGCATTGGCCGGAGGATGACGGCGCCGAAGTCGCCTGAGCCATGGGTGAAATAGGTCGTGGCGTTGGTTCCGCCTGTCACCTGACGGCTGGGTGCGGTATGGTCATGGGCTTGTCGTTATCCGATGGAGCTCGCGGTTGCCTGCCTATTACCTTACCTTCAGCCTGGCGCTCTACCTGCTGGGGCTGTGTTTCGAGGGCGCCTTGACCAGCGCCGGCCGGCACATGCCCGCATTGCAGATGCTGCTCTACGGGCCTTGGGGCGTACCCTTCGGGCTGTACCAGTGGTTCGCCAACCCATTGCTGGCGCTGGCGGTCCTGGCGCACCGGCGTTTTCGCCGCCTGGCGCTGCTGTTGGGGCTGGGGGCCCTTTACCTGGCCGCCAGCAGCCTGGGTATCGAACGGCTGCCGGACAACCAGAGCTACGCGTTCCAGGATGTCACCGGCTTTGGTGCCGGCTTCTATTTGTGGTTGCTGGCGATCGCGTCGTTCTGCCTGGGCCAGGCCTGGTGGTGTTGGAAGGCCAGGCGCGCCGACGACATGCCGGCCTGGCACTGGCTCGATGTCGGGCTGATCGCGGCGCTGGCCGTGGTGATGTATGCCGGTACCCAGATGCCCGCACTGCATTTCGATGTGGACAAGGTGCTGATGCCGCCAGAACAGCCGCAGGCCTTGTAGCGCTCGCGCGCAGTGCTAGGAGGCACGCGACGTACCCCATTGCACGACCAGCATGCCGATCACGATCATGCCCACCCCGGCCAGGCGAATAGCATTGACCGGCCGCTCCGGCAGCCCCATCAACCCCCACTGGTCGATCAGCAGCGACGACAGCACCTGCCCGGCGATCACGCAGACGATGAACCCCGCCGCTCCCAGCCGGGGTGTCAGTACCAGCGCGGCGGTGATATAGAGCACGCCCGCTACGCCACCGAACCAGGCCCACCAGGGGGCCTGGGCGAGATTCTGCAGCTGCGGCGCAGGCGCGCGCATGACCAGCAAGGCCGGTACCAGCATCAACAAGCTGACCATCAGCGATACCCCGGCCGCCCACAGCGGGTGACCCAGCAGGCGGCCCAGGGCAGCATTGCTGCCGGCCTGGAAGGGCACCGCCGCGCCGGCCAGCAGGGCAACGAGCAAGGGGAGGAGGGCGGACAGCGTGAAGGCCTGTGGCATCGGGAACTCCTTTGGAAAAACACTAGGCGCAGTGTTGTTTATCCATTTCAATGATGGAAATTCGAACGTTGCACAGGCTCTATTCGCACTATGGATGATCTTCGCCGCATCGACCTCAATTTGCTCCTGACCCTGCATGCCTTGCTCAGCGAACAGCATGTCTCCCGCGCTGCGGTGCGCCTGCACCGCAGCCAGCCTGCAGTCAGCCATGCGTTGGCGCAGCTGCGTGAAATCTTCTCCGATCCCCTGCTGGTGCGCCGGGGCGGCCGCCTGCACCTGAGCAGCCGGGCCCAGGCCCTGCGCGAGCCGCTCGAGCAGGCGCTGGAGCAGTTGGACGGCTTGCTGGGCAGCCCGCGCTTCGAGCCGAGTCGGGCGCGGCGAACCTTTCGCCTGGCCATGTCGGACTATGGCGCGCGGGTTGTATTGCCTGGGCTGATGGCTCTGCTCAGGGCCGAGGCTCCGGGGATCGACCTGGTGGTTTCCCAAGGCAGCCGGGAAGCCATGCTCGGGCAACTGATCGATGGCGAGGTGGACCTGGCCCTGGGGGTATTCCCCGAATTGCCGTCCGAAATTCAGGTGCAGGTACTGTTCGAAGAGTCTTTCGTGTGCCTGGCCGACCGCCAGACCTTGCCACCCCGAGGTGGGCTGCCGCTGGATCGTTGGCTGGCTCGCCCTCATGTATTGGTGGCCGTGCGGCCGGGCATCGACAACGAGATCGACCTGGCGCTCCAGGCGCTGGGCGAGCGACGTCGCATTGCCTTGACCTTGCCGCACTGGGGCGTGGCCCAAGGGCTGATCATCGGCACCGACCTGGTGCTTACCGTGGCCCGTCGCAGCCTGGCAGGCGCCCGCCTGGCGCCGGGCTTGCGCTGCTTCGAGCCACCGTTGGCCATTGCGCCCTTTGGTTTTACCCAGGCCTGGCATTCGCGACGCGAGGGCGATGCAGGGCACCGATGGTTGCGCGAGCGGATCCGCGCCTTGTGCGAGGCGGGCCAGGCGCAAGAGTAGGACGTGTCCGATTTTTCCGGGCTACGGCTGATCCAGCGGGTGGGAGTGCTAGGCTCTGGCTCCTATGCCAACGTACAAGGAGCGCACATGACCCGCTATTCCCTGGCTGCCATCGTCCTCGCCTGCTGTGCCATTCAGGCCCAGGCCGAGGCGCCGTCGTCGTCCTACTCGCAGTGCATGGACAAGGCCATGAGCACCCTGGCCATGAGCAACTGCATCGTAGCCGAGGCCCAGGTGCAGGATGAGCGCCTGAATCGCGTCTACAAGCAACTGATGGCCAAGCTGGAGCCAAGCCAGCAGAAGGCGCTGCGCGATGTGCAGCGCACGTGGATCAAGTACCGTGATGAAAACTGCGCGTTTCATGGGCAGGTGAGCGGCGGCACCGCCCGCCAGCTCGAAAGCGGCATGTGCCTGATGGACCTGACCCGGGAGCGGGCGGCGGAGCTGGAGCGGGTGCTGAGCCCGGGGCAATGACAAGCCAGTCCTGTGGGAGATCACCCAGCCCTTCGGGCTGCGCTGTCGCGCAGAGAACAAGCGGCCAATGCTGCTGCCCCTGTGGGAGCGGGCTTGCCCCGCGATCAATGGCGAAGCCCTTGCCATACAGTCGCGATGACAGGGTCGGCCCAATCGGGGGGCAAGTCGGACCGCCGCTCCTACAGGTTCTGCGCAACACCAGGAAGTTCGTGCATGCGCTGGAGCGCTAGCGGGGTTCCCGCCTGACCCGGGCCTTCAGGTATTCGCGCACTTCCACGCCATCGCCAGCGAACTCGATGCGCTCGGCCTTGGCCTCGCGCTGGTAGGCGTACATCGGGTCGTAATACTCCTTGAGCAAGACCTCCAGCCAGCCGCGATGCAGATCCACCTGGCCACTGCGCAGCTGCTCATCCAGTGCCTGGCGCAGCAGCTCGGACATGCGCTGGTAGCGCTCGCCACCAAGCCGCTTGCGAATGTTGTCCATGCTTTGCGTCAGCCGTTCGGCATACAGGTGGCGCCCCTGGTCTTCGCCGTACCTATCGATGAATTCGGCGAACAGACTTACCCCGTAGTCGCGCAGCAGACGCTCCACACGGTTGTCGAAGCTGTCTTCGAGCCATACCAGCGGGTATTGCTGCATGCCGTGGTACAGCTCCAGGGGTACCGAGCAACTGCCGATGATGCGCCCTTCGTCTTCCAGCACGAACTGCTGCATGCCACGGGCACGTTTCCTGAGAATGTCGATGGCCAGCTGGTTCTCGAAGTCAATCTGCGCCGGCTGCGCGGTGGCGCGCTTGCCGAAGCTTGAACCACGATGGTTGGCATGGCCTTCCAAATCCAGAACGTTGTCCAACTGCAGCAGCACATCGGTCTTGCCCGTCCCCGTCAGCCCGCCGATCAATACGAAGTCGCATTGGTCGACGGCTTGCAAGGTGGTATCGAGCAGGAAGGTGCGCATGGCCTTGTAGCCGCCCTCTACCTTCGGGTACTGAATGCCGGCTTCATCCCTGAGCAAGGCCTGGACGAGCTGCGAGCGCAGGCCGCCGCGGAAGCAGTACAGGTAGCCCTCGGGATGGGCCTGGGCGAATGCCACCCAGGCCTCCAGGCGAGTCTGCTTGATGGCCCCGGTGACCAACTGGTGGCCCAGGGCAATGGCGGCGTCCTGGCCGTGCTGCTTGTAGCAGGTGCCGACTTTCTGCCGCTCCTGGTCGTTCATCAAGGGCAGGTTGACGGCGCCGGGGAAGGCACCCTTGGCAAATTCGATCGGCGCGCGCATGTCCATCATCGGCACGTCATCGAGGAATAGCTGGCGGTAGTCGGTGCAGTCGTTGCGCATTCAAAGCACCTCGACCGCGTGGGTCTGTCGCTCGACCAGCTCGCCGATCGGCGAGAGGGCCAGGTTCAGTTCTGCCGCCATGGCGAGGAACTCGGCCTCGCCTTCGGGGCTGACCGCTACCAGCAGCCCACCGCTGGTCTGCGGGTCGCACAGCAGGTGTTTCTGATCATCGCTCAGGGCACCGATCTTGTGGCCGTAGCTGTCGAAGTTTCGCAGGGTGCCGCCAGGAATGCAGCCCTCGGCCAGGTAGTGATCGACACTGGGCAGGCGTGGTACGGCGTCGTAGCGCAGGTGCGCGGTCAGGCCGCTGCCTTCGGCCAGCTCCACCAGGTGGCCGAGCAGGCCGAAGCCGGTGACGTCGGTCATGGCCTTGACCCCGTCGAGCTTGCCGAAGCGGCTGCCGGGGGTGTTGAGGGTGCACATCCAGTCGCGGGCAAGGCCTTGGTCCTGCTCGCGCAGCTTGGCCTTCTTCTCGGCGGTGGTGAGGATGCCGATACCCAGTGGCTTGGTCAGGTACAGGCGGCAGCCTGCGCTGGCGGTGTCGTTGCGCTTGAGGTGGCGCTTGCCGACCACGCCGGTGACGGCCAGGCCGAAGATCGGCTCGGGGGCATCGATGGAGTGGCCGCCAGCCAGCGGGATGCCCGCTTCGGCGCACACGGCACGACCGCCACGGATCACTTCGCGGGCCACCTCGGGCGGCAGCACGTTGACCGGCCAGCCGAGGATGGCGATGGCCATCAGCGGGTCACCGCCCATGGCATAGATATCGCTGATGGCGTTGGTGGCGGCGATGCGGCCGAAGTCGTACGGGTCGTCGACGATGGGCATGAAGAAATCGGTGGTCGAGACCACGCCGCGCTCATCGTCCAGCGCATAGACCGCCGCGTCGTCGCGCGAGGCGTTGCCGACCCAGAGTTTCGGGTCCAGGGCCTGGGTGCCGCTCTCGGCGAGGATCACATCCAGCACCTTGGGTGAAATCTTGCAGCCGCAGCCAGCGCCATGGCTGTACTGGGTCAGGCGAATCGGTTCGCTCATACGCACCTCGAATTTTCGTGATGCGCGATTGTAGCAAAGCTGGCCTTTGCGCCAGCGACTCTTATAATTCCCCTCCGTCGGCGCGTCGCCGGCCCTTTCCCCGCTATTGAACCGGAGAATCCCATGCTCAAACGTCCCCTGGCGGTCGCCGCCGGCCTCGTGCTGTCTTGCTGTGCCGTCATTGCCCAGGCTGCTGATACCCTGCGGGTGAGTGCCATCCCCGATGAGGCACCGACCGAACTGCTGCGCAAGTTCAAGCCACTGGGTGAATACCTCTCCAAGCAATTGGGCATGGATGTGAAGTTCGTACCGGTGGCCGACTACCCGGCCGTGGTCGAGTCGTTGGCGTCCAACCGCCTGGACATGGCCTGGCTGGGCGGCTTCACCTTCGTCCAGGTGCACCTGAAGGACCCGACCGCCACGCCACTGGTGCAGCGTGAACAGGACGCCCAGTTCACCTCCAAGTTCATCACCGCCAACCCGGATGTGAAGAGCCTGGCCGACCTCAAGGGCAAGTCGTTCGCCTTCGGTTCGATCTCGTCCACCTCCGGCAGCCTGATGCCGCGCTACTTCATGCTCAAGCAGGACAACATCAAGCCTGAAGGCTACTTCAGCCGTGTGGCCTACTCCGGTGCCCACGACGCCACGGTCGCCTGGGTCCAGGCCGGCAAGGTCGACGGCGGTGTACTGAACGCCAGCGTCTGGCAGAAGCTGGTCGACGCCGGCAAGGTCGATACCAACAAGGTCAAGGTCTTCGCCACCACGCCGACCTACTTCGACTACAACTGGACCGTGCGCGGCAACATGGACCCGGCCTTGAAGGAAAAGATCAAGGCCGCCTTCCTCGCACTGGACCCGGCCAACCCCGAGCACAAGGCGATCCTCGACCTGCAGGCCGCCAGCCGCTTCATCGAAACCAAGCCTGAGAACTACGTGGGCACCGAGCAGGCCGCACGCGAGGCCGGTCTGCTCAAGTGACTATCCATCTGCACGGTGCGAGCCTGAGCCATGGCCAGGTCCGCGCGCTCGATGCGGTGAGCCTGCGTATCGACAAGGGTGAGCGGGTCGCGATCATCGGCCCCTCGGGGGCCGGCAAGTCCAGCCTGCTGCATGTGATGGCCACGGCTGTACAGCCCAGCGCCGGGCGCCTGGAACTGCTCGGCGAGCAGCCCTGGGCGCTGTCGGCCAGGGCCCGGCAGCGCCTGCGCGGGAGGGTGGGGCTGGTGCATCAGGCGCCGCCCTTGCCGCCACGCCAGCGTGTGGTTACCGCAGTGCTGGCCGGGCGACTGGGGCAGTGGGGCACGTTGCGGGGCCTGCTCAACCTGGTCTACCCAACCGACGTGCCGGGCGCGCGTCAGGCCTTGGCGGAACTGGGCCTGGCCGACAAACTATTCGTCCAGTGCGGCCAGTTATCCGGCGGCCAGTTGCAGCGCGTCGGCATTGCCCGTGCGTTGTACCAGCGCCCTGACGTCTTGCTGGCCGACGAGCCGGTATCGGCCATGGACCCGGTGCTCGCTGACCACAGCCTGGCGCTGCTCAACCGCCACGCCCAGACCAACGGCGTAACGCTGGTGGCCAGCCTGCATGCGGTGGAGCTGGCGCTGGCGCATTTCCCCCGGGTGGTGGGTATCCGCGATGGCCAGGTGGCGTTCGACTGCCCGGCCCAGGCGGTGACCGAGAGCCTGCTCGACGCGCTGTACGCCAACGAGCAGTTGGGCTCGCCGCCCACGCCGGGGCCGACCCTGACGGTACAGATTCCACGATGCTGAAGGTCGACGCCCGCGACCCGGCGGCTTGGCCCCGGCTGTTGCTGACCCTGCTCGCCCTGGCCGCGCTGTGGCCGGGCTTGCGCCTGAGCGAGCTCAACCCGGGTGTGCTGCTGCAGGCCGAAAACCGCCAACAGATGGCCAGCTTCGCCAGCGGGTTCTGGCCGCCGGCCCATGATGCCGATTTCCTCTCGCTGCTGTTCGAGGCGACCTTGCAAACCCTGGCCGTGGCTACGGCCGGCATGGCCCTGGCCTTGCTGCTGGCGGTGCCGACCAGTTTGCTGGCCAGCCGTGCACTGTCGCTGCGTGCGGCTTCCCGCGGCGGGCGTCCGGGGCTGTGGTCGCGGTTGCTGCGCCTGCCGGTGCGCGGGCTGCTGGTGTTCCTGCGCAGCGTGCCCGAGATCGTCTGGGCGTTGCTGTTCGTCCGCGCCGTGGGGCTGGGGCCGACCGCCGGGGTGCTGGCCATCGCCATCACCTATGCCGGCATGCTGGGCAAGGTCTATGCGGAAATCTTCGAATCGGTGGACCAACGCCCAGCCCATGCTTTGTTGCAGGCGGGTAGCGGGCGGCTTACGGCATTCTTCTACGGCATTCTGCCGGGTGCGGCGGCGGAGGTGGTGTCCTATACCGTCTACCGCTGGGAATGTGCCGTGCGCGCCTCGGTGGTGATGGGCTTCGTCGGTGCCGGTGGGCTGGGGCAGCAGATCGACCTGTCGATGCGCATGTTCGCCGGGGCCGAGGTGGCGAGCATGCTGCTGGCATTCCTGGTGCTGGTGATGCTGGCCGACGTGCTCAGCCGCGTGCTGCGGGGGAGGCTGGCATGAACCGGATGATCAACCTGCTGGTAGTCATCGCGATTCTCGCCGCCGTGGTGGCGTCGTTCGGCTACCTCGAGCTGGACATGGCGTCGGTGGTCGGCAACGGCGGGCTGGCGCAGATGGGCGAATATGCACACCGCTTCCTGAGCCCGGACCTGTCCGCCGAGCACCTGCGGGCCGTAGGCAAGGGCGCGTTGGAGACCCTGGCCATGTCTGGCCTGGGTACGCTGCTGGCAATGGTGCTCGGTCTGTTACTGGCGTTGCCGGCCGCTGGCCGCTTCGGCTGGCCGCTGCAGGGCGCTGCGCGGCTGCTGCTCAACGCCTTGCGTGCAATCCCTGAGCTGGTCTGGGCCGCCCTGACCGTACTCGCCGCAGGCCTGGGCCCCAACGCCGGTACCCTGGCCCTGGCCCTGCATACCGCAGGCGTATTGGGCCGGCTGTTCGCCGAGGCCCTGGAAAACGCGCCCGCCGAGCCTGCCGCCGCCATCCGCCTGCAAGGTGGCAGCCAGGCTGCGGCGTTCTGCTTCGGCACCTTGCCCAACCTCTGGCCGCAACTGCTTGCCTACAGCCTGTACCGCTGGGAGAACAACATCCGCATGGCCAGCGTGCTGGGCTTCGTCGGTGCCGGCGGGTTGGGGCAGATGCTCTACACCACCCTGAGCCTGTTCCAGGAAGCCCAGGCCAGCACCGTGATCATCGGCATGCTGGTGCTGGTGCTGCTGGTGGATGCCTTCAGCGACGTGCTGCGCCAGCGGTACGTGCGCGCCTGAGCCATCCCTGGGGCTGCCTTGCGGCCCCACATGGATTTCGTAAGTCTTGAGAGCGGCACGATCTCGGTGGGAGCTAGCGACAGCCTGCGATGGGCTGCAAAGCAGCCCCAAGCCTTCAAACGCTGGAGCCCGTCCAGACTCAAGGGGCCGCTTTGCGGCCCATCGCAGGCTGTCGCCAGCTCCTACCAAGCAAGCGGAGCCTGGGCCGTATTTGCTGCATGGTTGAGAAGTATGTATTGAACCAACCGAAGGCAATTTGAGCGTGTCCAGCCCCATACAATCTCCCACAGATATGGCGCTGGTCTCGAGGGCGGCAGTGCCCCTGTGGGGGCGGGCTTGCCCCGCGATCGAGCGTAGCACCCGTTATCTGATGTCTCTCGAACAGCGACGATAAAGCTCACCCAATCGTGGAACCGCACTGACTATCTCATCGCTGGAGCGCTTGTCAGAGTGAACCGCTTCCAAATCTTGTTGGGCTGTATCCACTGGGATACGATCCTCCTGCTGGCAGGTGGGGACAAGTCCTCTCAGGCCTCCGATATCCTCAAAGCCAGGCAGCTCGCGAAGGAGATGAAATGAAAGAGAAGCTGATCCCGTTTGACATGGCTACATTGCTGGACAGCGATGAGGCCATCAGTGAATACCTGAGCCAGGTGCTGGCCGATGGTGACAGCGATGAGATCATTCGTGCACTCGGGCATATCGCCAGGGCGCGGGGAATGTCCAAGATCGCTGCAGACAGCGGCCTGGGGCGTGAAAGCCTTTACAAGGCGCTAACGCCAGGTGCTAAGCCTCGCTTCGATACCGTTCTGAGGGTCGTTCGTGCGTTGGGAATCGACCTTTTGGCACGACCCCATTTCGTATCGCGCTGACGTAGGTGCTCATATGAGCGTTTGACTCATCTGTACCAGCGCGACCCGGCTGCCGTCCGGTGCCTGCCGTTCCTCGATACCAAACGGCACGAACCCCAGCTGTGGATAAAGCAGCAGCCCCGCCGTGTTGTGGTTGAAGCACGACACCCACACCTCGCGCGCGGCGAACTGTTCACGGGCCAAGTCGATCATGCACTGCACCAGGTAACGTGCTACGCCACGGCCACGGGCGGCCGGAGCGACCACCACGTTGCCCAATGCACATACGCCACCGTGCTCGGCCTTGTAGAAATTGGCGAAGCCCAGCACCACGCCATCCCCTTCGATCACCGTCGACCCGCTGCGCTGGGCGATGGCATCGCTCAGTTGGTCCGGCGTGAGCGGGTAGGTGGCCTTGGGGAACATATAGAACAACTCATCCGCACCTTGCGGGAAACAGCAGATGGCGGCGATATCGTCGTGGCGCACGGGGCGGTGTGTCAGCTTCATGGGGTATGCCTTGGATCAGTGGGGCTCACTTCAAGGATACATCGAAGGCGAATGCGTGCCCTTGCACTGTCCCCTTGTAGGAGCGGGCTTGCCCCGCGATCAAGGGCGAAGCCCTTGCCATGCCGGTGTGTTTCCAGGCCCGGCCAATCGCGGGATAAGCCCGCCCCATAAGGCTCCGCGGATCAAAGGGCAATGCATCGTTCTATGAGAGAGCGGGCTTATCCGGCGATGAGCCTATGGCTGTGCGCGCTGGCGCCCAACCTCCACGTCATCCATGATCGCCTTGGCCATATCGCTGAGCAGATGTGCCGCCCAGCCGAGGTCCGCCTCGCCATCGGTCGCCGCCAGCAGCGTCATTCGCCGCACACACTGCAGCATCGCCGAGGCCTGGTCCAACGCCAGGATTGCATCCTGTCCCGGCTCCACCCGAAACAAAGGCGCATCACCCGTGCCGTAGCCAAAGCAGGTCACGCCTACTGTCTTGCTTGTCATCGTCATGCTCCTTGTCAGTGGCGTACCTGAACCTTGCTCAGCGCCATTTCCACCATACCGCGAGCCGCCTCGATCTCGTGCATCGTGGCCAGGGTCAGCGCCTGGGCGGATGAGGCCTGATGGGCGAGGGTGTTCTGCTGGGCGATGGAGAGGGCGCAAACCAGGTATTCGGAGGTCTGCATGAGGATGTCTTCGAGAGAATGGGCGAGCTCGGTGGGGTAGGGTGGGTCGGGGACGATCTTTAACATGGTGGTCTCCTAGCTTCGAGAAGGCGCCACCACCATTTGCTGTCAAACAAGAGGGTGGCGGCAGTACGCGGGTTGACAGACCGAGGAAGCTAGGCACTCGGCGCGCCCGAAGGCGCCCCACGTACAACCGCCATAAAAGCGAGCTGATGCGTCGGTAGCTTCGAATCGGCCTGTCAAAGCCGGTCGTTGAATTGGCAACGACAGGCCGAGACTAGAACCCGATCCAGAGCACCGCAATGGCTTGAAAGGGGTAGGAAGTATGTTTGGGAAACAGCCTACAGGGAATGCGGAAAATCTGAAAATTTGAAGCAGTCGCGCATACCCTGTAGGAGCGGGCTTGTCCCGCGATCAAGGGCGAAGCCCTTGCCATGCCGACGCGTTTCCAGGCCCGGCCAATCGCGGGGCAAGCCCGCTCCTACAGAGACGGCGCCATGGCCTTTCAAATCCCAGGCATAAAAAAACCGACCATAAGGTCGGTTTCTTTCGGATCTTGGTGCCCCGAGGGAGACTCGAACTCCCACTCCTTTCGAAAACGGATTTTGAATCCGCCGCGTCTACCAATTCCGCCATCAGGGCTTGTGGGGGCGCAGTATAGAGAGCCTCCGTGGGTCGGTCAATCGGGTTTCATGGTCAATTTTCACTCTTTGGGCTAAACTTTCCGGCCCTGTCGAACCGAACACCATCATGCGCGTCGCCGATTTTTCCTTCGAACTCCCCGATTCCCTGATCGCCCGCCACCCCCTGGCCGAGCGCCATGGCAGCCGTCTGCTGGTCCTCGATGGGCCGAGCGGTGAGCTGGCGCACCGCCAGTTCACCGACCTGCTCGACTACCTGCGCCCTGGTGATCTGATGGTATTCAACAATACCCGGGTGATTCCGGCGCGGCTGTTTGGCCAGAAGGCCTCCGGCGGCAAGCTGGAAGTATTGGTCGAGCGCGTGCTCGACACCTACCGGGTACTTGCCCATGTGCGCGCCAGCAAGGCGCCCAAGCCGGGCACGCAGATCCTCATCGACGGTGGCGGCGAAGCCGAGATGGTGGCGCGCCATGAGACCCTGTTCGAGCTGCGCTTCAGCGAAGAAGTGCTGCCGCTGCTCGAACGTGTCGGCCACATGCCGCTGCCGCCCTACATCGACCGCCCGGACGAAGGCGCCGACCGCGAGCGCTACCAGACCGTCTACGCCGAGCGCGCCGGTGCCGTGGCCGCGCCGACCGCCGGCCTGCACTTCGACGAAGCGCTGCTGGAGAAGATCGCGGCCAAGGGCGTCGAGCGGGCCTTCGTTACCCTGCACGTGGGCGCCGGTACCTTCCAGCCGGTGCGGGTCGACAAGATCGAAGACCACCACATGCATAAAGAATGGCTGGAGGTCAGCCAGGACGTGGTCGACGCCGTCCAGGCGTGCCGTGCCCGAGGGGGCCGGGTGATCGCGGTGGGCACCACCAGCGTGCGTTCGCTGGAAAGTGCCGCCCGTGACGGCCAGCTGAAGGCCTTCAGCGGCGACACCGACATCTTCATCTACCCGGGCCGGCCGTTCCATGTGGTCGATGCCCTGGTCACCAACTTCCACCTGCCGGAGTCCACGCTGCTGATGCTGGTCTCGGCCTTCGCTGGCTACCCCGAGACCATGGCTGCCTACGCGGCGGCGGTCGAGCAGGGGTACCGCTTCTTCAGTTACGGTGATGCCATGTTCATCACCCGCAATCCGGCGCCACGCGGCCCCGAGGATCAAGCATGAGTCGCACCTGTCGAATGTCGTTCGAACTGCTGGCCACCGACGGCAAGGCCCGTCGCGGCCGCCTGACCTTCCCCCGTGGCACGGTGGAAACCCCGGCGTTCATGCCAGTGGGTACCTACGGCACGGTCAAGGGCATGCTGCCTCGCGACATCGAGGCCATCGGCGCCGAGATCATCCTGGGCAACACCTTCCACCTGTGGCTGCGCCCAGGCACCGAGGTGATCAAGAAGCACGGCAGCCTGCATGATTTCATGCAGTGGAAGGGCCCGATCCTCACCGACTCCGGCGGCTTCCAGGTATTCAGCCTGGGCGCCATGCGCAAGATCAAGGAAGAGGGCGTGACCTTCGCCTCGCCGGTCGACGGCTCCAAGGTGTTCATGGGGCCGGAGGAGTCCATGCAGGTCCAGCGCGACCTGGGCTCGGACATCGTGATGATCTTCGACGAGTGCACGCCGTACCCGGCCGAGCACGACGTGGCGCGCACCTCCATGGAGCTGTCGCTGCGCTGGGCCCAGCGCTCGAAGAACGCCCACGCCGACAACACCGCGGCGCTGTTCGGTATCGTCCAGGGCGGCATGTACCAGGACCTGCGCATGCGCTCGCTGGAAGCGCTGGAGAACATCGGCTTCGACGGCCTGGCCATCGGTGGCCTGTCGGTGGGCGAGCCCAAGCACGAAATGATCAAGGTGCTGGATTACCTGCCTGGCCAGATGCCCGCTGACAAACCTCGTTACCTTATGGGGGTAGGCAAACCCGAGGATCTTGTAGAGGGTGTGCGCCGCGGCGTCGACATGTTCGACTGCGTGATGCCGACGCGCAATGCGCGCAACGGCCATCTGTTCGTCGATACCGGGGTGATCAAGATCCGCAACGCGTTCCATCGCCATGATGATTCGCCGCTGGATCCGACCTGTGACTGCTACACCTGCACCAACTTCTCCCGCGCCTATCTTCATCACCTGGATAAATGTGGCGAAATGTTGAGCAGCATGCTGAATACCATCCACAACTTGCGCCATTACCAGCGCTTGATGGCCGGTTTACGCGAGGCTATTCAACAAGGTAAATTGGCCGCCTTTGTCGACGCCTTCTACGCCAAGCGCGGGCTGCCCGTGCCGCCCTTGGACTGACTGTTTGCACTTATAAACTTATAGCAACTGGAGTGCCCAATGAGCTTTCTGATTCCCGCCGCCTACGCGGACGCTGCTGCCCCTGCCGCCGGCCCAGCCGGTACCGGCTTCGAATGGATCTTCCTGGTCGGTTTCCTGGTCATCTTCTACCTGATGATCTGGCGCCCGCAGGCCAAGCGTGCCAAGGAGCAGAAGAACCTGCTGAGCAACTTGCAAAAAGGTGACGAAGTTGTCACCAACGGCGGCATCGCCGGCAAGATCGTCAAAGTGGCCGACGACTTCGTGGTCCTGGAAGTGTCCGACAACGTCGAGCTGAAGTTCCAGAAGGGCGCCGTGGCTGCGACCCTGCCAAAAGGTACGCTCAAGGCTATCTGAGTTACCGGTTTTCTTTTCCAGTCGGGGCGCGCAACGCGCCCCGCGTCTTGAACGGGCGGCGTGATGCTGAACAAATACCCTCTGTGGAAATACCTGCTGATCCTGGTGGTACTGGCGATCGGCTTTATTTATTCCGCTCCCAACCTCTACCCGGATGACCCGGCGGTGCAGATCAGCGGTGCGAGCTCTGCGCTGCACGTGAGCCAGGCCGACCTGGACCGCGCCACCAAGGCGCTGACCGATGCCGGTATCGCCGTCAAGGGCGGCAGCCTGGGCGAGAAGGGCAGTGCGCTGGTGCGCCTGACCAACCAGGAAGACCAGCTCCCGGCCAAGGATGTGGTGCGCAAGGCACTGGGCGATGATTACGTCGTGGCCCTGAACCTGGCCCAGACCACCCCGCAATGGCTGCGCAACCTGGGCGCAAGCCCGATGAAACTGGGCCTGGACCTGTCCGGTGGTGTGCACTTCCTGCTGGAAGTGGACATGGACAAGGCCATGAGCGCCCGCATGAAAGTCTACGAAGGCGAGGTCAAGACCTTGCTGCGCAAAGAGCGCGTCCGCTACCGCAGCCTGCCCCAGCAGGATGGCGGCATCATGCTGGGCTTCGCCGACGATGCCACCCGCGAGCAGGCACGCAGCCTGATCCGCAAGAATTTCAATGATTTCGACCTGACTACCACCGAGCGCAACGAGCTCGCCGTGCTGCGTCTGGCGCTGACCCCGGCGAAAGTGACCGAGATCCGCGAATACTCGATCAAGCAGAACCTGACCACCGTGCGCAACCGGGTCAACGAGCTGGGCGTGGCCGAGCCGCTGGTCCAGCGCCAGGGCGCCAACCGTATCGTGGTCGAGCTGCCAGGGGTGCAGGACACCGCCGAAGCCAAGCGTATCCTGGGCAAGACCGCCAACCTGGAGTTCCGCTTCGGGGCCGAGCCGGGCGCCTCCAAGGCTACCACCGAGGTCTTCGAGTTCCGCGAAGGCGGCCGTTCCGCCGCGGTCGAGCGTGGCCTGATCATTACCGGCGACCAGGTGACCGACGCCCAGGCCAGCTTCGACGAGCATGGCCGTCCGCAGGTCAACATCCGCCTCGACGGCCACGGTGGCGAGCTGATGAGCCGCGCCACCCGTAGCAACGTCGGCCGCAGCATGGCGGTGATCTTCATCGAGCAGAAGCCGATGACCCGCTACGAGAAGCAAGTGGTCGACGGCGTCGAGAAGGACGTGGCGATCCAGACCTTCAAGGAAGAGAAGAAGATCATCAGCCTGGCGACCATCCAGTCGCCGCTGGGTAGCCAGTTCCGCATCACCGGCCTGAACGGCCAGGGCGAGTCGTCCGAGCTTGCCTTGTTGCTGCGCGCCGGTGGCCTGGCCGCGCCGATGTACTTCGCCGAAGAACGCACCATTGGCCCGAGCCTGGGTGCCGACAACATCACCAAGGGTATCGATGCATCCCTGTGGGGCATGCTGTTCGTCTCGCTGTTCATCATTGCCATCTACCGCGCCTTCGGCGTGCTGGCCACCATCGCCCTGGCGGGCAACATGGTCCTGCTGCTGGCGCTGATGTCGCTGCTGGGCGCCACCCTGACCCTGCCGGGCATCGCCGGTATCGTGTTGACCATGGGTATGGCGGTGGACGCCAACGTACTGATCTTCTCGCGTATCCGCGAAGAGATCGCCGCCGGCATGTCGGTGCAGCGCGCCATCCACGAGGGCTTCAATCGCGCCTACTCGGCGATCGTCGATGCCAACCTGACCACCCTGCTGGTCGGCGGCATCCTGTTCGCCATGGGTACCGGCCCGGTCAAGGGCTTCGCGGTCACCATGTCCCTCGGGATTTTCACCTCGATGTTCACCGCCGTCATGGTGACCCGTGCACTGGTCAACCTGACCTGCGGCGGGCGTGACATCAAGAAGCTGTGGGTTTGAGGGAGCTGCGATGAAAACCATCAACTTCATGGGCGTGCGCAATGTCGCGTTCGCCATCACCGTGCTCCTCACCGTCCTGGCGCTGTTCAGCTGGTGGCACAAGGGCCTGAACTTCGGCCTGGATTTCACCGGCGGTACGCTCATCGAGCTGACCTACGAGCGCCCGGCCGACCTCAAGGCGGTGCGTGCCGAGCTGGTCCAGTCCGGCTTCGACGAGGCCGTGGTGCAGAGCTTCGGCGCCACCACCGACCTGCTGGTGCGCATGCCTGGCGACGACCCGCAACTGGGCAACCGCGTTGCCGCGGCGCTGCAGAAGGCCGGGGGCGACAACCCGGCCACGGTCAAGCGCGTCGAGTTCGTCGGCCCGCAGGTGGGTGAGGAACTGCGTGACCAGGGTGGCCTGGGCATGCTGCTGGCCCTGGGCGGCATCCTGGTCTACCTGGCCTTCCGCTTCCAGTGGAAGTTCGCCGTCGGCGCCATCGTTTCGCTGATCCACGACGTGGTGGTGACCCTGGGTATCCTGTCGTTCTTCCAGATCACCTTCGATCTGACGGTGTTGGCGGCGGTGCTGGCGATCATCGGCTACTCGCTCAACGACACCATCGTGGTGTTCGACCGGGTGCGTGAGAACTTCCGCGTGATGCGCAAGGCGTCGCTGATCGAGAACATCAACGTCTCGACCACCCAGACCCTGCTGCGTACCGTGGCTACCTCGGTGTCGACCTTGCTGGCCATCGCTGCACTGCTGTTCTTCGGCGGCGACAACCTGTTCGGCTTCTCCCTGGCGCTGTTCATTGGTGTCATGGCCGGTACCTATTCGTCGATCTACATCGCCAACGTGGTGCTGATCTGGCTGAACCTGAGCAGCGAAGACCTGATCCCGCCAGTCAAGGCCGAGGGCGAGGACGACCGCCCGTAAGCTGTTCCAGGTCGCCGTTTGGCGCAAAGAAAGGCGTGGGTATTGAACTCGCGCCTTTTTTTATGCTCCAAGGCTGGGAGAAGGCGGCTAACCCCGCCGGTATATCAGGAGGTTCACGTGAATAAATCAATGCTTGTGGGTGCGGTACTGGGTGCTGTCGGTGTGACCGCCGGAGGTGCTGTCGCCACCTACAGCTTGGTGAACAAGGGGCCGGAGTACGCCCAGGTTACGGACGTGCAGCCCATCAAGGAAACCATCAAGACGCCACGCCAGGTGTGCAAGGACGTCACCGTGACGCGCCAGGCACCGGTGAAGGACCAGCACCAGATCGCCGGTACCGTGGTCGGTGCCATTGCTGGCGGCCTGCTGGGCAACCAGATCGGTGGTGGTTCGGGCAAGAAGATCGCTACCGTGGCCGGTGCCGTGGGCGGTGGTTACGCGGGCAACAAGGTGCAGGAGGGCATGCAGGAGCGTGACACCTATACCACTACACAAACCCGCTGCAACACCGTCAACGACCTGAGCGAGAAGGTGGTCGGCTACAACGTGACCTACTCCATCGGCGATAAGGTTGGCCGAGTGAAGATGAATCATGAGCCGGGTTCTACCATTCCGTTGGATAAGAACGGCAACCTGGTGTTGAGCGAGAACCAGGCTGGGCAGTAAACCGCGATCTGCCTTTTATGTAGTGTCTAGTCCTGAAATAGGTTTACACCTGTTCAGGTAGGCCGATAGGCCTCAAAACGCCCGATGCACCGCATCGGGCGTTTTGTTTTTCAGGGCCATGTGAGGCCGCTCCG
>NZ_JBLUPW010000011.1:0-156580 GCF_048068175.1 Pseudomonas sp. NY15356 | reverse complement strand
CGGTTGGTCGCCAAGATCAACCGCGATGCGAGCCAGGCCTTTGCGTACGACGACGGCGACCGGTTACTGAGCATCGAGCGGCAACCGACCGGGATCGGCAAGCAGGTTGGGGTCACGGAAGAAAAGCTGGAGTACGCCTACGATCTGCTGGGCCGGCTGACGAAAGAAATCACGCCCGCTGGCACGCTCAGTTATGAATATGACCCGCTCAGCAACCTGACCACCCTGACATTGCCAGATGGCCGCAAGGTCAACCACCTGTACTACGGCAGCGGGCACCTGCACCAGCTGAACCTGGACGGTCAGGTGATCAGCGACATGGAGCGTGATGACCTGCACCGCGAGGTGTATCGGACCCAGGGCAAGCTCACCAGTTGCTTCGGTTATGACGCCATGGGGCGCAAGGCCTGGCAATTCGCCTCGACCTTGCCAGCCGACAAGCTCTCGCAGGTGCACAACACCGGTATCAATACTTCGCTGCTGGTGGAGCATGCCTACAACCCGATCCACCGCCGTTACCAGTACGACCCTGCGGGTGAACTGGTACGCACGCTCGACAAGCTACGCGGCGAGGTCAAATACGAATACGAAGCCAACGGGCAATTGCGCAGCCGCGATACCGGCTCGCTGATAGGTAGCGAAGAGTTTCGTTACGACCCGGCAGCCAACCGATTGGACTTCAACGCGCGCCAGTTCGCCAGGGTCAAGGACAACCGGATCAAACAGTGGCGGGACCAAGAGTACCGCTACGATCCGTGGGGCAACCTGATCGAGAAGCGCTCGGGGCACAGCAAGCTGCAGCACTTTGTCTATGACTGCGAAAACCGATTGGTGCGGGCAGAAACAACGGTCAATGGCAAGCTGGAGAGTACCGGGCAGTACCGGTACGACAGCCTTGGGCGTCGGGTAGCCAAGCAGGCTGAAATCAACGGCGTAGTCGAGCAGAAGCGCTTCTTGTGGCAAGGCTTGAGGATGCTGCGTGAGGAGACGCCGGGGCAGAGCATTCTGTATTTCTATGAGCCAGGGAGTTACGCGCCCTTGGCACGTGTCGATCAGGTCGAAGGGGAAGGGCAGAAGGTCTACTACTTCCATACCGATCAGATCGGCACGCCGCTGGAGCTGACGGATAGCGACGGTGAGATCGTTTGGCAGGCGACGTATCGTTCATGGGGGGGGATTGAACAGCTAGCCATAAATGAGGTTGAACAGAACCTGCGGTTCCAAGGGCAGTATCTTGATGACGAAACCGGGCTACACTACAACACCTTCCGCTATTATGATGCTGAAAGCGGACGTTTTATTACTCAAGACCCAATAGGAATAAGTGGGGGTTTTAACCTCTATCGTTATGCCTCAAATCCAGTTAACTGGGTGGATCCATGGGGGTGGGCGTGTAACAAACCAGGAGGATATAAAGCTGGCGATGTTGATGCGCACGGTAATCTATCGCCCCAAGTAAACAGAGCTGTAGGTCATAAAAACATTGCGGCAGATGATTTCGTGCAGTCTCATCATTTCATCCAGCATGAGTGGGCCAAGCTCAACGTAAAAGGATATAAAAGAAATAGCGCTCCGGCTATTTTGCTAAAAAGTAGTTCGGGTGAGTCACATGCCATGATTTCTGCTATGCAGCGAGCAAGACGCAGAGTGTCCGGATTTGGCGGAACGCTACGCGACGAGTTTAATATTGCATATAGAGAAATGATTGATGCAGGGGTTAGCCCAGATGTAGCTAGGCGCGCTGCAAGCAAGTCGTATAAATATTATGAATCTTTAGGGGCTTTCTAAATTATGCGTATATATACTGAACGTCACGATGCAGCGCCTGATAAACTAATTGAGGAGGTCGCCGAGAGGTTGGGGATTGTGACTGGCTCATGGATTTTGGAGTTCTGGAGGAAGAGTGACGGTGCGCTACTAAATGATCAGGTTCTGATTTATTCGACTAGTGATATCGAAGAGCGCAATGATACTTTTGAAGTGGATAAGAACTTCAAAGGTATGGTGGCTATTGGGGATGACTCGGGTGGCCGGATAATTCTCATTGACAAGAACGATGCCGGTAAATTATGGCTCGTAGATGCAGGTAGTGTATCGCTAGAAGCAAGTGATCAATTCGTGTCTTTGGATCAACTGTTGGATTTTATTGTGTCTGAAGATGATGTTGATGATGTGGGGGTTGGAGATATTGTCACTGTTGGCTCTAAGCCAAGTCTTGATGAGGTTTTTAATATAAAAAAGGCTCTGGCGGTTAATGTCTCAGTGGTGGAGTTGAAAAAGCTGCTTGAAGAACCTGGGCAGGTTTTGTTGAGATCTGTTTATGCGCAGAAGTATGAGCGAGCCCTAATTGAGTTTTCTCATATCATTAGATTTCGATAGGGCCTAGTTGATGCGTTTAGAAGTGGCACATATGATGCTATCTTCGCGCAGCATCCGCGGCAGCGATTGCTGAGGCAGCAGGCGAGAGCTCTTTAAAAATAATTCAAGATGGCGCGTTTGTTATCTTGGGCTTGGGGCAAGTAATTAACTAGTTGATTAGGCTATCAACAGCATGTTGGTCGCACGCAATGGCGACAAGCTGACTTGCGGCGCGACCATTACCAGTGGCTCGGACAACGTCATCATCGGCGGCGGTACCTACCGTTACTTACCGGTAGACGACCTGACCACCTTGGTGACCCAGGTCAGCTACCCGGACGGCAGCACCTGGCGAGCGCGCTACGACGACAAGGGCAACCTGCTCGCCGAATTCGATGCCCTCGACCAGATGACCGAGTACCTGAACAGCGACGATGGCCTGCCGCACACCATCATCGACGCGACCTACAAATCCAAGTACCTGTGGTGGAACACCCAGGCCCAGGTCGAGCGTTACCAGGACTGCTCGGGCAAGAGCACCTACTACCGCTACGACGAGCGCCAGCACTTGGTCGCCGTCACCGACGCGCTGAACCAGACCACCACGCTGGAGCGCAAGCCGGACGGTGAGGTGCTGAAAATCATCCACCCGGACGGCACCTCGGAAACCTTCACCTACAACGTCTATGGCCAGGTGCTCAGCCACACCGACGGCAAGGGCCAGACCACCCGCCTGCTGCGCACGGCCCGGGGTTTGCCGAGCAGCCGCCAGGATGCCAAGGGCCAGCGAATTCGCTACGAGTACGACAAAGCCATTCGCCTGACCGCGTTGGTCAACGAGAACAACGCGACCTACAGCTTTGCCTACGATGCGTCGGACCGCTTGGTCGAAGAAGTACGGGTGGTCATCTCACCCGACTGGATGAGATCGGCTACGGCGAAAATGCCGAACGCCCGGAACGGCACACGCTGTTCGAGCGTGACAGCATTGGCCGGTTGGTCGCCAAGATCAACCGCGATGCGAGCCAGACCTTCGCGTACGACGACGGCGACCGGTTAGTGAGCATCGAGCGGCAACCGACCGGGATCGGCAAGCAGCTTGGGGTCACGGAAGAGAAGCTGGAGTACGCCTACGATCTGCTGGGCCGGCTGACGAAAGAAATCACGCCCGCTGGCACGCTCAGTTATGAATATGACCCGCTCAGCAACCTGACCACATTGACCCTGCCAGATGGCCGCAAGGTCAACCACCTGTACTACGGCAGCGGGCACCTCAAAACTTGAGGAGTGGGCTAAGACAGGTGGTAAAAGTGGCAGCCCCCTGGCTTGACGTGGCACCAGCACGAGGATGTTAATAGGCTATCTCTAGTGGATCGTATGGATCATAAGTCGAATCATAGTTTATACCACCCGACTGGTAAAGGCGGTAGAGATATATGGGGTGGTGGCGCTCAAGGGCGAAAAGGCAAGCTTGACGGCGCAACCGGAAAAATTTGCTGTGGTTGATCAACTGGAGAAATGTCATGTTATTGAAGGATAAGTTTTATGCTCTTTCAGAGCTAATCGAGCATGTTAAGGTTTTTGCAGAGCAAGACGATGACTTTTGTCTTTATGGTCAGGATCAAGATCACCTAGATTTAAAGATGCAATATTTTGTGGCGGATTATCCAAGCGTTAAAGACGATAAGGAGATCTATCCAGAGTCCGTAAAAAAAGCAGGGCTGAGTTATCTCTATGCGGGGCAGCAATTTGTTGATGTTGTAACGTTGTTGGCGGAGCAAAAGCCTGATGCATCGTATGATGACTATGTTAAGTCCTTAAATTATTATCAAGATAATGATGAATTTATCGATTTGTGATTTTTTACTTTTAATCTCTTCACATGAGTCGGCGCTTTGATCGGTAAAAGGCAAAATGTGCGAGGCAAATTAGCCTCGCACAGACATACGTAGGTTGTATTCACGTTCCCAGCCTGCAAGCCAATCGATATTTAAAATTCAGACTTATGGACTGAGGCGTAAGTCTCAGTCCTATTGGTAGCGTGTCCGACGGCACCCTGACCGAGGCTGTCACTACCGCTGGGAAACCCAGGGTGGCAAACCACGGGTGGTCGAGCACTGGACCAGCGACGGTGAGCACTAACATTTCCGCTACGACCTGAGCGCCCACACCAGTTGGGCCACCGACGTGCTCGGCCGCGAGCTGGAAGTGCAGTACAACGCTGACCATCGCGTGGTCGCCAGCCGGGACTATGGTGGCGAGCGCTATGTCATCGAGCTGGACGAACACGGCAACATGGTCGGGCTAGGCCTGCCGGACGGCAACAAACTCGCCTTCAAGTACGACGAGTTCGCCCGCCTGCTCGAGGAAACCGACCCGCTGGGCCGCAAGATCGCCTACGAGTATCACCACTTGACCACCCTGGTGACCCAGGTCAGCTACCCGGACGGCAGCACCTGGCAGAAGCTTCTGACAGAACCGATGAAATGTAGGAATCAGGGACGAATCTCGATCAAGGTCCCGTCCTTGACCATGCTCCAGACTTCCTGCATGTCCGCGTTGCGCATGGCGATGCAGCCTTCGGTCCAGTCCAGGGTGTGGAAGTACCACTCCGGGTATTCCTCGTCGATGGGCGTACCGTGGATCATGATCATGCCGCCAGGGTTGACGCCTTCACGGCGGGCGCGGGCGGCATCGCTGATGTTGGGGTAGGAGATGTGCATCGCCAGGTTGAAGCGGTCGCTGACCTTGCGCCAGTCCAGCCAGTAGAGGCCTTCGGGGGTGCGGTTGTCGCCCTCGCGCTCCTTGGTGCCCTTGGGTTGCTTGCCCAGGGAGATGCGGTAGGTCTTGAGTGGTTCGCCACGGCTGATCAGTTGCAGGCGGCGCTCGGACTTGAGCACCAGCACCTTGTCGACCAACGGTTGACGGGTGACCGAGGACTGCGTGGCGTCCTGTGGCTTGCGGATGATGGTCTCGGTGAACGCAGCCTGGGACACCGACGTAACGCAAAGGCAGAAAAGGGCGAGCAACCAGCGCATGAAACCGTATCCCTGAAAACTAGGTAATGGACGACGAGACATTCATCGGGGGCAGGTACTCATGGCCTACCGGGTAGGACTGCCCGATGCGGTCGCGATAATAGCATTCTAGTGTGCGTGCCACGGTGCGGAAAGCCAGCTCGTCCCATGGAATTTCATGTTCCTCGAACAAGCGCACTTCCAGGCTCTCGATTCCGACGGCGAAATCCAGGTCGGCCAGTTCGGCGCGGAAGAACACATGCACCTGGTCGATGTGCGGCAGGTCGAACAACTGGTACAGGCTCATGTGCCCGACCCGGGCGCAGGCTTCCTCCACGGTTTCGCGACGGGCGGCTTGCTCGAGGGTCTCGCCGTTTTCCATGAAACCGGCGGGCAGTGTCCAGAACCCACGGCGCGGCTCGATCGCACGGCGACACAGCAAGACCTGGGTGCCATGGGTGGGCAATACGCCAGCAACGATATTGGGGTTCTGGTAATGGATGGTCTGGCAATGGTCGCAGACATAGCGGGGGCGGCTGTCGCCCTCGGGGATCCGCTGTATCACTGGCTGGCCGCACGCGCTGCAGAATTTCATGCTTTTCTTCCTTTGAGGTACGGCTATCTTGGCGTGCCCGCCACCGTGACCGCAAGCTGCCATCCGGCGGGGCTTGGGTGCGTTGCGGCTTTGGTGCATCATGCAGGGCAGGCCTTGCAATCGAGAGTGTGTAATGCTGGATGAGCTCCTTCGCCGTATGAGCAACCATACCCCCGCGTCATTGGAAACGGACCGTCGTTTCCCCGAAGCGGCGGTTCTCTTGCCCATCACCCGTAGCGAAGAGCCCGAGCTGGTGCTGACCCTGCGGGCCAAGGGCCTTTCCACCCACGGCGGCGAAGTGGCCTTCCCCGGTGGGCGGCGCGACCCGGAAGATCCTGACCTGGTGTTTACCGCCCTGCGTGAAGCCGAGGAGGAAATCGGCCTGCCGCCTGGCCTGGTGGAGGTGGTTGGCCCACTCAGCCCGCTGATCTCCCTGCATGGCCTGAAGGTGACGCCATTCGTCGGTGTGGTGCCGGATTTCGTCGAGTACCGGGCCAACGACGCAGAGATCGCAGCCGTGTTCACCGTGCCGCTGGCATTCTTCCGCCAGGACCCGCGCGAGCATACCCATCGTATCGATTACCAGGGGCGCAGCTGGTATGTGCCTGCCTACCGCTATGGCGAATACAAGATCTGGGGGCTGTCGGCGATCATGATCGTCGAGCTGGTCAACGTGCTGTTCGATGCCGGTATCGACCTGCACCATCCCCCCGAGCGCTTTATCCCGATCTGATCGGGCATCCCGCCAAGGCCTTGAACCATGAGGAGCGAGACATGAAATACCGCCTGGGCGACCTGCGGGTCGAAACCCATCCCACCAGCTGGGCCGCGCCCAATGCCACGCTGATCGGCAAGGTGCGCCTGCAGGCCGGGGCCAGCGTCTGGTTCGGTGCGGTGCTGCGTGGCGACAACGAGCTGATCGACATCGGCGAAGGCAGCAATGTCCAGGATGGCACGGTGATGCATACCGACATGGGCTCGCCGCTGACCCTCGGCAAGGGCGTCACCGTCGGCCACAACGCCATGCTCCATGGCTGCACGGTGGGCGACCACAGCCTGGTCGGCATCAATGCGGTGATCCTCAACGGGGCGCGTATCGGCAAGCACTGCATCATCGGCGCCAACGCATTGATCCCGGAAGGCAAGGAGATTCCCGACGGCTCGCTGGTGATGGGTTCACCGGGCAAGGTGGTACGCGAGCTGACCGAGGCACAGAAGCGCATGCTCGAAGCCAGCGCCGCCCATTACGTGCAGAACGCCGAACGCTATGCCCGTGACCTGGTGCCGCAGGATGACTGACGTGGCTGATCGTGAGCGGCCGGTCGCCTCGCCGTGCGTGAATGTCTGCGCGCTGGATGAACAGGATGTCTGCGTGGGCTGCCAGCGTACGGTGGCCGAGATCACCCGCTGGTCGCGCATGGACAACCAGGAGCGCCGGCAGGTGCTGGTGCTGTGCCATGAGCGGGCGGTGGCGGCTGGGTTGGTCATCGGGCGGTAATCCAGCTCGCCCCCGTGGGAGCCGGCTTGCCGGCGATAGGGCCATGAAAGGCCACTACCGAGTCAAAAGCTGCAGTTGACTTTGAAATCAAGTATTCTGTGCCGCTTGCCCAACGCGTGATCCCATGTTCTATCTCATCGCCTACATCAGCAGCGTAGTGCTGATCAACTACGCCTTCTCCAGTGCGCCGCACCTGGATGTGATCTGGTCCGCCTGGGGCGGGCTGGTGTTTATCCTGCGTGACATGGTGCAGACCCGCTATGGCCATGGCGCGCTGTTGGCCATGCTGGCGGCCCTGGTGCTGTCCTACGTCACTTCGGAGCCGGCCATCGCGCTGGCCAGCGCCACCGCGTTCTTCATCTCCGAGCTGATCGACTGGCTGGTGTTCAGCGTTACCCGTCGGCCGCTGCGCGACCGCCTGTGGCTGAGTTCGGCGCTGAGCATCCCGGTGGACACCTTCATTTTCTTCGGCATGATCAGTGCCCTGACCCCAGCGGTGATCGGCACGGCGCTGGCCTCGAAATTCGCCGGCGTGACCGCCGTGTGGCTGGCCATGGCCTGGCGGGCACGCCGCACGGCCGTGGTGGGTTGAGGCAGGCGCGCACGCTCTTTGGCGACACCAGGCCGCTTCCACAACAGCCCCAACGGGCGTTGCCAGGTGTAGAATACCGGTCCTTTTTCAGCGGGCGGCAGCCAGCGTGGCGCGGCCCCGACGCCTTCGAGGACCTGAAATGACCCGTATCGGAACCCCATTGTCGCCCACCGCGACCCGTGTACTGCTGTGTGGCTGCGGCGAGCTGGGCAAGGAAGTGGTGATCGAGCTGCAGCGCCTGGGTGTCGAGGTGATCGCCGTGGACCGCTACGCCAATGCACCGGCCATGCAGGTGGCGCATCGCAGCCATGTCATCAACATGCTCGATGGCGCTGCCCTGCGCGCGGTGATCGAGGCTGAAAAGCCGCACTACATCGTGCCGGAAATCGAGGCCATCGCCACCGCCACCTTGGTGGAGCTGGAGAATGAAGGCTTCAACGTGGTGCCCACCGCCCGTGCCACGCAACTGACCATGAACCGAGAGGGCATCCGGCGCCTGGCGGCCGAGGAGCTGGACCTGCCGACCTCGCCCTATCACTTTGCCGATACCTTCGAAGACTACGCCAAGGCGGTCGCCGACCTGGGCTACCCGTGCGTGGTCAAGCCGGTGATGAGCTCCTCGGGCAAGGGCCAGAGCCTGCTGCGCAGCGAAGCCGACCTGCACAAGGCCTGGGACTATGCCCAGGAAGGTGGCCGTGCCGGCAAGGGCCGGGTGATCATCGAAGGCTTCATCGATTTCGAATACGAGATCACCTTGCTGACCGTGCGCCATGTGGGCGGCACCACCTTCCTGGCACCGGTCGGGCATCGCCAGGAGAAGGGCGACTACCAGGAGTCCTGGCAGCCCCAGGCCATGAGCCCTAAGGCGCTGGCCGAGTCCCAGCGGGTCGCCCAGGCGGTCACCGATGCCCTGGGCGGGCGTGGCCTGTTCGGCGTAGAGCTGTTCGTCAAGGGTGACCAGGTATGGTTCAGCGAGGTCTCGCCGCGCCCGCACGACACGGGCCTGGTGACGCTGATCTCCCAGGATCTGTCGCAGTTCGCCCTGCATGCCCGCGCGATCCTCGGCCTGCCGATCCCGGTGGTGCGCCAGTTCGGCCCGTCGGCCTCGGCCGTGATCCTGCCGCAGGGCAAGTCGCAGCAGACCTCGTTCGCCAACCTGGGCGCAGCGTTGAGCGAGCCGGATACCGCGATCCGCCTGTTCGGCAAGCCGGAAATCGACGGCCAGCGCCGCATGGGCGTGTGCCTGGCGCGTGATGCGTCGATCGAGGCCGCGCGGGCCAAGGCGACCCGTGCGTCGCAGGCGGTCAAGGTCGAGTTCTGATAGCTGCCGCTCCCACGATTCCTCTAGGAGCGGCCTTGTGCCGCGAAAGGGCCGCAACGCGGCCCCAGCCATTCAAAGTTCCGCGTTGCGGGTCTCTTTCAGGCACAGCACGGCGATCAGGCTGATGACAGCCGCCGCCGAGACGTAGCCGCCCACCCAGCTCAACCCACCCATGCTCACCAGTTTCTGGGCGAAGAACGGAGCCGCCGAGGCGCCGACGATGCCGCCCAGGTTGTAGGCCGCCGAGGCGCCGGTGTAGCGCACATGGGTCGGGAACAGTTCAGGCAGCAAGGCGCCCATCGGGGCGAAGGTCACGCCCATCAGGAACAGCTCGATGGCCAGGAACAGTGCCACGCCCGTGGTCGAGCCCGAGGTCAGCAGTGGCTCCATGGTGAACCCCGATGCCACCGCCAGCAGTGCGCCGACGATCAGCACCGGCTTGCGCCCGTAGCGGTCGCTCAACCAGGCCGACAAGGGCGTGGCCAGGGCCATGAAGACCACGGCGAAGCACAGCATGCCCAGGAAGCTCTGGCGAGTGTAGCCCAGGGTCGAGACCCCGTAGCTCAGGGAAAACACCGTGGAGATGTAGAACAGCGCATAGCACACCACCATCGCCAGGGCGCCCAGCAGGGTCGGCAGCCAGTACTTGGCGAACAGGTCGACCACCGGCAGTTTCACCCGCTCATGACGCGCCACGGCTTTGGCGAACACCGGGCTTTCCTCGAGCTTCAGGCGCACATACAGGCCCACCACCACCAGTGCGGCGCTGAGCAGGAACGGAATGCGCCAGCCCCACTCGCGGAACTGCTCGTCGCTGAGCACCAGGGCCAGGCTCAGGAACAGGCCGTTGGCGGCCAGGAAGCCGATCGAAGGGCCCAATTGCGGAAACATGCCGAACCAGGCCCGCTTGCCTTCGGGCGCGTTCTCGGTGGCCAGCAGCGCCGCCCCGCCCCATTCGCCGCCCAGCCCCAGGCCTTGGCCGAAGCGTAACAGGCAGAGCAGTACCGGTGCCCAGATACCGATGCTGTCATAGCCCGGCAACACGCCGATCAGTGTGGTGGACACGCCCATCAGCAATAGCGAGGCGACCAGGGTCGACTTGCGCCCGATGCGGTCGCCGAAGTGGCCGAACAGCGCCGAGCCCAGCGGGCGGGCGAGGAAGGCGATGCCGAAGGTGATGAAGGCCGCGAGCATCTGCGCGGTGCCCGAGCCCGACGGGAAGAACACCGGGCCGATCACCAGGGCCGCGGCCGTGGCATAGACGTAGAAGTCGTAGAATTCAATGGCGGTGCCGATGAAGCTGGCGGTGGCCACCCGCGCAGGCGAGTTGACCGGAGCTGCCGGGGTATCGGCATAGGTACTGCTGGTTGTCATCGTGTAGGTCCCTGACAGTCGATTGCTCCTTGTGGGCGGTTCGTGCCCTGCCGGGCAGGCAGGGGCGCACGGGCGCCGGAGCGAATAGTGGTGAGTCGCCCGACTGACGATAGCCCAGGGGGTAGGGAAGGGGAGCGGGCTGTTCTGGGTGGTGAAGCAGGACCGCGGGGCGTGTCAGTGGAGCGGACTGGCCGTAGGACGCCGGGTGCGGGTAGCGGGCGGGACGGCAGGGCTGGGTAAGCGTGACCCGAGTATAGCTACCGGGTCACGGTCCACACCAGTACCTTGCTGGCGCAATTGTCCTCTGTTTCGAGGATTTCCAGGCGATAGCGGCCGATCTTCAGGCAAACGGCGCTTTCCGGGATGCTTTCCAGGGCTTCGGTGACCAGGCCGTTGAGGGTCTTCGGGCCGCCGTCGCAGGGCAGATGCCAGCCGAGGCTGCGGTTGATCTCGCGCAGCGAGGCGGTGCCTTCGATCACGTAGCGGCCATCGGCCAGGGGGTGGACGTGGGGGTTGTCGAGGGACTGTTCGTCCTCGAACTCGCCGACGATCTCCTCGAGGATATCCTCCAGGGTGACGATCCCCAGCACTTCGCCATATTCGTCGACCACCACGCCCAGGCGCCGCTGCTGCTTGTGGAAGTTCAGCAGCTGCATCTGCAGCGGTGTGCTTTCGGGAACGAAATAGGGCTCATAGCAGGCGGCCCGCAACGCCTCGCGGGTCAGTTCGGCGTGGGGTAGCAGGTGGCTGATCTGTTTGGTGTTGAGGATGGCTTCGACCTGGTTGATATCGCTGTGATAGACCGGCAGGCGGGTATGGCGGCTGACGATCAGCTGCTCGATGATCTGCTCGATCGGCTCGTCCAGGTTGATGCCGTCCACTTCGTTGCGCGGCACCAGGATGTCGTTGACGGTGATCTTGTCCAGCGATTGCAGGCCTTCAAGCAGGCCCGCCCGAGGGGCCTCGAAGGGTTCGGCGTCGTCGAAGTCGTCGTGCTCCTCCGGGTGCAGGGCTACCGCCGTGGGCGGGGTGCGAAACGGCCGCAGGAGCAGTTTGGCGCAGCCATCGAGCAGGCAGGCCAGCGGCTGCAATAACACCAGCGGCCAGCGCAACAGGGCGCCGAGGGCGACGAAGGCCTGCGGGTTGCGCCGGGCCATGCGTCGTGGCAGGTATTCGCCCAGGACCAGCAAGGTGAAGGTGGCTGCCAAGCCGGCCAGCCAGAAGCCATGCTCACCGTTGTAGCGCTGCCCGGCCAGGCAGGCCAGGCCGAGCACCAGCAGCTTGCCCAGGCTCGCACACAGCACCACGGCCTGGGCCGGCAGGGCGGGTTCGGTGCTTTCAGCGGGGCGCTGGTGGCCGTTGAGCAGTTGGCGGGCCGCGTCGACCGCGGTGAACAGCGCCGACCACAGCAGCGCCAGTGCCAAGGTGCCGAGTAGCGGTGCGTACGGCAGGGTGTTCATGGGCGGCCGTCAGATATGCAGGATGAATTCACGTACCAGCTTGCTGCCGAAATAGGCCAGCATCAGCAGGCAGAAACCGGCGAGGGTCCAGCGGATTGCCTTGTGGCCACGCCAGCCCAGGCGGGTGCGGCCCCACAGCAACAAGCCGAACACCACCCAGGCGATGCAGGACAGCAAGGTCTTGTGCACCAGGTGCTGGGCGAACAGGTTATCCAGGAACAGCCAGCCGGACACCAGCGACAGCGAAAGCAGGCCCCAGCCCGCCCAGAGGAAGCCGAACAGCAGGCTTTCCATGGTTTGCAGGGGCGGGAAGTTGCGGATCAACCCGGAGGGGTGCTTGTGCTTGAGCTGGTGGTCCTGCAGCAGCAGCAACAGGGCCTGGAACACGGCGATGGTGAACAGGCCATAGGCCAGGATCGACAGCAGGATGTGCGCCAGGATCCCCGGCTCCTCGTTGACCAACGGCACGGTCCCGGGTGGCGCGAACTGGGCCAGCAGGGCGGTGATGGCGCCGAGCGGGAACAGCAGTATCAGCAGGTTTTCCACCGGGATGCGCAGGCAGGCCAACAGGGTCAGGCCGATCACCGCCACGGCGATCAGGCTGGCGGCGCTGAAGAAGTCCAGGCTCAGGCCCAGCGGGGTGATCAACTGGAAGAACAGGGCGCCGCCCTGGGCGAGCACGGCAAGGGCACCGAGCAGGCCGAGCAGGCGCTTGTCGGCCTTGCGGCCCTGGGCGAGGTAGGCACCCTGGTAGATGGCTGCGGCTATATAAAGGCCGGCGGCGATCAGGTTGGGGATGAGGCTGGGAGAGGAGACCATAAGTCCTGGTTGGCGAGCCTTAAAGAGACGGAGTGTGGCATAGATCGCCGCTGCCAAGGAAGACCGGCAGGCCCCATCGCCGGCAAGGCGGCTCCCACCTGTCCCGCGCTGCTTTCAGAGACACCGCCATACCTGTGGGAGCCGGCTTGCCGGCGCTGGGGGGCACCGACCATCCAGATCCGGTGGTGCCAAGGTGTGCGCCGTCGCCGCTCTTCGCTATAATCGCCGCCTTGCTGTGCCCAGCGCGTGTACATATTCACCTGGGCGCCTGAAAAACCTCGGCTTCACTAGGGCCTGAAAGGATCACCATGTTCGAAAACCTGACCGACCGCCTGTCACAGACGCTGCGCCATGTCACCGGCAAGGCCAAGCTGACCGAAGACAACATCAAGGACACGCTGCGCGAAGTGCGCATGGCCCTGCTCGAGGCCGACGTCGCCCTGCCGGTGGTCAAGGATTTCGTCAACAGCGTCAAGGAGCGTGCGGTCGGCACCGAGGTGTCGCGCAGCCTGACCCCGGGCCAGGCGTTCGTGAAGATCGTCCAGGCCGAACTCGAAGGCCTGATGGGCGCCGCCAACGAAGACCTGGCGCTCAATGCCGCTCCGCCCGCCGTGGTGCTGATGGCCGGCCTGCAGGGCGCGGGCAAGACCACCACCGCCGGCAAGCTGGCGCGCTTCCTTAAAGAGCGCAAGAAAAAGAGCGTGATGGTGGTCTCGGCCGACGTCTACCGCCCGGCGGCGATCAAACAGCTGGAAACCCTGGCCAATGACATCGGCGTGACCTTCTTCCCGTCCGACATCAGCCAGAAGCCCGTGGCCATCGCCGAGGCGGCGATCCGCGAGGCCAAGCTCAAGTACATCGACGTGGTGATCGTCGATACCGCCGGCCGTCTGCACATCGACGCCGACATGATGGACGAGATCAAGGCCCTGCACGCCGCGGTCAAGCCGGTCGAGACCCTGTTCGTGGTCGACGCCATGACCGGCCAGGACGCCGCCAACACCGCCAAGGCCTTCGGCGACGCGCTGCCATTGACCGGCGTGGTGCTGACCAAGGTCGACGGCGACGCCCGTGGCGGTGCCGCGCTGTCGGTGCGCGCCATCACCGGCAAGCCGATCAAGTTCATCGGCATGGGCGAGAAGACCGAGGCCCTGGAGCCGTTCCACCCGGACCGTATCGCCTCGCGAATCCTCGGCATGGGCGACGTGCTCAGCCTGATCGAGCAGGCCGAGCAGAACATCGACAAGGCCAAGGCTGACAAGCTCGCCAAGAAGCTCAAGAAGGGCAAGGGCTTCGACCTCGAGGACTTCCGCGACCAGCTGCAGCAGATGAAGAACATGGGCGGCCTGGGCGGCCTGATGGACAAGCTGCCGAGCATCGGCGGGGTCAACCTGTCGCAGATGGGCAATGCCCAGGGCGCGGCCGAGAAGCAGTTCAAGCAGATGGAGGCGATCATCGACTCGATGACGCCGGCCGAACGCCGCGACCCGGAAATCATCAGCGGCTCGCGCAAACGCCGCATCGCCCTCGGCTCCGGCACCCAGGTGCAGGATGTCGGCCGGCTGATCAAGCAGCACAAGCAAATGCAGAAGATGATGAAGAAATTCTCCGCCAAGGGCGGCATGGCCAAGATGATGCGTGGCCTGGGCGGGATGCTGCCGGGTGGCGGCATGCCGAAGCTGTAATGTCATTCAGGGCGGTTGCCTTTGATCGGGCAGCCACCCGGAACCCCCGCCTTGGCGGGAACGATGTCGCGAAATCCGCGGCTTAACCGGCAGATCTGAACGGCGCGGCAGGCCCTCGCCGAAAAAGGCATTTGCAAATGTCCGTGTATTCCCCGAGAATATGCGGCCTTTTGGGCACCCTGTGCCCATTTGGGCATTCAGATTTGCAGCACCGACTATAGGAACGATGTTCACATGGTAACCATCCGTCTTGCCCGTGGCGGCTCGAAAAAGCGCCCATTCTACCACCTGACCGTGACCAACTCGCGTAACGCCCGTGACGGCCGTTTCGTTGAGCGCGTTGGCTTCTTCAACCCGATCGCATCGGGCGCCGAAGTCAAGCTGTCGGTCAACCAGGAACGCGTCAACTACTGGCTGAGCCAGGGCGCGCAGCCGTCTGAGCGTGTTGCTCAGCTGCTGAAGGACGCTGCCAAGGCCGCTGCCTGAGCAGTATGAACGCGACGCCAGAAAACGCTGACGCCCTCATCGTCGTCGGCAAGATTTTTTCGGTTCACGGCGTTCGCGGCGAGGTGAAGGTGTACTCCTTTACCGATCCGATTGAAAACCTGTTGGATTATCCGCGCTGGACGCTTCGGCACGAAGGCAAGGTAAAGCAGGTCGAGCTGGTCAACGGTCGTGGCTCCCAAAAGGGCCTGGTCGTGAAATTGAAAGGCCTCGATGATCGTGATGAAGCGCGTCTTCTGAGCGGTTACGAAATCTGCATCCCGCGGAGCCTTTTGCCCAACCTGGCAGCCGACGAGTACTACTGGTACCAGTTGGTGGGCCTGAAGGTCATCAATCAGGACGAACAGCTGTTCGGCAAGATCGATCACCTGTTGGAGACCGGTGCGAACGATGTAATGGTGGTCAAGCCTTGCGCAGGCAGCCTGGATGATCGCGAGCGTCTGTTGCCCTATACGGAGCAATGTGTGCTGGCAGTCGACCTGGAAGCAGGCGTGATGCGAGTCGAATGGGACGCGGATTTCTAACGATGGGCAACCTTCGCGTAGAAGTCGTCACCCTGTTCCCCGAGATGTTCTCGGCCATCACGGAGTACGGCATTACCAGCCGCGCGGTGAAACAGGGGTTGCTGCAGGTGACCTGCTGGAACCCGCGGGACTACACCACGGATCGCCATCACACGGTGGATGATCGGCCTTTTGGCGGTGGTCCTGGCATGGTGATGAAGATCAAGCCTCTGGAAGACGCCCTGGCCAGCGCCAGGCAGGCAACCGGAGCATCGGCGAAGGTGATCTACCTCTCGCCACAAGGCCGCAAGCTGACCCAGCAGGCGGTCGAAGGTCTGGCACAACAGGAATCGTTGATCCTGATTGCCGGCCGTTATGAAGGCATCGACGAGCGTTTTATCGAGGCTCATGTCGATGAAGAGTGGTCGATTGGCGACTATGTGCTTTCCGGTGGCGAGCTGCCGGCCATGGTACTGATCGATGCGGTTACGCGATTGCTGCCCGGAGCTTTAGGGCATGTGGACTCGGCGCAGGAAGATTCCTTCACCGATGGTCTGCTCGATTGCCCGCACTACACCCGACCGGAGGTGTATGCGGATCAGCGCGTTCCCGACGTGTTGCTTAGCGGCAACCATGCACACATCCGGCGTTGGCGGTTGAAGCAGTCCCTTGGTAGGACCTTCGAACGACGCGCCGATCTTCTGGAAAGTCGCTCGCTTTCTGGAGAAGAGAAGAAGCTGCTCGAGGAATACCTCCGCGAGCGGGACGATAGTTAACGTATCGATGGTGGATCGAGTTATCCGCCTTAGGAGCACAGCATGACCAACAAGATCATCCAGCAGCTCGAAGCCGAGCAGATGAACAAGGAAATCCCTGCCTTCGCACCAGGCGACACCATTGTCGTCCAGGTCAAAGTGAAGGAAGGCGACCGTTCCCGTCTGCAGGCGTTCGAAGGTGTCGTTATCGCCAAGCGCAACCGCGGCCTGAACAGCGCCTTCACCGTGCGCAAGATCTCCAGCGGCGTTGGCGTAGAGCGTACCTTCCAGACCTACAGCCCGCAGATCGACAGCCTGTCCGTGAAACGTCGTGGTGACGTGCGTAAGGCCAAGCTGTACTACCTGCGCGACCTGTCCGGCAAAGCCGCTCGCATCAAGGAAAAACTGTCCTGAGTGCAGTTTGACCGGTGGCCGAGGCCACCTTGCGAGAGAAAAAGCAGCCTTCGGGCTGCTTTTTTGCTTTCTGCTGCAGGGATTGTTCACTGGCTCTGTAGGAGCGGGCTTGTCCCGCGATTGGGCGCAAAGCGCCCCCCTTCCATTCTTCAGCGATTGGCCACGCCCGCCTCGACAGCCGTTTTCGCCTCCCGATCAGCCTCTACCAGCGCCACCAGCGTCCACCCTGGCTGGGGTTTTAACGGTGCGTCCGGGCTGGCCACATGCACCCAGCCATTGGCATCGCGGGCGAACAGGACGGTGGCTCGATCGCCATGCAGGTCCTGGTAGTCCTGCCAGGAAAAGCCCTCGGTCAGGTGGGTGCTGTACAGCTCGGCGCCCTGGTGCAGACGGTTGGCCAGTTGCCCGTAGGTCATCGGGCTCGCCCCCAGCAGTTGGCCGCGATGTTCCTCGCTGGCCCGGTGCTTGTCGCTGCGCTGCTTCTCCAGGCCACTGGCCAGTACGAACAGGCGGTTGTGGCCGAAGTCATGGCGAAAGCGCGCGCAGGCCAAGGCATTGAGCTCGCCTGCCGGCGACAGGCCGAGCAGGTGGCCAAGACCGACCAGGTCCAGGTGGGCATCGGCATGCTGGGAGGCAGGGTTGCCGAAATAGGTCGGCAGCCCATCCATGCGCGCAGCGCGGATGTTTTCCCAGCTCGAGTCGGTCAGCAGGACCCGGCTACCCAGTTGCTGCAAGGCTTTGGCGACGGCGCGTGCCGGTGGGTTGGCGCCGACGATGAGAAAGCCGCTGGGCGCAGGTTCGGCGACCTTGAGCAGGCGGGCCAGGGGCCTGGCGGTGGCGCTCTGCAGCACCACGGTGCCGATGATCACCGCGAAGGTCAGAGGTACCAGCAGCAGGGCGCCCTCATGACCCGCTTCGTCCAGGCGGATGGCGAAGATGGCCGAGACCGCCGCGGCGACGATACCCCGTGGGGCGATCCAGGCCAGCAGCAGGCGTTCGCGCCATGCCAACGTCGAGCCCCAGGTGGACAGCAGAACATTGAGCGGGCGTGCCAGCAGTTGGATCACCAGCAGCAACGCCAGTACCGCCGGGCCCAGGGCCAGCAGTGCATGCAGGTCGAGGCGGGCGGCCAGGAGGATGAACAGGCCGGAAATCAACAGCACGCTGAGGTTTTCCTTGAAGTGCAGGATCTGCCGTACATCCACCCCCGGCATGTTCGCCAGCCACATGCCCATCACCGTCACCGCCAGCAGGCCGGATTCATGGACGATCTGGTTGGCGGCGATGAAGATGCCCAGCACCGCGGCCAACGAGGCCAGGTTGTGCAGGTACTCCGGCAGCCACTGGGCACGCATCACCTGGCCCAGCAGCCAGCCGCCGGCGGCGCCCAGGGCGCTGCCGCAGAAGATCACCCCGCCGAAGGTCACCAGGCTCTGGCTGAGCCCTTCGCCATCGGTGCGGGCGATGATGAAGCTGTAGACCACCACTGCCAGCAAGGCACCGATCGGGTCGATGACGATGCCTTCCCAGCGCAGGATGTTGGCGATCGCCGCCTTGGGCCGCACCACGCGGAGCATGGGCACGATCACCGTCGGGCCGGTCACCAGGGTCAGAGTGCCGAACAGGATCGCCAGCGGCCAGTCGAAGCCCAGCAGCCAATGGGTGGCCAGGGCGATCACCACCCAGGTGCTCAGCGCGCCCAGGGTCACCAGCCGGTGCACCACGCTGCCGATCTCACGCCATTGGGACAGGTGCAGCGTCAGGCTGCCTTCGAACAGGATCAGGGCCACGGCCAGGGATACCAGCGGCATCAGCAGCGGGCCGAACAGGTCTTGTGGCGACAGCCAGCCGAGCACGGGGCCGGCGACGATCCCGCACAGCAGCAGGAACAGGATCGCAGGCAGCTTCAGGCGCCAGGCCAGCCATTGGCAAGCCAGTGCGGCGGCACCGATGCCACCGAAACTCAGGAGAATCTGCTGTTCGCTCATGCGGGCTCCCTATGCCGACGTTGTTATGAAAGACTAAGCGCCAATTCGTCGTTTGCCACCGAGATTTCATGTCCGCCCTCGACCACCCCCTGATCGACCAGTTCCTCGATGCCCTGTGGCTTGAAAAAGGCCTGTCCGATAACACCCGCGCCTCCTACCGAAGCGACCTGGCCCTGTTCAATGGCTGGCTGCAGGCGCGCGGCGTGGCATTGCCGGACGTTGGTCGCGAACTGATCTTCGATCACCTGGCCTGGCGCGTCGACCAGGGCTACAAGCCGCGTTCCACGGCGCGCTTTCTTTCCGGGCTGCGCGGCTTTTTCCGCTACCTGCTGCGCGAGCGGCTGGTCAGTGTCGACCCGACTTTGCAGGTCGACATGCCGCAGTTGGGCCGGCCTTTGCCCAAATCTCTCTCCGAGGCCGACGTCGAGGCATTGCTCAAGGCGCCGGACCTGGGCGAGGCCATCGGCCAGCGCGACCGGGCCATGCTTGAGGTCCTTTATGCCTGTGGGCTGCGCGTTACCGAACTGGTCAGCCTGACATTGGACCAGGTCAATTTGCGCCAGGGCGTGTTGCGGGTCATGGGCAAGGGCAGCAAGGAGCGCCTGGTGCCGATGGGGGAGGAGGCTGTGGTGTGGCTGGAGCGCTACCTGCGCGACGGGCGCGGCGAACTGCTCAACGGCCGCCCCAGCGACGTGCTGTTCCCCAGCCAGCGGGGCGAGCAGATGACCCGGCAGACCTTCTGGCACCGCATCAAGCACCAGGCCAAGGTGGCCGGGATCGACAAGCCGCTGTCGCCCCATACCCTGCGCCACGCCTTCGCCACCCACTTGCTCAACCACGGCGCGGACCTGCGTGTGGTGCAGATGCTGCTGGGGCACAGCGACCTGTCCACCACGCAGATCTACACCCATGTGGCCAAGGCGCGCCTGCAACAGCTGCATGCCCAGCACCATCCGCGTGGATGAATGATTTTCATGTTCCGACCTGTGGCGTGTGAGGGCTGATTTAGCGCCTGCCGGTTGTGGTAGGCTTGGACGGTTTCCAAGGGCCGCACGGTCGACGCCCGCTTGCCGCATGTCGACGCCCTCCGGCCCCGTCCGCCTTCAGGAGTACCCCATGCGCGTGACCCATCTTTTCGCCGCCGCCGCCCTGGCGCTGGCCAGCACCTTTGCCGTGGCTGCGGCCAGCGACGCCGGTGCCGGCGCCGAGCAGGCGATCCGCAACACCCTCAAGACGCTTGAGCTGGAAGTACCGATCGAGAGCGTGGCCAGCAGCCCGGTCAATGGCCTCTATGAAGTCAAGCTGCAGGGCGGACGCGTGCTGTATGCCAGCGCCGACGGCCAGTTCGTGATGCAGGGCTACCTGTACCAGATCCAGGACGGCAAGCCGGTCAACCTCACCGAAAAGACCGAGCGCCAGGGCATCGCCAAGCTCATCAACGGCATTCCGGCTGCCGAGATGGTGGTTTATCCTGCCAAGGGCCAGACCAAATCGCATATCACCGTCTTCACCGATACCACCTGCCCGTATTGCCACAAGCTGCACGCCGAAGTGCCCGAGCTCAACCGTCGCGGTATCGAAGTGCGCTATGTCGCCTTCCCGCGCCAGGGCCTGGGCTCGCCGGGTGACGAACAGCTGCAGGCGGTCTGGTGCTCCAGCGACCGTCGCGCGGCACTGGACAAGATGATCGATGGCAAGGAAATCAAGGCCGCCAAGTGCGCCAACCCGGTCGGCAAGCAGTTCCACTTGGGCCAGTCGATCGGCGTCAATGGCACGCCTGCGATCGTCCTGGAAAGTGGCCAGGTGATTCCGGGCTACCAGCCGGCCCCTCAGGTGGCCAAGCTGGCGCTGGCGCAAGGCAAGTAATTCAAACAGTACGCCGTCTTCATGGGGAGACGGCACGTTTCACGGTCGGCGCAGGTGCCGGCCGTTCAATGGGGAGTTCACAGTGAAACCGGTCAAAGTAGGCATCTGTGGGTTGGGGACCGTCGGTGGCGGAACCTTCAATGTACTTCAGCGCAACGCCGAGGAGATCGCCCGCCGTGCCGGGCGCGGTATTGAAGTGGCACAGATCGCCATGCGCTCGCAGAACCCGAACTGCCAGATTACCGGTACCCCCATTACCGCTGATGTGTTCGAGGTCGCGTGCAACCCCGAGATCGATATCGTCATCGAGCTGATCGGTGGCTACACCATTGCCCGTGACCTGGTGCTCAAGGCCATCGAGAACGGCAAGCATGTGGTCACCGCCAACAAGGCGCTGATCGCCGTGCATGGCAACGAGATCTTCGCCAAGGCCCGCGAGAAGGGCGTCATCGTCGCCTTCGAAGCTGCGGTGGCCGGCGGTATCCCGGTGATCAAGGCGATCCGCGAAGGCTTGTCGGCCAACCGTATCAACTGGCTGGCGGGCATCATCAACGGCACCGGCAACTTCATCCTGACCGAAATGCGTGACAAGGGCCGTGCCTTCCCCGAAGTGCTGGCCGAAGCCCAGGCCCTGGGCTACGCCGAAGCCGACCCGACCTTCGACGTCGAAGGCATCGATGCCGCCCACAAACTGACCATCCTGGCGTCCATCGCCTTCGGTATCCCGCTGCAGTTCGACAAGGCCTACACCGAAGGCATCACCCAGCTGACCACTGCGGACGTCAACTACGCCGAGGCCCTGGGTTACCGTATCAAGCACCTGGGCGTGGCCCGCAGCACCGACGCCGGTATCGAGCTGCGTGTCCACCCGACGCTGATCCCCAACGACCGCCTGATCGCCAACGTCAACGGCGTGATGAACGCCGTGATGGTCAATGGCGACGCCGCTGGTTCCACCTTGTACTACGGCGCTGGTGCCGGCATGGAGCCGACTGCCTCCTCGGTCGTCGCCGACCTGGTGGATGTTGTCCGCGCCATGACCTCCGACCCCGAGAACCGCGTGCCGCACCTGGCTTTCCAGCCAGACTCGCTGTCGGCCCACCCGATCCTGCCGATCGAGGCCTGCGAGAGCGCCTACTACCTGCGCATCCAGGCCAAGGATCACCCGGGCGTGCTGGCCCAGGTGGCGAGCATCCTCTCCGAGCGCGGTATCAACATCGAGTCGATCATGCAGAAGGAAGCCGAGGAGCAGGATGGCCTGGTGCCGATGATCCTCCTGACCCACCGCGTGGTGGAGCAGCGCATCAACGACGCCATCGTTGCCCTGGAAGCCTTGCAGGACGTGGTCGGCAAGGTCGTGCGCATCCGCGTCGAACAGCTCAATTAATGTCAGCGGCGGGCCGCGACGGCGGCCCGCGCCCAGAACCGAAGGTTTGCACCCATGCGCTATATCAGTACCCGCGGCCAGGCACCGGCCCTGAATTTCGAAGATGTCCTGCTGGCCGGCCTTGCCAGCGATGGCGGCCTGTACGTGCCGGAAAACCTGCCACGCTTCACCCAGGAGGAGATCGCCTCCTGGGCCGGCTTGCCGTACCACGAACTGGCCTTCCGGGTGATGCGCCCGTTCGTCGACGGCAGCATCGCCGATGCCGACTTCAAGAAGATCCTGGAAGAAACCTACGGCGCCTTCGCCCACGCCGCCGTTGCGCCGCTGCGCCAGCTGGGAGGCAACGAATGGGTCATGGAACTGTTCCACGGCCCGACCCTGGCCTTCAAGGATTTCGCCCTGCAGCTGCTCGGCCGCCTGCTCGACCACGTGCTGGCCAAGCGCGGAGAGCGTGTGGTGATCGTCGGCGCCACCAGCGGTGACACCGGCTCCGCAGCTATCGAAGGCTGCCGCCGTTGCGACAACGTCGACATCTTCATCCTGCACCCACACCAGCGCGTGTCGGAAGTGCAGCGCCGCCAGATGACCACCATCTTCGGTGACAACATCCACAATATCGCCATCGAAGGCAACTTCGACGACTGCCAGGAAATGGTCAAGGCCAGCTTCGCCGACCAGTCCTTCCTCAAGGGCACGCGCCTGGTGGCGGTGAACTCGATCAACTGGGCGCGGATCATGGCCCAGATCGTCTACTACTTCCATGCAGCGCTGCAGCTGGGTGGCCCGGCCCGTTCGGTGGCCTTCTCGGTGCCGACCGGCAACTTCGGCGACATCTTCGCCGGCTACCTGGCACGCAACATGGGCCTGCCGATCAGCCAATTGATCGTGGCCACCAACCGCAATGACATCCTGCACCGCTTCATGAGCGGCAACCAGTACGTCAAGGATGCCCTGCACCCGACCCTGTCGCCGTCGATGGACATCATGGTGTCGTCGAACTTCGAGCGCCTGCTGTTCGACCTGCACGGTCGCAACGGCGCCGCCATCGCCGAGCTGATGGAGCGCTTCAAGCAGGGCGGCGGCTTCAGCGTCGAGCAAGACCGCTGGACCGAGGCCCGCAAGCTGTTCGATTCCCTGGCGGTGACCGACGAGCAGACCTGCGAGACCATCGCCGAGGTGTTCGCCAGCACCGGTGAGGTGCTGGACCCGCACACGGCGATCGGCGTCAAGGCCGCCCGCGAATGCCGCCGCAGCCTGGACACGCCAATGGTAGTGCTGGGCACGGCGCACCCGGTCAAGTTCCCCGAGGCGGTGGAAAAGGCAGGCGTGGGCAAGGCCCTGGAACTGCCGGCGCACCTGAGCGATCTGTTCAGCCGCGAAGAGCGCTGCACGGTCCTGGCCAATGACCTGAAGACCGTCCAGGCCTTCGTCAGCCAGCACGGCAACCGCGGCAAGCCGCTCTGACGCCATCGCGGGACAGGTTGGACCGCCGGTCCGACTTGTCCCGCGATCACCGGCAACGCCGGTGCCATGCGCCGTGGCGCGCAAGCCATTCCCGCAGCGCGTGGCGCGGATATTTCTACAAAAGATTCGGATTTTTCTGACATAGCTTTCAGCGTGACGCCATTAGAGTGACTTGCCCATTCACGCGGGTGCGATACTCCAGGAGCGGCTCATGCAATGGCTCAACGTGCTGATTCACGCACGACCTTCCCACGACATTTCCCTGCATCAGGCCTGCAATGCCCACGGCGTCTTCAATGTACGGGTCGCCCAGGACCTGCTCGAGGCCAAGTCCTGCCTGGCGCAACGCGGTACGATCGACCTGCTGATCCTGGACAATGCCATGCCGGTACGAGAGGGGCGAGTCCTGCTCCGGCAGGTGGATCGCGCGCAGCGTCCTTGTGCGTTGTTGTTCGTCGGCGAGCCGGCGGGGCAGGGGGAGAGCCTGGCCCGCGAAGCCCGGCGGCAGGACCTCAAGGTCGTCGGTGAGTTGTCCTGGCCCTTGTCGATGCCGACCTTGCAAAGAGCACTGGAGCGCCTGGCGTTGCCGGCCGGCCTATCCGTCTAGGCCCGTTGTCAAACTGTCATCTCCCCCGCGCATGCTCAAGGTGACCGGCGCCGTGTGACGAACTTTCCGCTGCGCCTGGTGGTCAGTTCCGATAGGTTCCACGAACAGCGAGTAAGCCGGATGGAAAGAATCTGCAAACTGCTCAACCATGCCCTGACCCCTTACCAGGCCCACCTTGGCGAAACCGACGCCAGCGGCAACCGCCAACTCACCGTGGTCGACAAGCAAGGGGAAGTGACCCTCCAACGCACCGTGAGCCAACGTCAGTTGCAGGACCAGCGGCTGCTGGTCGATCTGGTCGATGGCCTGCATCGGGACCTGCAGATCGCCGAAGGCCGCTTGCAACCCTGCGTGATTGCGGCCTTGCAGCACCAGCGAACATTTCAGGGAACCTTCGCCTGAACGGCTCATCAGAAACAGTAGGGGTGGTGTGACAGCGCTTTGCTCCGGTGCTGCGGGCTGCCCCTGGAAGTCCCTTGGACTTCGCTTGGCCCCGGACGATCCTTCCCCAGCGTCCGGGGTTTCTTTTTGGCTTTCAGGCAATAAACCTAGTCCTGGCGGTCTTCGAAAAAGTGCTTGCTGTGCTCCAGGTAGTCCTGTCGTTGCTCCGGGTCCAGCCATTGGGCATACAGTGCAGGCAGGACGTCCCGACGCAGGGCCGGCAGCAGTTGGTCGATATGGCGGATGGCTTCGCGCCCCAGCGGTGTATCGGAGCAGCCGACGTGCAGGAACTGGTAGCGGTTCACGCCTTGAATGGGATGGAACGCATAATTTTCCAGCGGCCAACCCTGTACCTGGATCAGGTAGCGGATTTCCGGCCAGTACCCCAGCACCAGTTGCAGGCGCCCCAGCTGCTGCATCTGCAACAGGTTGGTGGTGGCTTCGTTGCCGTAATGGCGGCTCACGACGGTGTCGGGCAGTTGGCGCAGCATAGCGTCGACCTGGGTGCTGTAGCTGCGTTCTGCGACCACGCCAAGCTTGAGACGGGGCTCGGCGAGCAAGCGTTTGAGGTCGACTTGCTGGCCGTCCAGAAGGGGCGCCAGCATGCCCTGGTCGCGCTTACGCACTACCACGCCGCTGCTCAGCACGCCCAAGGACGGTGTGGAGAAATGCACGAACCTGGCCCGCTCCGGCGTCCACAGCAAGGTCGGATCGCAGGTGAAGCTGGGTTCCTGGAGCATCTGCATGCCCCGGGCACGATTGACCCGGATGATGCTGTGCTCGTATTCGGGCATTTGTGTGATCAACTGTGGCAGCAAGCGGTCGATGACGCCCTGGCCTTGTGCCACGCCATCGAAGATGGTGAACGGCGGCAAGTCGCGTATCAGCCACATCAGGCGCTCCTTGGCGCTGGCCATGGCGGGCAGCAACCCACACAACAGGAGCAGCAGGCCAAGTACCTGTCGGACGGCCATGGGCATCGGCGTGCCGTCAGACCGCACCGGCTTCGCGCAACCGGCTGATGGCTGGCGCGTCGTAGCCCAGGCCGGCGAGCACCGCCTCGGTATGTTCGCCCAGGGCCGGGCCGACCCATTCGGTGGAGCCCGGGGTGTCCGAGAGCTTGGGGACGATGCCCGGCATCTTGAACGGCTTGCCATCGGGCAGCCTGGCCTGGAGGAACATTTCGCGGGCCAGGTACTGCGGGTCGTTGAACATGTCCTCGGCCGAGTAGATCCGGCTCGCCGGTACCTCGGCATCGGTCAGCACCTGCATCACCTGCGCCAGCGGCAGGCTGTTGACCCAGCGGTCGATGACGCCGTAGAGCTCGTCGCGGCGCAGGTCCCGGCCATCGTTGGTGGCCAGGGCCGGGTCGCTGGCCAGGTCGTCGCGGCCGATGGCCTGCATGAAACGCTTGAAGATGGCATCGCCATTGGCGCCGATCTGCACGTGCTTGCCATCGGCGCTGGTGTGGATGGAGGAGGGCGTGATGCCCGGCATGATGTTGCCGGTGCGCTCGCGGATGAAGCCGAACACATCGAACTCCGGCACCATGCTTTCCATCATGGCGAAGATGGCTTCGTACAAGGCCACATCCACCACCTGCCCCTGGCCACCGTTGACCTCGCGGTGACGCAGGGCCATGAGTGCGCCGATCACGCCCCACAGGGCGGCGATCGAATCGCCGATGGAGATCCCGGTGCGCACCGGCGGGCGGTCCTCGAAACCTGTGATGTAGCGCAGGCCGCCCATGGATTCGCCCACGGCGCCGAAACCGGGCTGGTCCTTCATCGGGCCGGTCTGGCCGAAGCCCGACAGGCGCACCATGACCAGGCGCGGGTTGAGCGCATGCAGCACATCCCAGCCCAGGCCCAGTTTCTCCAGCACGCCGGGCCGGAAGTTCTCGATCAGGATGTCGGCATCGGCCAGCAGCCGCTTGAGAATCTCACGGCCCTCAGGGTGCTTGAGGTTGAGCGTCAGCGATTGCTTGTTGCGCGCCTGGACGAACCACCACAACGAAGTGCCCTCGTACAGCTTGCGCCATTTGCGCAGCGGGTCGCCGCCATCGGGGGATTCGACCTTGATGACCTCAGCGCCGAATTCGGCGCAGATGCGCGAGGCGAAGGGGCCGGCGATCAGGGTACCGAGCTCGATCACTTTCAGGCCGGCGAGGGGTTTGCTGGGCGTGGGCATGGGGCATCCGTGGCGGCTGGGTTGATGCGTGGTTTTATCATAGGTCGTCGGCTGCAGGTACTGTCACGGCACAACGAAGGGCGGGATCGGTTAGACTGTGTGACTTTTATTTCGCAAGAAGCCCCCGCCCATGGCCCAGCCGTCCACCACCTACAAGTTCGAACTGAATCTGACCGACCTCGACCGCGGCGTATACGAGAATGTCCGCCAGACCATCGCCCGTCATCCTTCGGAAACCGAGGAACGCATGGCCGTGCGCCTGCTGGCCTATGCCCTGTGGTACAACGAGAACCTGTCGTTCGGCCGCGGCCTGTCGGACGTGGACGAGGCCGCTTTGTGGGAAAAGAGCCTGGATGACCGCGTGCTGCACTGGATCGAAGTCGGCCAGCCGGATGCCGAGCGCCTGACCTGGTGCTCGCGCCGTACCGAACGTACCAGCCTGCTGGCCTATGGCAGCCTGCGCGTATGGCAGAACAAGGTGGTCGATGCGGTCAAGGGCCTGAAGAACCTCAGCATCGCCGCGGTGCCCCAGGAAGCGCTGGAGACCCTGGCCACCGACATGCCCCGCTCGATCAAGTGGGACGTGATGATCAGCGAGGGCACCCTGTTCGTGACCGACGACCGTGGCCAGCACGAAGTGCAGCTGGAGTGGCTGCTCGGTGAGCGTGGCTGACCTGTCCCCAACCTGATTGCCGAAGCCCCCGATGCGTATCGAACCTCGTCCCTTGCCACCGAGCCTGCCCTTTCTCGGTAACCTCCCGCCCTTGCTGACCCGCCTGTATGCCGCCCGTGGCGTGCAGTCGGAGGCCGAACTGGACAAGAGCCTGGCGCGGCTGCTGCCCTACCAACAGCTCAAGGGCATCGACGCGGCGGTGGACCTGCTGGTCGAGGCGCTCGACCAGCGCCAGCGCATCCTCATCGTCGGCGATTTCGACGCCGACGGTGCCACGGCCAGTACCGTCGGTGTGCTTGGCCTGCGGCTGCTGGGCGCGGCCCATGTCGACTACCTGGTGCCGAACCGTTTCGAATACGGCTATGGCCTGACCCCCGAAATCGTCCAGGTGGCCCTGCAGCGCGAGCCGCAGTTGCTGATCACGGTGGACAACGGCATCTCCAGCGTCGAGGGCGTCGCCGCCGCCAAGGCGGCCGGCCTGAAGGTGCTGGTCACCGACCACCACCTGCCGGGCGAGCACCTGCCGGATGCCGACGCGATCGTCAATCCGAACCAGCCCGGCTGCGATTTCCCCAGCAAGGCCCTGGCCGGCGTGGGGGTGATCTTCTATGTATTGATGGCTCTGCGTGCACGCCTGCGCAGCCTGGGCCGCTATGACAGCCAAGCGCAGCCGAATATCGGCGAGCTGCTCGACCTGGTGGCCCTGGGCAGCGTCGCCGACGTGGTGCCGTTGGATGCCAACAACCGCATCCTGGTGCACCAGGGGTTGGAGCGTATCCGCGCCGGGCGGGCCCGGCCGGGGCTCAAGGCCATTCTCGAAGTGGCCCGGCGCGATCACCGGCGCATCACCTCCACCGACCTTGGCTTCATTCTCGGCCCGCGCCTGAATGCGGCCGGTCGCCTGGACGACATGAGCCTGGGGATCGAATGCCTGCTCTGCGATGACGCAGCCTTGGCGCTGGACATGGCCCAGCAGCTCGATGGGCTGAACCAGGACCGCAAGTCCATCGAACAGGGCATGCAGCGCGAGGCGCTGGCCCAGCTCAAGGACCTGCCGGTCGAGTCCATGCCTTATGGCCTGTGCCTGTTCGAGCCCGACTGGCACCAGGGGGTGATCGGCATCCTTGCGTCGCGGCTGAAGGAGCGCTATCACCGGCCGACAATCGCCTTTGCCGACGCCGGCGAGGGGATGCTCAAGGGGTCGGCGCGCTCGGTACCTGGGTTCCATATCCGCGATGCGCTGGATGCGGTGGCTGCACGGCATCCGCACTTGATCAGCAAGTTCGGCGGGCATGCCATGGCGGCCGGCCTGTCGTTGCCGGCGGAGCATTTCCCGGCGTTTGCCGCAGCCTTCGACGAGGAGGTTCGCCGGCACCTTGGGGAAGAGGACCTGACCGGGCGGTTGCTGTCCGACGGGACGCTGGCGGTCGAGGAGTTCCACCTGGACCTGGCACGCGCCTTGCGCCATGCCGGGCCGTGGGGGCAGCACTTCCCCGAGCCATTGTTCCACGGGGTTTTCCAGTTGGTCGAGCAGCGGGTGGTGGGGGAACGGCACCTGAAGGTGGTGCTCAAGAGTGAGTGCGGTTCGGTCAGGCTGGACGGGATTGCCTTCGGGATCGACCGGGAGGTCTGGCCGAACCCTACGGTGCGTTGGGTGGAGCTGGCCTACAAGCTGGATGTGAACGAGTTTCGCGGGCAGGAGAGCGTGCAATTGATGATTGCACACATGGAGGCGCGGTAGCCGGATTTATCGGCGCGCGCTCCTCCCACGATTGGGCGGCGCTCGATCTTTCAGACACCGCCCCCCTGAAGGCAGGCACTCCCTATCTGGTCTAGTCTGAACACTACCGATACCGGACCAAGGCCTCACACAAGTGCCCGGACCGGCCAACCATTGGAGTCCCTGGGAGGTCCCCTCATGAGCCTGCTGCTTGAGCCCTACACCCTGCGTCAGCTGACCCTACCCAACCGCATCGCCGTCTCCCCCATGTGCCAGTACTCCGCCGCTGACGGGCTGGCCAACGATTGGCACCTGGTGCACCTGGGCAGCCGTGCCGTTGGCGGCGCTGGCCTGGTGATCACCGAAGCCACCGCCGTCACCCCCGATGGTCGCATCAGTGCCGAGGACCTGGGCCTGTGGAACGACGCCCAGATCCCACCCCTGCAGCGCATCACCCGCTTCATCACCGCCCAGGGCGCCGTGCCCGGCATCCAGCTCGCCCATGCCGGGCGCAAGGCCAGTACCCATCGCCCCTGGCTGGGCAAGCACGGCAGTGTCAAGGTCGAAGACGGCGGCTGGCAGCCGGTAGGCCCGTCGAAGATTGCCTTCGACCCGGAGCACACCGTGCCCCGTGAGTTGTCCGAAGATGAAATCACCGGCATCGTCCAGGCCTTCGCCGATGCTGCGCGCCGTGCCCTGGAGGCGGGTTTCAAGGTGGTCGAGGTGCATGCTGCCCACGGCTACCTGCTGCACCAGTTCCTGTCGCCGCTGAGCAACCAGCGGCGCGATCGCTATGGCAGCTGCTTCGAAAACCGTATCCGCCTGACCCTGGAAGTCACCGAGGCGGTGCGCAAGGTGTGGCCACAGGAGCTGCCGCTGTTCGTACGGGTCTCGGCCACCGACTGGGTCGAAGATGGCTGGAACCCGGACGAAACCGTCGAGCTGGCCCGGCGCCTGAGAGCCATTGGCGTGGACTTGATCGATGTGTCCTCCGGCGGCACCTCGGTCAACGCCGAAATCCCCACCGGCCCCGGCTACCAGACCCGATTTGCCGAACGGGTGCGCAAGGAGTCGGAGATTGCCACCGGCACCGTGGGCATGATCACCGAACCGGCCCAGGCCGAGCACATCCTGCGCACCGGGCAGGCCGACATCATCTTCCTCGCCCGCGAGCTGCTGCGCGACCCGTACTGGCCCCTGCACGCCGACGACGACCTGGGCGGCAACAAGGCCACCTGGCCGGCCCAGTACCAACGGGCTACCAGCCGGGCCAACCCGATCCATGAGTCGGACTTGAGGGAGTGACCGCGCTATTTCAGTTACGGGCGGCTTGATCGAGGATGTCGCTCACCCACTGGTTGATGCTCTTCTGCGCCAGTTCGGCCTTCGCTGCCACGCTGGCGTGGAGAGCCGGTTCCAGGCGAAGGCTGAGCTTGCCGGAGTAGGCTTTCTGCGGGGCCCGGCCCAAGCGTTCGCAGGTTTCCAGGTAATCGTCCACGGCGTCTTCGAAGGCGCTGCGCAACTCACTGATCGATTCGCCATGGAAACCAATCACATCGCGTATGCCGGCAACGTGCCCGATCAGCAGTTGGTCTTCATCGCTGTACTCGATGCGTGCGCTATAGCCGCGATAGCTCATGACATTCATGGGGTTACTCCTACCTGCTCGAGGAATTGACGGGCGTCGCATATCTGGTATGGCTTTGCATGCCTGTCTGGGTGTGGCCGATGAAAGGTCGCCACCACCCCCTTTAACTCGAAGCGCACCCGAGAGCCTCTGCCCTCGATGACCCTCGCGCCAAGCGATACCAAAAGCGACTCCAGCCGCGACCATTCCAGGGTCTTGGGAGCGGGCTTGCTGAAGATTAAGGACAAGGTCGTTCGCTGATGTGTGCTCATGGTATCAGGCTATGATACCAATTGCGCGTGTCACAACCGCTTGCGAGTAGGAAGGGGAAGCGCTTGTTGAATGAAATCGCGACACCGCTTCCGGTGAAAGACGCGGCGTCATCTCGTCCGTCAGCTCAATGCTTGATCATCACATGCCGCACGCAGGTGTAGTCCTCCAGGCCATACATCGACATGTCCTTGCCATACCCCGAATGTTTCTGCCCGCCATGGGGCATTTCGCTCACCAGCATGAAGTGGGTATTGACCCAGGTGCAGCCATACTGCAGGCGCGCCGCCAGGCGATGGGCGCGACCGGTGTCGCGGGTCCACACCGACGAGGCCAGGCCGTAGTCGGAGTCGTTGGCCCAGGCCAGGGCCTGGGCCTCGTCGCTGAAGCGCGTCACCGATACCACCGGGCCGAACACTTCGTGGCGCACGATCTCGTCGTCCTGCTGGGCGTCGGCCAGTACCGTGGGCTCGAAGAAGAAGCCGTCGCCGGGCAGTACCTTGCCGCCGGTGACCAGACGGATGTGCGGCTGGGCGATGGCCCGCTGCACCATGCCTGCGACCTTGTCGCGATGCTGGGCGCTGATCAAAGGGCCTAGTTCGGTATCGGTGGCATCCTGCAGGCCAGGCTTGATCGTGGCCACGGCCTGGCCCAGGCGCTCGACGAAGCGTTCGTAGATGCCATCCTGCACGTAGAGCCGGCAGGCGGCGGTACAGTCCTGGCCTGCGTTGTAGAACCCGAACGTGCGGATGCCCTCGATGGCGGCACCCAGGTCGGCATCATCGAACACCAGCACCGGCGCCTTGCCACCCAGCTCCATGTGCATGCGCTTCACGCTTTCGGCGGTGGCACCGATGATGCGCGCACCGGTGGGGATGGAGCCGGTCAGCGAGACCATGCGCACCTTGGGGTGGGTGACCAGCGGCGTGCCGACCGTCTGGCCACGACCGAAGACGATGTTCAGCACCCCGGCGGGCAACAGGTCCTGGGCCAGCTCGGCCAGGCGCAGAGCGGTCAGCGGTGTCATCTCCGAGGGTTTGAGCACCACCGTGTTGCCTGCCGCCAGCGCTGGGGCGATCTTCCACGCCAGCATCATCAACGGGTAGTTCCACGGGGCAATGGAGGCGACTACGCCCAATGGATCGCGACGGATCATCGAGGTATGGCCCGGCAGGTATTCGCCGGCCGCCGAGCCGCCCAGGCAGCGGGCGGCACCGGCGAAGTAGCGGAACACGTCGGCGATGGCCGGGATCTCGTCAGCCAGTGCGGCGGCGAACGGCTTGCCGCAGTTCTGCGATTCCAGCCGGGCCAGCTCCTCGCCGTGGCGTTCGACCGTGTCGGCCAACGCCAGCAAGGCCTGTGCACGGTCCTTTGGGGTGGTCTGCGACCAAGTGTCGAAGGCCTGGTCGGCTGCGCGCACCGCGGCGTCCACTTGGGCCTCGCTGGCCTCGTTGATCTGCGCCAGGGCGCTGCCCAGGGCCGGGTTCAGCACGGTCCAGGCCGGACCTTCGCCGTTCACCAGGCGGCCATTGATCAGCATTCGGGTGTGCATGGGAGTCCTCCTAGGTCATTTGCCGCTGCCCGCAACGCTTTCGCCGCCACGGGGCAAGGAATAGGCGCCGAGAAGATATCTGTGGTTGGCATGGGCCGCAGTCGAGTCTAGTCCGTTTTTATCGGGTGGCCGCGCAACATCTGGAAGCAAATGCATTAAGCGTGAGTTCAGCGTGCGGGCCTAATCTGGGGCTTTCCTTTCCAGTGAAGAGGCAATGCCAGATGAACACCCGTGGCTTGCTCGATCAATTGCTCAAGTCCGGCCAGCAATTGCTGCAGAACTCGCAAGGCAAGAGCGAGGCCGGCAAGGCCCCCGGCCTTGGCGACCTGCTGGGTGGCCAGGCGGGCAAGGGCGGCCTTGGCAGCCTGCTCTCCGGTGCCGGTGGCGGCGCGTTGGCGGCAGGGGCCATGGGCCTGCTGCTGGGCAACAAGAAGGCCCGCAAGTATGGCGGCAAGGCGCTGACCTATGGTGGCCTGGCCGCTCTTGGCGTGCTGGCCTACAAAGCCTATGGCAACTGGCAGGCGCGCCAGGGCACGGCCCAGCCGCAGGAGCCGCAGACCCTCGACCGCCTGCCGGCTGCCCAGGCCGAGCAGCACAGCCAGGCCGTGCTGCGCGCCCTGGTGGCGGCCGCGAAGTCCGATGGCCATATCGACGAGCGTGAGCGGGCATTGATCGAAGGCGAGTTCGTCAGGCTCGACAACGACCGCGAACTGCAGCATTGGCTGCATGCCGAACTGAACAAGCCGCTGGACCCCGCCGAAGTTGCCAGCGCCGCGCAGACACCGGAAATGGCCGCCGAGATGTACCTGGCGAGCGTGATGATGGTCGACCAGGAGAACTTCATGGAGCGCGCCTACCTGGATGAACTGGCACGCCAGCTGCGTCTGGACGCGAACTTGCGCCAGGAATTGGAGGCACAGGTCAAGCTCGCCGCCGGGCAATGACCCGACCTGGGCAGGGAAGCCCCGTCACCCCTTGATTGAGCTGCGATTGCGCTGGGCGCCTACGCTATACTCTGGCGATTTTCCCCGCTCGTATCGAATTCCTGAGGGCTGAATGTGAAGAACTGGACCTTGCGCCAACGGATCCTGGCAAGTTTCGCCGTGATCATCGCCATCATGCTGCTGATGATCGTTGCCGCCTACTCGCGGCTGGTGGCGATCGAGGCCAGCGAAGAATCGGTGGGGTCCGACAGCATTCCCGGCTTCTACTACAGCTCGATGCTGCGCAGTGCCTGGGTCGACAGCTACGTGGCCAGCCAGCAGCTGGTGGGCCTGTCCAATCGCCGCGAGATGACGGCGGCCGACCTGGCCGACTTCAAGTCGTTCGACGAGCGTCTCAAGCAATACATGGCCAGCTACCAGGGCACGATCAAGGAGTCGGACGACCAGGCCGCCCTCGATACCTTCCGGCGCCTGGAAGCGGAATACATCAAGATCCTCGACCAAGTGCTGGCTACCTACCGGCAAAAGGACTACGCTGAGGCCGAACGGTTGGTGAACGATGTGCTGACGCCGGCGTGGGTCAATGGCCGCCAACACCTCAATGGTGTCATCGAGCGCAACCGGGAATCGGCCGAGTCGGCGACCAACGATATCGTCAGTGCGGTGGCCACCGCCAAGGGCAGCATGGTCGTCTCGTTGCTGCTGGCAATCGTTGCCGCAGGCATCTGCGGCCTGTTGCTGCTGCGCGCGATCACCGCGCCCGTGCAGCGCGTCGTGCATGCGTTGGACAAACTGCGCTCCGGCGACCTGAGCATGCGCCTGAGCCTGGACCGCAAGGACGAGTTCGGCAGCATCGAGACCGGTTTCAACGAAATGGCCGAGGCCTTGGCCAACCTGGTGGCCCAGGCCCAGCGCTCGTCGGTGCAGGTGACCACCTCGGTCACCGAAATCGCCGCCACGTCCAAGCAGCAGCAGGCCACCGCCACCGAAACCGCCGCCACCACCACGGAAATCGGTGCCACCTCGCGGGAAATCGCCGCCACCTCCCGTGACCTGGTGCGGACCATGACCGAAGTCACCTCCGCCGCCGACCAGGCCTCGGTATTGGCCGGCTCCGGCCAGCAGGGCCTGGCGCGCATGGAGGAAACCATGCACCAGGTGATGGGCGCAGCCGACCTGGTCAACGCCAAGCTGGCGATCCTCAACGAGAAGGCCAGCAACATCAACCAGATGGTGGTGACCATCGTCAAGGTGGCTGACCAGACCAACCTGTTGTCGCTCAATGCCGCCATCGAAGCGGAGAAGGCGGGCGAGTACGGGCGTGGCTTCGCCGTGGTCGCCACCGAGGTGCGACGCCTGGCCGACCAGACGGCCGTGGCCACCTACGATATCGAGCAAATGGTGCGCGAGATCCAGTCCGCCGTGTCGGCCGGGGTCATGGGCATGGACAAGTTCTCCGAGGAAGTGCGCCGGGGCATGTTCGAAGTCCAGCAGGTGGGCGAGCAGCTCAGCCAGATCATCCACCAGGTGCAGGCGCTGGCGCCGCGGGTACTGATGGTCAACGAAGGCATGCAGGCCCAGGCCACCGGTGCCGAACAGATCAACCAGGCCCTGGCCCAGCTCAGCGATGCCAGCACCCAGACTGTGGAGTCGTTGCGCCAGGCCAGCTTCGCCATCGATGAACTGAGCCAGGTGGCTGCCGGACTGCGCGGCGGCGTGTCGCGCTTCAAAGTCTGATCGCGATGAACGACGTGCAGCTCCAGCAGGAGCAGGCAGGCGACGGCAAGGGCACGCTGTACCTGCAGTTTCGCATCGGTGACCAGCGTTTTGCCCTGGATGTGCACGAGGTGATCGAGGTATTGCCGCGCCGTACGCTCAAGCCCATCGCTCAAGCCCCTGCGTGGGTGGCAGGTATCCTGGCCCACCGCGGCGCACTGGTGCCGGTGGTGGACCTCTCGGCGCTGAGCTTCGGTCGCCCGGCCCCCATGCGCACCAGTACCCGACTGGTGCTGGTGCATTACCGTGGCGACCAGCAACTGGGCCTGGTCCTGGAGCAAGCCACCGATACCCTGCGTTGCCGCCCCGACGAGTTCCAGCCCTATGGCCTGGACAATACCGATGCGCCGTACCTGGGGCCGGTGCGCCAGGATGCAGGCGGGTTGTTGCAGCGTATCGAGGTGGACGACCTGCTGCCGGACGATGTGCGCCGGTTGCTGTTTCCCGAGCTGCCTGGGCAGGTGACGGCATGAACCAGCAGCATTTCTTCCGCTTCCTGCAGGAGCGTATCGGCCTGGACGTGGACTCGGTCGGCGCGCCCATGGTCGAGCGGGCCTTGCAGCAGCGCTGCGCCGCTTGCCAGGCCAGCGACCTGGACGACTACTGGCTGCGCCTGCAGCAGTCGGTAGACGAGCAACAAGCGCTGATCGAGGCGGTGATCGTTCCGGAAACCTGGTTCTTCCGCTACCCGGAGTCGTTCACTGCCCTGGTGGGGCTGGCCCATAAACGCCTGGCCGAGCTGGCCGGCGCACGCCCGCTGCGCATTCTCAGCCTGCCCTGTTCGACCGGCGAGGAACCCTATTCGATCGCCATGGCATTGCTCGATGGGGGCATGGACCCGGCGACGTTCCGGATCGATGGCATCGACATCAGCCCCAGTTCCATTGCCCGCGGCGAGCAGGCGGTATACGGGCGCAACTCCTTCCGTGGTATCGACCTGGCCTTCCGTGACCGGCACTTCAGTGAAACCGACGAAGGCCACCAACTGGCCGAGCGGGTACGCAACCAGGTCAACCTGCAGGTAGGCAATGTGCTGGACCCCCTGCTCAAGAGCCGCGAAGGGCTCTACGACTTCGTGTTCTGCCGCAACCTGTTGATCTATTTCGACGTGCCGACCCAGCGGCGAGTTTTCGAGGTGCTCAAGCACCTGACCCATGCCCAGGGCGTGCTGTTCATCGGCCCGGCCGAGGGCAGCCTGCTGGCGCGCCTGGGCATGCGCCCGCTGGGCATCGCCCAGTCGTTCGCCTATGTTCGCCAGGAAGAGCCACCGCCCCCGGCCACCCGCCCGGTACTGGCCGTTCGCACGCTGACGATGCCGCCCTTGTCGCCGCGGCCTGTGACTCGCCCCGCCCGGATGCCTCGCCCGGTGCCGGCGGTTTCCCATGCCCCGTCCCATGGCGAAGGCGAGCGGCAGTTGCTCGAGCGCATCGCTCGCCAGGCCAATGCCGGCGACAGCGAACAGGCGCGGGCCAGCTGCCAGCAGTATCTGCAGCAGTTCCCGCCCAAGGCGCAGGTCTATTATTGGCTGGGCCTGCTCAGCGATACCGAAGGCGACATCCAAGCCGCACTCAGCCATTACCGCAAGGCACTGTACCTGGAGCCCCAGCATCCAGAGGCGTTGGTGCACCTGGCGGCCTTGCTCGCCTCCCAGGGCGATGAGGCCGGGGCCCGTCGGCTGCAGGCGCGGGCTGCGCGTGCGGGGCGGGAGTCTGAACGATGAGTGACGTACAGGGGGTGCACCTGATCGCACGGGACGATGAGCTCATCGACGACTGCTGGAACCGCATCGGCGTGCATGGCGACAAGCAGTGCCCGTTGCTCGAACGCCATGTCCACTGCCGCAACTGCCAGGTCTATGCCGCAGCGGCCACCCGCCTGCTGGACCGCTATGCCCTGTTGCAGGACGAGCAGGACGTGGTGTTGCCGCCGGAGGAAGACAGCGTTGGGCGCTCCATGCTGCTGTTCCGCCTGGGCGAGGAGTGGTTGGCCCTGGCCTGCGCATGCCTTGCCGAAATCGCCCCGCTGCAGGCCGTGCATTCACTGCCGCACCAGCGTTCACGGGTACTGCAGGGCGTGGCCAACGTACGTGGCGCGCTGGTGCCCTGTCTGTCGCTGGCCGACCTGCTGGGCATGGAAATACTGCCGGCCCAGGAACGCAACGGCCGAGTGATGCCACGTATGTTGATCCTTGCAGCCGAAGGTGGCCCGGTGGTTATCGCGGTGGACGAAATCGATGGTATCCACCGCCTGGACCCTGCGCGTTTGGTCGATGGCCAGGACGCCGCGCATTTCACTGCGGCGGTGCTGCAATGGCGCGGCCGCAGCGTGCGGGTGCTGGATGAACGACACGTACTGTCTGCCGTGAAGCGGAGCCTGTCATGACCCCTGAGCAAATGCGCGACGCATCGCTGCTCGAGCTGTTCAGCCTGGAGGCCGAGGCCCAGACCCAGGTGCTCAGTGCTGGCCTGATGGCGCTGGAACGCAACCCGACCCAGGCCGACCAGCTGGAAGCCTGCATGCGTGCGGCCCACTCCCTCAAGGGCGCCGCCCGCATCGTCGGCATCGATGCCGGGGTCAACGTGGCCCATGTCATGGAGGATTGCCTGGTGGCCGCCCAGGAAGGGCGTCTGCTGCTGCGTGCCGAGCATATCGATGCCCTGCTGCAGGGCACCGACCTGCTGATGCGCATCGCCACGCCGGGCGACCAGGGCAGCGAGGCGGCGGTGCCGGCCTTCCTGGCACAGCTGGCCGGCCTGCTAGACCCGAGTGCGTCCGCTGCAGCCCAACCCAGTGCTCCCGCCGCTGCGGCCTTGCCTCCTGCAGCAGAGGCAGAGGTGCCAGAGGCTGTGAGCGAGCCGGCCGAGCCCGTTCCGCCGCCCAAGGTGGCCAAGCGCGGCGGTGAAGGGGCCGAGCGGGTGCTCAGGGTTACGGCCGATCGCCTCAATAGCCTGCTGGACCTGTCGAGCAAGTCGCTGGTGGAAACCCAGCGCCTGAAGCCCTACCTGGCCAGCCTGCAGCGCCTCAAGCGCATGCATGGCCAGGGCATGCGCGCCCTCGATGGGCTCAAGCAGCAGCTCGAAGGCAGCGGCCAAAGCCAGGAGGTGCTCGAAGCCCTGGCCCAGACCCAACGTCTGTTGGGCGAAACCCAGCAGATCCTGCAGCAGCAGGCCGCAGAGATCGACGAGTTCGGCTGGCAGGCCAGCCAGCGTGCGCAGCACCTCTACGACACGGCGCTGGCCTGCCGCATGCGCCCCTTCGCCGATGTCCTGACCGGGCAGAGCCGCATGGTCCGCGACCTGGGGCGCTCCCTGGGCAAGCAGGTGCAACTGCAGGTCGAGGGCGAAAAGACCCAGGTCGACCGCGACGTGCTGGAGAAGCTCGAAGCGCCCTTGACCCATCTGCTGCGCAATGCCGTCGACCATGGCATCGAGCTGCCCGAGCGGCGTCTGCTGGCGGGCAAGCCGGTCGATGGCACGTTGCGCCTGCGTGCGTCCCACCAGGCCGGGCTGCTGATTCTCGAACTCAGCGATGACGGCGCCGGTATCGACCTTGAGCGCCTGCGTCGCAGCATCGTCGAGCGTGCGCTGTCGCCTGCCGAGACCGTGGCGCAGATGAGCGAGGCGGAGCTGCTGACCTTCCTCTTCCTGCCGGGCTTCAGCCTGCGTGACCAGGTCACCGAGGTGTCCGGGCGGGGCGTTGGCCTGGATGCGGTGCAGCACATGGTGCGCGAGCTGCGCGGCTCGATCGAGCTGACCCAGGTGTCCGGCCAGGGGTGCACCTTCCACCTGGAAGTGCCGCTGACCTTGTCGGTGGTGCGCAGCCTGGTGGTGGAAGTGGGCGGTGAAGCCTATGCGTTCCCATTGGCGCACATCGAACGCACCCTGGAGGTGTCCGCCGAGCAGATCGTGCAGATCGAAGGGCGCCAGCACTTTTGGCACGAGGGCCGGCACATCGGTCTGGTGGCCGCGAGCCAGTTGCTCAACCGCCCGGCAGGGCAGGATGACGAACGCAGCCTGCGGGTCGTGGTGATCCGTGAGCGCGATCAGCTCTACGGTGTGGCGGTCGAGCGCCTGGTCGGCGAGCGGGTGTTGGTGGTGATGCCGCTGGATACGCGCCTGGGCAAGGTCCAGGACATTTCTGCCGGGGCCTTGCTCGACGATGGCTCGGTGGTGCTGATCATCGACGTCGAAGACCTGCTGCGCTCGGTCGAGAAGCTGCTCAGCACCGGGCGGCTGGAGCGTATCGAACGTGGTGCCCGGGGTGGGCGTGGCCTGGTGCGCAAGCGCATCCTGGTGGTGGACGACTCGCTCACCGTACGTGAGCTGCAGCGCAAGCTACTGGGCAACCGCGGCTACGACGTGGCCGTGGCGGTGGACGGCATGGACGGCTGGAACGCCTTGCGCAGCGATGATTTCGACCTGCTGATCACCGATATCGACATGCCGCGCATGGACGGCATCGAACTGGTGACCCTGGTACGCCGGGACCAGCGCCTGCAATCGCTGCCGGTGATGGTGGTGTCCTACAAGGATCGTGAAGAAGACCGGCGACGTGGACTGGACGCCGGCGCCGACTACTATTTGGCTAAGGCCAGCTTCCATGACGACGCGCTGCTGGACGCCGTGGTGGAGCTGATCGGAGGGGCCCAGGGATGAAGATCGCCATCGTCAACGACATGCCCATGGCCGTGGAGGCCCTGCGCCGGGCGCTGGCCTTCGAGCCTGAGCACCAGGTGCTGTGGGTGGCGGCCAATGGCGCCGAGGCGGTAAGGCTGTGCGCCGAGCAAACCCCGGACCTGATTCTCATGGACCTGATCATGCCGGTGATGGACGGCGTCGAGGCCACCCGCCGAATCATGGCCGAGACCCCATGCGCCATCGTTATCGTCACGGTCGATCGCAAGCAGAACGTGCACCGGGTGTTCGAGGCCATGGGCCATGGCGCCCTGGACGTGGTCGACACGCCTTCGCTGGGGGCCGGCGACGCCCGGGAAGCGGCCGCGCCACTGTTGCGCAAAATCCTCAATATCGGCTGGTTGATCGGCCAGCAACGGCCAGCCACGACCCGGACTGTGTCGGCGCCGCTGCGTGAAGCGTCCCAACGTCGTGGCCTGGTAGCCATCGGTTCCTCGGCGGGTGGGCCGGCGGCACTGGAAGTGCTGCTCAAAGGGCTGCCGCGGGAGTTCCCGGCCTCCATCGTGCTGGTCCAGCATGTGGACCAAGTGTTCGCCGCCGGCATGGCCGAATGGCTCAGCGGGGTGTCCGGCCTGCCGGTACGCCTGGCCTGTGAAGGCGAGCCACCACAGCCGGGGCAAGTCCTGCTGGCGGGCACCAACCACCATATCCGCCTGATGCAAGGCGGCCAGCTGGCGTATACCGCCGAGCCGGTCAACGAGATCTACCGCCCCTCGATCAACGTGTTCTTCGAGAGCGTGGCCCGCTACTGGACCGGCGATGCCGTCGGCGTGCTGCTCACCGGCATGGGCCGCGACGGCGCCCAGGGCCTCAAGCAGATGCGCCAGCGAGGGTTCCTGACCATCGCCCAGGACCAGCAGAGCTCCGCCGTCTACGGTATGCCAAAGGCCGCCGCGGCGATTGATGCCGCCGTGGAGATCCGGCCGCTGGAGCGTATCGCCGGGCGGCTGATGGAGATCTATCCAAAATGAAGTTATGTATTGAGTCACGCCGGCTGGCCGGCAGTGACCGGGTGAACAGGCATGAATGATCTACCGATCGAAGGTTTCACGACCATCAACGAAAGCGCGGCGATGGTCCTGCTGGTCGACGACCAGGCGATGATCGGCGAAGCGGTGCGCCGTGGGCTGGCCCATGAGGAGAACATCGACTTCCATTTCTGCGCCGACCCCCACCAGGCGGTGGCCCAGGCCATGCGCATCAAGCCCACGGTCATCCTCCAGGACCTGATCATGCCAGGCCTCGATGGCCTGACCCTGGTGCGCGAATACCGCAACAACCCGGTCACCCAGGACATCCCGATCATCGTCCTGTCGACCAAGGAAGACCCACTGGTCAAGAGCGCAGCCTTCGCCGCCGGGGCCAACGACTACCTGGTCAAGCTGCCGGACAACATCGAGCTGGTGGCGCGGATCCGCTATCACTCGCGCTCCTACCTGACCCTGCTGCAGCGCGACGAAGCCTACCGCGCCCTGCGGGTCAGCCAGCAGCAGCTGCTCGATACCAACCTGATGCTGCAGCGGCTGATGAACTCCGATGGCTTGACCGGGCTGTCAAACCGCCGTCACTTCGACGAATACCTGGAACTCGAATGGCGGCGAGCCATGCGCGAACAGCAGCAATTGTCGCTGTTGATGATCGACGTCGATTATTTCAAGGCCTACAACGACAGCTTCGGCCACTTGGCCGGCGACGAGGCCCTGCGTCAGGTGGCCGAAGCCATCCGTGGTTCCTGCTCGCGGCCCACCGACCTGCCGGCACGCTATGGCGGCGAGGAGTTCGCCCTGGTGCTGCCCAATACCTCGCCCGGCGGGGCCCGGCTGATCGCCGAAAAGCTGCGCCAGACGGTGCTGGCGCTGAACATTCCACACATCGCCCCCCAGGCCGATGCGCACCTGAGCGTGAGCATCGGCCTGGCGACCCTCACGCCTGGCATCGGCAGCCATAGCCGGCAACTGATCTCGGCGGCCGACAAGGGGCTGTACCTGGCCAAGAACAACGGGCGTAACCAGGTGGGTGTGGCCTGACTCCCTTGTGGCTTGCACCAGGACACAGCGCGCCAGTGCGGCGCGTACCTTGTGCCGCGCAGGCGCGCGACGGCCTCCTGCCGATACCGCCCGGCGGGTCTGCCGCCCTGGCACGGACTGCGTTATACTCGCGGGCTTTTCACCGAATTCGCGCGAGTAGCCAGCCCATGGAAATCCAACCAATCCTGAACACCATCAAGGACCTCACCGAACGTTCCCAGTCCATTCGGGGGTATCTTTGACTACGATCAAAAAGCTGATCGCCTGATCGAAGTCAACCGCGAGCTGGAAGACCCTGCCGTCTGGAACAAGCCCGAGTATGCCCAGGGGCTGGGGCGCGAGCGTGCCATGCTGGCACAGGTCGTCGAGACCCTGGACAAAATGTCCAACGGCCTGTCCGACTGCAAGGACCTGCTCGACATGGCCGTCGAAGAGAATGACGAAGCCGCCGTCAGCGATGTCGTGACCGAGCTGGAAGGTCTGGAAGAAGTCCTGGCCCAGCTCGAGTTCCGTCGCATGTTCAGCGGCGAGATGGACATGAACAACGCCTACCTGGACATCCAGGCCGGCTCCGGCGGCACCGAGGCCCAGGACTGGGCCAACATCCTGCTGCGCATGTACCTGCGTTGGGCCGACAAGCGCGGTTTCGACGCCACCATCATCGAGCTGTCCGAAGGCGAGGTCGCCGGCATCAAGGGCGCCACCGTGCACATCAAGGGCGAGTACGCCTTCGGCTGGCTGCGCACCGAGATCGGTGTGCACCGCCTGGTGCGCAAGAGCCCGTTCGACTCCGGCGCCCGTCGCCACACCTCGTTCTCGGCGGTGTTCGTCTCGCCCGAGATCGACGACAAGGTCGAGATCGAGATCAACCCGGCCGACCTTCGCATCGACACCTACCGCTCCTCCGGTGCCGGTGGCCAGCACGTGAACACCACCGACTCGGCGGTGCGTATCACCCACGTGCCGACCAACACCGTGGTGGCCTGCCAGAACGAACGTTCCCAGCACGCCAACAAGGACACCGCCATGAAGATGCTGCGGGCCAAGTTGTACGAACTGGAAATGCAGAAACGCAATGCCGCCTCGCAAGCCCTGGAAGACAGCAAGTCGGACATCGGCTGGGGCCACCAGATCCGCTCCTACGTGCTCGATGACTCGCGCATCAAGGACCTGCGTACCGGCGTCGAGCGCAGCGACTGCCAGAAGGTCCTGGACGGCGACCTCGACCAGTACCTGGAAGCGAGCCTCAAGCAGGGGCTGTAAACCGCACACCACCGCCGCGATACCAGGCCCCGGGCCGGTATCGCGAGCCCGGCCCGACAGGGGCAACGAACACCTGATGGAAACAATGACGACATGAGCGACCTCAAGACCGAATCGCAAGACCTGCAACAGGAAGAAAATGCCCTGATCGCCCTGCGCAAGGAAAAACTTGCCGCCGAGCGTGCCAAGGGCAACGCCTTCCCCAACGACTTCCGTCGCGACAGCTACTGCAACGACCTGCAGAAACAGTACGCGGACAAGACCAAGGAAGAGCTGGAAGCAGCCGCGATTCCGGTCAAGGTTGCCGGCCGCATCATGCTCAACCGTGGTTCGTTCATGGTCATCCAGGACATGACCGGGCGCATCCAGGTCTACGTCAACCGCAAGACCCTGCCGGAAGAAACCCTGGCCGCGGTCAAGACCTGGGACCTGGGCGACATCATCAGTGCCGAAGGCACCCTGGCCCGTTCCGGCAAGGGTGACCTGTACGTCGAAATGACCAACGTGCGCCTGCTGACCAAGTCGCTGCGCCCGCTGCCGGACAAGCACCACGGCCTGACCGACACCGAGCAGCGCTACCGCCAGCGTTACGTCGACCTGATGGTCAACGAGGAAACCCGCCACACCTTCCGTGTGCGTTCGCAGGTGATCTCGCACATCCGCAAGTTCCTCATCGAGCGCGACTTCCTCGAAGTCGAGACGCCGATGCTGCAGACCATTCCCGGTGGCGCCGCGGCCAAGCCGTTCGAAACCCACCACAACGCCCTGGACATGGCCATGTTCCTGCGTATTGCGCCGGAGCTGTACTTGAAGCGCCTGGTCGTGGGCGGTTTCGAAAAAGTCTTCGAGATCAACCGCAACTTCCGTAACGAAGGCGTCTCGACCCGGCACAACCCCGAGTTCACCATGCTCGAGTTCTACCAGGCCTACGCCGACTACCGCGACAACATGGACCTCACCGAGGAGCTGTTCCGCGAGCTTGCGCAGTTGGTACTGGGTTCCACCGACGTGCCGTATGGCGACAAGGTGTTCCACTTCGGCGAGCCGTTCGCGCGTCTGTCGGTGTTCGACTCGATCCTCAAGTACAACCCTGAGCTCACCGCCGCCGACCTGCAGGACGTCGACCGTGCCCGCGAGATCGCCAAGAAGGCCGGCGCCAAGGTGCTGGGCCACGAAGGCCTGGGCAAGCTGCAGGTGATGATTTTCGAGGAGCTGGTCGAGCACAAGCTGGAGCAGCCGCACTTCATCACCGAGTACCCGTTCGAAGTCTCGCCGCTGGCGCGCCGTAACGACGAGAACCCGGCCGTCACCGACCGCTTCGAGCTGTTCATCGGTGGCCGCGAGATCGCCAACGCCTATTCCGAGCTCAACGATGCCGAAGACCAGGCCGAGCGCTTCCTGGCCCAGGTGGCCGAGAAGGATGCCGGTGACGACGAGGCCATGCACTACGACGCCGACTTCGTCCGAGCCCTGGAGTACGGCATGCCGCCGACTGCCGGTGAGGGTATCGGTATCGACCGTCTGGTCATGCTGCTGACCAACTCGCCGTCGATCCGCGACGTGATCCTGTTCCCGCACATGCGTCCGCAGGCCTGAGCATGGTAAAGGGGGCCGCTGCGCGCCCTGCCCTGTAGGAGCGGGCTCGCCCGCGAAAGGGCTGCGCAGCAGCCCCAGAATTTCAAAGCGCCGCTCCAATGAATGCCAAGTGCCTTCGGAGCGGCCTTTTTTTGCCTGCAACCCTTTTGTGACTGGGTGGTCACAGTTCGCGGGCCGGCGCCGCCACCGGCTACAAACCGTCTTTACTGGAAGAAGAGGGGAAGACCCTCGCTGAGATTCAACGAGGTAAACATCGTGACTCCCGCAATGGCTCAACAAGGTGCAGCCGGCGTCGCCAGCGCCGTCGCTGAAAGCGTGCAATACCAAGGGCGCAAGACTGCCCGCCAGGGCAGCGAGCAGCGCCGCCAGCAGATCCTCGACGCAGCCATGCGCATCGTCGTGCGCGATGGCGTGCGTGGCGTGCGGCACCGGGCGGTGGCCGCCGAGGCCGGTGTGCCTTTGTCGGCCACCACCTACTACTTCAAGGACATCGAAGACCTGCTCACCGACACCTTTGCCCAGTATGTCGAGCGCAGCGCCGCCTACATGGCCAAGCTCTGGGCCAGTTCCGAAGTGCTGCTGCGCCAGTTGCTCGCCCAGGGCGACGGCAGCCCGGCGTCCCGGGCGCGCCTGGCCGACGACGTGGCACGCATGATGGCAGACTATGTCAGCCGCCAGTTGCATACCCGGCGCGACTTCATCATGGCCGAGCAGGCCTTCCGCCAGGAGGCGCTGTTGTGCCCACGTCTGGCCGAACTGGTAACCGCCCACGAACAGATTCTGCTGCATGGCGCACGCCAGATGCTGCAGGTGGTCGGCTCGCGCCAGCCCGAGCAGGACGCCCAGATGTTGACGGCGATAATCGAGCAGATGGAATATCAGGGCCTGCTCAAGGACGCGAATGCGCAAGCCGATGGGCAGATGCTCGCTATCCTTACCCGGTACCTGCACCTGGTGCTGGCATCGGCCTAGGCTGGGACCGACCCCAGGGGCGACCGACTTTTTCAAGGAGAACCTGATGAAAGCCTGGCGTGTGGTGTTGTTGACGCTGTCATTCCTGATGCTCGGTGGCTGTCTGGTGACCTTCCATGAACCTTTGCCCAGCAACCAGGCCGCGCCCAAGGCGCTGCTTGGCAAATGGAGCAGCAAGGACGCCTGGGGCGAGCCGCTCAAGCTCGCCATCAGCCGCGTCGGCGGAGATGCCTACCGGGCGGTGGCCACCGCCAAGGGCAAGGCACCCGAGGAGTACGTCTTTACCGTGTCGCGCCATGGCAACCGCTGGTACCTGTCGGCGGGGGTGCCCAAGCGCCTGGGCGGCAACTTCCTGATCGGCGGCTTCGATATCGTCGATGACAAGGAGCTGGTGCTCTACAACCTCGATGTCGACCAGGTCCAGCAGGCGCTGGAGCACAAAGAGCTCAACGGGCGCAGCACCGAGGGGGTGGAGGACAACGGGCCGGGTGTGTTGATCGACAGCCCGGCGGAGCGGGTTCTGGCCTACCTGGACGACCCGGCCAATTCCGACCTGTTCGTCGAAGTGGCACGTTTCCAGCGTTCCAGCAAATGACCGTGCGGCCTCATCGCCGGCAAGCCGGCTCCCACGGGTATATCACTGCCCTTGCGCATGTGTATCGGTGAGAGCAACTGTCTTGCCGGATTTCTGTGAGCTGGCGCAACCCGGTGGGAGCCGGCTTGCCGGCGATAGGGCCGTTACAGGTATGTTCTGAAAGGAGTCCCCGGTGGACGAGTACCAGCAAACCATACGCGCGTTGTCCGATCGCATCGTCGCGGCGCAAACCCCCATTCGTGTGCTCGACGCGGTGAAATGGGACGACAACATCCGTAACGGTTTTCTCAATGCCAAGGGCAAGGAGCCACCTGCGGTCGATCGCGCCTACTACCAGGGCCGGCCCTTGTCGTTCGATTCCAGCGCAGTGAAGGCCGAGTTCCAGAGCATCGAGCGCGACATCACCCGCCAGCTCGGCCAGTTCAACCCGGTCGGCCAGATCATGCGGCGCATGTGCAAGGAGTACCGCATGGTGGTACGCATGCTCGAAGCCCGTGGCACCGAGGATTTCGGCCTGATTTCCCAGGAGCTCTATGGCGCGGCCTCGGACGCCTTCCATGCCGGCGACCCGACCCTGGCCGACCTGGGTCTGATGCTCTCGGACTACCTGAACAACATCGATGGCCGGGGCGACCTGAAGGACGAGCCGAAGAACCTCACCGCCAAGGAAGCCGTGGCGATTCTCCAGCGCCGCCTGAACAAGGTGTTCGGCGAAGCCGAGGAGACCATCCGCGTGTTCGAGTCCGATGGTATCGTCGCCGACGCTGCTGCCGGTGCCGACTACATCAAGGTGCGTGCCGACGCCATGTTCAACAGCCGCGACGTACGCGCCCTGGAGGTCCACGAGGGGCTGGTGCACGTGGGCACCACCCTCAATGGGCTCAACCAGCCGATCTGCACCTTCCTGGCCAAGGGGCCGCCCTCGTCGACCGTGACCCAGGAAGGCCTGGCCATCCTCATGGAGGTGATCGCCTTCGCCTCCTACCCCAGCCGCCTGCGCAAGCTCACCAACCGCACCCGGGCGATCCACATGGTGGAGGAGGGCGCCGACTTCATGCAGGTCTATGAATTCTTCCGCGGCCAGGGCTTCGAGATGGCCCAGAGCTACAGCAACGCCAGCCGGGTGTTTCGTGGTTCGGTGCCCAATGGCCTGCCATTCACCAAGGACTTGTCCTACCTCAAGGGTTTCATCATGGTTTACAACTACATTCAGTTGGCCGTGAAGAAGGGCAAGCTCGAGCAGATCCCGCTGCTGTTCTGCGGCAAGACCACCCTGGAAGACATGCGTACCCTGCGCCAGCTGGTCGAGGAGGGCCTGGTGGAGCCGCCCAAGTACCTGCCGGAGCAGTTCCGCGACCTCAACGCCCTGTCGGCCTGGATGTGCTTCTCCAACTTCCTCAACCACCTGAGCCTGGATCGCATTGAAGCCGACTACGCGAACATTCTCTGACGCTTGTCGCCTGCTGATCCTGGGCCTGCTCCTGCTGGGGCTCGGGGGCTGCAGCAGCTTGCTGTTCTTCCCGGAGCCGGGCCTTGCGTTCACCCCGGAAAAGGCCAAGCTCGCCTATCGCGACCTGACCCTCACGGCGGCCGACGGCACGCGCCTGCACGGGTGGTGGCTGCCGGCCAAGCCTGGTGTCGAGGTCAAGGGCACGGTGCTGCACCTGCACGGCAACGGCGGCAACCTGGCCTGGCACCTGGGCGGCAGCTACTGGCTGCCCGAGCAGGGCTACCAGGTGCTGTTGATCGACTACCGCGGCTATGGCCTGTCCCGGGGCAAGCCCAGCTTGCCCGAGGTCTACCAGGACATCGCCGCGGCCATGGCCTGGCTGGACCAGGCCCCGCAAGTCAAGGGCAAGCCCCTGGTACTGCTGGGGCAGAGCCTGGGCGGAGCCATGGCCATCCACTATCTGGCCGCTCATCCCGACCAGCGCCAGCGCTTCAAGGCACTGGTGTTCGACGGCGTGCCGGCCAGCTACCGGGAAGTGGGGCGTTTCGCCCTGAGCACGTCCTGGCTTACCTGGCCGTTACAGGTGCCCCTGTCATGGCTGGTACCGGACGGCGACAGTGCGATCCGCTCCATCGAGCGGCTGGACAGCCCACCGAAGCTGTTCTTCCACAGCATCGATGACAACCTGGTGCCGATGGACAGCGGGATCCGCCTGTACCAGCACGCACCGCCGCCGCGGGTCCTGCAGCTGACCCGGGGTGGCCATGTGCAGACCTTCGCCGACCCGACCTGGCGCCAGGTGATGCTGCGCTTTCTTGACGACCCCAGCCACTTCAATGGCCTTCGGCGCTTGGCCGAAGTGCCCAACTACCCAGACGAGAACAACGAGCAATGAGTGAAGAACGCAACGCCATCCCGCTGATCCTGACGGCCGTCGGCAGCATCATCGTGACGGTCGGCACCCTCTGGTACTACGGCTACGTGCATTTCGCCAAGCCCGAGGATGCCCTGTTGCTGCAGGACTTCACCATGCTCAAGACCATCCCCGGCGAAGACTACAAGGTCTCCCTGGACCCGGCGCCCCAGGTGGCCCAATGCGTCGATGGTGTGCTGGTGCTGTTCGATACCCAGCAGAAGGGCCTGACCGGCGTGCTGGTGGACAACCGCAAGCGGGCGATCCGCTGCCTGGGGCAGGAGACGCCGCAGCAGGTGCAGTGATTCTTGTCACGAGCCCCATCGCAGAACAAGCCCGCACCCACAAGAGAACCCTGTAGGAGCGGGCTTGTCCCGCGATGGGCTGCAAAGCAGCCCTGTGTTTCAAGACCCAGGCGTTATCGCGCCTGGCTCACCGAACGCGGTTGCACCGGTTGGTTGTCGTTGGAGATGGTCACCTCCACGCGGCGGTTCTGGGCGCGGCCAGAGTTGCTGCTGTTGTCGGCCACCGGGTATTCCTTGCCGTAGCCTTGGGCGACGATGCGGGTCGGGTCGACGCCGGCACGCACCAGGGCCATGCGCACGCTGTTGGCGCGGCGTTCGGACAAGGCCTGGTTGTAGGTGGCCGAACCTACGCTGTCGGTATAGCCCTCGACGATCACCTTGCGCTCAGGGTTCTCCTGGAGGAACTGGGCGAGCTTGGTGATGTTGGGGAAGGCGCTGCTCTTGAGCTCGGACTTGTTGAAGTCGAACAGCACGTCGCCGAAGGTCACCAACGTGCCTCGGTCAGTCTGCTTGGCGTTGAGGCTCTCCTGCAGCTTGCGGATCTGTGCGTCGCGGGCATCCAGGCGGGCCTGGGCGCGCTGGGCGGAGGCGTTTTTCAGTTCGTTCTCGGCCGAGCGCAGGGCGATGGTCTGCTTGGCCACCTCGACGCGCTGGTTGGTCAGGTAGGCCAACTGGTCGACCTTCTTGTCGTCCTCACGGTCCATGAATGCTTTGTCGGCCTTGTTCAGCCAGTCCTGGGCGTCCTTGGTCTCGAGAGCCGCCAGCTTGCTGGCTTGCGGGTCGCTCTGCAGGGCCGAGAAATTGGTACGCGCCGACTCAAGGTTCGGGTTCGGGTCGTGGGAGCAGGCGGCCAGGCCTACGCTCAGGGCCAGCAGGGCGGGGATCATTACGTGATTACGCATAGTGTTCATCCTTTGAAAAGTGGCGAAGGCTCAAGAAAAGGCTGGGCTGCGCTCATTCGGCGCTGCGCATGCCTTCCTCACGCAGGTCCTGGACGCCCTGGCGAGCGTCCTGCACGGCCTTTTGCGCCTTGGCGGCCTGCGCCTTGCGCTCGGCCACGCGCGCGTCCCACTCGGCCTGTTCGGCCAGGCGCTTGGCTTCGTCATACTTCTTGTCATGCATGGCGATTTCGGCCTGCTTGAACTTGTCCTGGGCGGCCTTCATTTCCACTGCGGCGAATTCGGTGCCGCCGGCACTGACCGCGGAGTTGACCGCGGATTGGGTAACGGCGTACTGCTCGGTGGGCGGGTTGCCAGCGCAACCGGCCAGGACCAGGCTGCTGCCCAGGGCCAGTGCGGCCAGCTTGAGCCCGCGCCCAGGCTTGGATGAGTCATTCGATGTGCGGGTCTTCATGGTGGTCAGCTCCATTGGTTCACTCCTGTTGACGACAATGTCCGTAGCAGTCCATCGCTTTTCCCTGGCAGATGCGCGCACTTCGGCTGAACAGTGCACAACGGCATGTGTGCAGGGTTTTAGCGTGATGGCTATTGGCTGTGACTGAGGCGTTTTTCAGATAGTTCAGAAAAAATTGCCTTCGATGGGCAAGTTTTTCTGACTGTTCAGTCAGCGTTGTTCGCCACTAATGGGAGTGTCTGGGGCAAGTGCGAGCGCCCTGGGGGCGCTCGCCCAGGCTCACTTGGAGGTGTCGTCGCCGGCGCTGCCGGGGCTATGCAGGTGGTGGCGGGAAAGCGCCAGGAAACGCGGGGTAGGGCCGATATCTTCGGAAAGCGGGACTACAAAGGAAAATTTTGCGGCCAAGATAGCCCCATTCCAGCTTAGTCCAAATCCGTCGAGATCATTGGTCTCATCCCGCTGGCAAGCCCGCACGATTTCGTGGTGAACCTGAGTGTTTGATGTTAAAACGCCTCTACAAAACTCATGTTCTACGATGGGGAGCAGATTAAGTTCCCCGGCTATCTGAGAGTGAGGTTGCTTTGCATGGATGAGGTCAAACTGATGGATCGGAGTCGCATTCTCCATGAGGCACTGGAGCAGTGTGGATGGGAGGACGCCGCTCAGGTGGTGCAACGTGTTCAGCGTTTGGACCTTGGATTGCCCGCAGAAGACGAGTTTGCCGTAATTTGCAGTTGGCTTGGGAAGTGCTCACTAATACATAAGTTGGACCAACAGCAAGTTCCGAAGTCATCACGCGATTCTTATCAAGTTCCCGACTTGCTAGCTGTTTTTAATACGGAGAAGAATCAATATAGGGTTTTAATTGAAGTAAAAACAAAACAGGAACAGAAGCTCACTCTTAGAGCAAAAGATAGGGAGAAGCTCCTTAAGTATGGCGAGCTGCTGGGGATTCCGGTTTTGTTTGCATGGAAGCGTCACAGTATTTGGACGCTTTTTGATATCTCTCTATTTGAGCGGTTTAATAAAAATTATCGTGTTGATTTCTTTTCGGCTTTGTCTAATAGCTTAATGAGTTTGCTTGCAGGTGATGTGAGCTATCAATTAGGTGATGGGGTCGGACTAAAAATAAGATTCAAGAAGGTGGGGGTGCAACAAGTTGAAGGTGATACAGAGACTTGGAGAACCCATCTTGAAGATATTCATCTTGTGGACTACGTTGGTGGAAAAAATTATGAATTTTCTCCGAAAACTCTTTCTATTCTAAATGCTTGTGAGCTTGAAGAGGAAACAGTAGTTGATGATGCATCAATTCAGCAAAGCTTTATAGCTCGCTCTGGGGTTGGGTATATGGCCCATTCAGTAATTGAGGCTCTGTTAACATTCAAAGAGTCCAGTGCGGAAAAGAATGTTCATTGGCGGTCGTTGTTGGTCGATGAGTCACCTCTTGAGTCTATATCGAGTTTTCAGAGTGCTTTGAATGAAGCACTTCATAAAAAAATCATAAAATATATAATTTTCCAGCATCCTCAAAAGTACCCGGATTTCATAAAGGTTGATGATAAAGTCAAAGGAGTGTGTTGATGTCGGTTGGTAAGGCTAAGTCAGCCCTTGTAGATTTTGTTAAAGGCGAAAAGGATAGGGCAATTGTTCTGAAAGGGGATTGGGGGACGGGTAAGACCCACCTTTGGAAACAAGTCGTGCTTGAAAGCCGGGATTCGTTCCGTAAACGTAATTATTCTTATGTTTCTCTCTTTGGGCTGAACAGCCTGAAAGACTTGAAAAGGTCGATCTACGAGAACAAGGTTTATCGGGAACGTGCCCACATCGCTTCTGATGAAAGCTCGTTTGAAGAGAATCTTAAAGACATTTCAGGTCGATTTGCGGGGTGGATGCGTAAAGGTTCATCGCTGTTCAATGACGTATCAGCGATGGGCGTTAAAGGAATTGGCCCAATCGTTGAGAGTCTTCAGTTTCTCCGCGTTACTGATACGCTGGTCTGTCTTGATGATTTCGAGCGGAAAGGCTCTGGGCTACACGACAGAGAAGTACTAGGTCTAATTTCCCTGTTGACAGAAAACAAAAACTGCCGCGTGGTGATGCTGCTAAACGATGGAACGCTAAAAGCTGGCGATGATTTTTTCTCATATCATGAGAAAGTCTTTGACTATGAAGTGACATTCAATCCAAGTGTTGACGAAGCAGTTGGTTTGGTTTTCGATTTTGATGATGAATTGCATGAGGTGATTGCCAAGAATTCTGCGAAGCTAAAAATCAATAATATTAGGTTGCTCAAGAAGATTGATTACTTTGTTGGGCTGCTCAAGCCAACCTTGAAAGGTATTAATGCTCAAATTGTTGAGCAGGCTCTACATGTTTTACCACTGGCTATTGTGGCAAAATACGGTGGTGGCTCTGCTAAGGTTGATATTGATTTTATACTGGCTTATGAGGGTGGTTATGTTGGTGCTTCTCTGCCCGGAGACGAGATGGATGAAAGTGAGGTGGAGAAGCGGAAGTCTATTGAGGAGAAAAACAAATATCTCGAAGAGTATGGGTTTACTCGGTGTGATGAGTTTGATGTTGCTGTGATTGACTTGGTGGCAAAAGGTTACGTTGATGAAGAGTCTTTACGTAACGTTATTTCAGCTTTAGAAGCTAAAATAAAGCACGATTCAGAAATTGCTTTGTTGAAGAAAGCTTGGGATGTTTTCCATTCTTCTTTTTTTGATAATGAAGGTGAGGTTTTTGCTGCTTTTGAATCGGCGGTTGATAAGGCTCTTTTAAAGTTCTCAATCAACGACTTGGATTCGGTTGCGTCAGTGTATTTTGAAGCGGGGCGGCATGATAGGCTTAAGGAAATAGTTGACAATTACTTTGAGGGTGTCGCGTTCTCTGATGATGTTCGTGAGAAGAGCGATATTTTCCGCTGGCCTGAGAATGTCTACATTCAGAAAAAACTGGATGAGTATTTTGATGGTCTGGTTGTGGAACGCAGTTTGGCAGATTTGATTGAGCACGCTTATAGCGTCACTAGCTTCAACAGTACCGATGTTAGAAATAGCGTTGCCAAAAAAACTGAAGCCGAATTCTATGATTACTTTAGTAATCTTGACGACTATAATTTGACTAATTACGTAAGAATGTGTCTCAAATGTGGTCAGGTAAGCTCGCCTGATGATGTTATTCAGGACTCATTTAATGAGATTTTTGTGAAGACCTATCGTTGTTTAATGAGGTTGTCGGAATTGTCTCTGCTCAATAAAGCAAGGATGAGTAAATTCAAAGGATACGAAAAACTGTATTCTCAAATCGAGGCGGAAATGAGTTCTCGAAACGCTGGTGATTGATATTTAGTGGTTAGGGTTTTTCTCGAAGTTTTTTTGAGAGGTTTTGTTCAGCTTCCACGAATGCAGGTGTCTTGCCAGCATCTGCATAAACCTCTTCACCTTCCTCGATTCTGATGACTTGAGAGCCTTTCTCGTAGGGAATAGCTTGCTCTGCTTCCTGTATAGCAGATTGCAAAAGGCTTTCAGTGATGGTGGCCTCATCGAGTCCATACGCCTGAGCGAAAGCCTTAATTTTGACAAGATCGTGCTTTCTGAGGGTCAGGGTGTAATCCACCCGATCAGCAGCCTCCTGAGATTTGCTTTCCCACCGTTCGAGCATCTTTTTGAAGGTGTCCATGGCTTACCTCTCTATATATGCAGTGATTCCAAAGTCAGATCGACAGAGCGGCTTACGGTTCGGGCTGGCCCCCAGCAAGCCCAAGGGGTACGTGGCCTAAGCCGGTTTTCGTATTTTTCCTATCGTGTGCTCGCTTTCCTCGTACAGCGGGTCGCCCTCTTCATCGGTGGCGATCACCTGCTGCCCCTGGACATAGGGAAAGCTGGCCTCCAACTCTTCGAGGGCTGCGCCGACCAGCTCACCGAGCAGTTCTTCGGCGGTGCGCTTGGGGTACATGTCGATCAAGGCAGCCAGGCGCGCTTCGGACTCCAGGTCCAGGTGCAGCACATGGCCGGTAGGGCTCAAATGCCCCTTGGCGTTCTGTTCCCATTGTTGGACAAGCTCGCGGATTTTCATGACGACCTCTGGCCACGGATGACTCCTTTCACTTTAGTCGCTTTGCCAGGCTGCGGCTTGCCATGCCGGGCCGGCTGTGCCAGTACTGTTCTCTTCCTGAGCGGGAGCGCGGGCGAGCCGCGCCGGAGAGAGGGCCGATGACCGATATCGATGTACGCTTGCGTGAGGATGTCCATCTGTTGGGGGAGCTGCTGGGGGAGACCATACGCCAGCAGCATGGCGAGGCGTTCCTGCAGAAGATCGAGGACATTCGCCACAGCGCCAAGGCCGACCGCCGTGGCGCCGCCGAGCAGCTGAGCTCGACGTTGGGCGACCTGGCCGACGATGACCTGCTGCCGGTGGCGCGGGCGTTCAACCAGTTCCTCAACCTGGCCAATATCGCCGAGCAGTACCAGTTGATCCGCCGCCGCGACGCTGGCCAACCCGAGCCCTTCGAGGCGCGGGTATTGCCGGAGTTGCTGGCGCGCCTGAAACAGGCCGGCCACAGCGATGATGCCCTGGCCAGGCAGCTGGCCAAGCTGGATATCCAGCTGGTGCTCACCGCCCACCCCACCGAGGTGACGCGCCGGACCCTGATCCAGAAATACGACGCCATCGCCGGGCAACTGGCGGTGCAGGACCATCGTGACCTGACCCTCGCCGAACGCCAGCAGGTTCGCGAGCGCCTGCGCCGGTTGATCGCCGAGGCCTGGCACACCGAGGAAATCCGCCGCACCCGGCCGACGCCTGTGGACGAAGCCAAGTGGGGCTTCGCGGTGATCGAGCATTCCCTGTGGCAGGCGATCCCCAACCACCTGCGCAAGGTCGACACGGCGCTGTTCGAAGCTACCGGCCTACGCCTGCCGCTGGAGGCGGCACCGGTCCGCTTCGCCTCCTGGATGGGCGGCGACCGCGACGGCAACCCCAACGTGACCGCGGCGGTGACCCGTGAAGTACTGCTGCTGGCGCGTTGGATGGCCGCCGACCTGTTCCTGCGCGATATCGACTACCTGGCCGCCGAACTGTCAATGCAACAGGCCAGCGCGACCCTGCGCGAACGGGTTGGCGACAGCGCCGAACCCTACCGTGCGCTGCTCAAGCAATTGCGTGATCGCCTGCGCGCCACGCGCGCCTGGGCCCATGCCGCCCTTACCACCACGCTGGCGCCTGGAGCCGAGGTATTGGCCAGCAACCGTGAGCTGATCGAGCCCCTGGAGCTGTGCTACCAGTCGCTGCATGAGTGCGGCATGGGGGTGATCGCCGACGGCCCGTTGCTCGACTGCCTGCGCCGGGCGGTGACCTTCGGCCTGTTCCTGGTGCGCCTGGATGTACGCCAGGACGCTGCCCGGCATCGGGACGCGCTGACCGAAATAACCGATTACCTGGGCCTGGGGCGCTACGCCGACTGGGACGAAGAGCAGCGCATCGCGTTCCTTCTGGCTGAACTGAAGAATCGGCGACCTTTGCTGCCTGCGCATTTCCAGCCCGGGGCCGATACCGCCGAAGTACTCGCCACCTGCCGCGAGATCGCCGCCGCGCCCGCAGCCTCGCTGGGCTCGTATGTCATCTCCATGGCCGGTGCTGCCTCGGACGTGCTGGCGGTGCAGCTGTTGCTCAAAGAAGCCGGCCTGACCCGGCCGATGCGGGTGGTGCCGCTGTTCGAGACCCTGGCCGACCTGGACAACGCCGGGCCGGTGATGGAGCGTCTGCTCGGCCTGCCGGGCTACCGTGCCGGGCTGCACGGGCCGCAGGAAGTGATGATCGGCTACTCCGACTCCGCCAAGGATGCCGGTACCACGGCAGCCGCCTGGGCCCAGTACCGGGCCCAGGAAAACCTGGTGCGCATCTGCCGCGAGCACCAGGTCGAACTGCTGTTGTTCCATGGCCGGGGCGGTACGGTCGGCCGAGGGGGGGGGCCGGCCCACGCTGCGATCCTGTCGCAGCCGCCCGGCTCGGTGGGCGGGCGGTTCCGCACCACCGAACAGGGCGAGATGATCCGCTTCAAGTTCGGCCTGCCGGGTATCGCCGAGCAGAACCTCAACCTGTACCTCGCCGCTGTGCTCGAGGCCACCCTGCTGCCACCGCCGCCCCCGCAGCCAGCGTGGCGCGCATTGATGGATCAACTGGCCGCCGATGGTGTCAAGGCGTACCGCGACGTGGTGCGCGAGAACCCTGACTTCGTCGAATACTTCCGCCAATCCACCCCCGAGCAGGAGTTGGGCCGCCTGCCCCTGGGCAGCCGCCCGGCCAAGCGACGTGCCGGCGGCATCGAGAGCCTGCGTGCGATTCCGTGGATCTTCGGCTGGACCCAGACGCGCCTGATGCTGCCGGCCTGGCTGGGCTGGGAAACGGCGCTGGGCAATGCCCTGGCCCGTGGCCAGGGCGAGCTGCTGGCACAGATGCGCGAGCAATGGCCCTTCTTCCGCACGCGCATCGACATGCTGGAGATGGTCCTGGCCAAGGCCGATGCGGAAATCGCCAAGGCCTACGACGAACGTCTGGTGCAACCGGAACTGCTGCCATTGGGTGCGCAACTGCGCGACCTATTGTCGCAGTCGTGCCAGGTGGTGCTGGGGCTGACCGGGCAATCGGTGCTACTGGCTCACAGCCCCGAGACCCTGGAGTTCATCAGCCTGCGCAACACCTACCTGGACCCGCTGCACCGCCTGCAGGCCGAGCTGCTGGCCCGTTCGCGCAGTCGCGAAGCCGCTCTGAACAGCCCGTTGGAGCAGGCCCTGCTGGTGACCGTGGCGGGCATCGCCGCAGGCCTTCGCAACACCGGCTGAGGTGACAGAGGAGGGGCCTTGGCCGGGTGGCATGTGCCGTTCGGTCGGGCCTGGCCAAGCCGGTTGCGCTGGGCGCAACCGAGTCGCCAAAGGCCCCTGCATGGCGATTTCCTGCAACTTTGGGACGCTTGTCTGGTTGCCGGGCGCTGTGTATCTTGAGCAGCCTTTTGACCGATTTTCGGTCTCACCCGATTTTTCGGAATTGGCCATGTGTGCCGAATCCGTTGATTTACATAGAAAAATATGAGGAGCACAAGATGCGCGTAATTCTGCTGGGAGCTCCCGGGGCCGGTAAAGGTACTCAGGCAAAGTTCATCACCGAGAAGTTCGGTATTCCACAGATCTCCACCGGTGACATGCTGCGTGCTGCCGTCAAGGCCGGCACCCCGCTGGGCCTGGAACTCAAGAAGGTCATGGATGCCGGCCAGCTGGTTTCCGACGAGCTGATCATCAGCCTGGTCAAGGAGCGCATCGCCCAGCCGGATTGCGCCAACGGCTGCCTGTTCGACGGCTTCCCGCGCACCATTCCCCAGGCTGAAGCCATGGTCGCTGCCGGTGTCGACATCGACGCCGTGGTCGAGATCGCCGTGGACGACGAAGAGATCGTCGGTCGTATGGCCGGCCGCCGCGTACACCTGTCGTCGGGCCGTACCTACCACATCCAGCACAACCCGCCGAAAGTGGAAGGCAAGGACGACGTCACCGGTGAAGCGCTGATCCAGCGTGATGACGACAAGGAAGAGACCGTACGCCACCGCCTGTCGGTGTACCACAGCCAGACCAAGCCGCTGGTGGACTTCTACCAGAAGCTGTCGGCCGCAAACAATGGCAAGCCGAAGTACGCCCACATCGAAGGTGTCGGCTCGGTCGAGTCGATCACCGCCAAGGTGCTGGCAGCCCTGAGCTGATCCAACACCGTGCGTCACGACGGCCCGCTTGCGGGCCGTTGTCGTTTATACTGCCGCTCTTTTACTTCTGCCCTGGAATACCGTTCGATGACCACGTTGCTGGCCCTGGATACCGCCACCGAAGCCTGTTCCGTCGCCTTGCTGCATGACGGCAAGGTGACCAGCCACTACGAGGTCATCCCACGCATGCACGCGCAGAAGTTGCTGCCGATGATCAAGCAACTGCTGGCCGATTCCGGTGTGGCGCTCAATGCCATCGACGCCATTGCCTTTGGCCGTGGCCCGGGCGCGTTCACCGGTGTGCGTATCGCCATTGGCGTGGTGCAGGGGCTGGCCTTTGCCTTGGAGCGCCCGGTGCTGCCGGTGTCCAACCTGGCGGCGCTGGCCCAGGGAGCCTTGCGCGAGCGTGGCGTGCAGCAGGTGGCCGCGGCCATCGACGCGCGCATGGACGAGGTGTACTGGGGTTGCTACCAGGCCAGCGAGGGCGAGATGCGCCTGCTCGGGCGCGAAGCGGTACTGCCGCCGGAACGGGTGCAGTTGCCCGAAGGTGCCAGCGGTGACTGGTTCGGTGCCGGCACCGGGTGGGGCTATGCCGAGCGCCTGGCCGTACCGGTGGGCGAGCGCGACGCTTCGGCGTTGCCCAACGCTTTGGACATCCTCAGCCTGGCCAGCTTCGCTTGGGGGCGCGGTGAGGCCATTGCCGCCGAGCAGGCGCAACCTGTGTACCTGCGCGACAACGTGGCCACGCCCAAGGCGCGCTGAACAGTTCAGACCTTGGAGAAGCGGCGCCCTTGATTCGGCCGACCCTGCCATCGCGGTGAATTCAGTTCTGTGTGCATAGCCCGAAGGGCTGGGTTATGGCTCACCGGAAAATGCGGCGTTCTGGCGAATGGGTTCATCCGGCGATGAGGCCAAATCCGAACCTTTTGTCCAAACTGTGGTCCAGTTAACAAATCGGGCATTAGCGACGGATCTCTGGTGCTGCTAAATTGCCATCATTGATCCTGAGTGCCCTGTCCATGCGTATCGACGGTTTCTCCTCGCAGTCCTATCCGATCAAGCGCCCCGCGCGTAAGGCACCGGTGCGCGACGAAGCGATCGAGGACGCCGAGCTGGTCGATGAGGTCGAGGTGCCGCAGGACCCGGGAACCCGTCGCCGCGCCGCTGGGTTCCCCGCCCGCCAGCAGGATATGGTCTTCCCGCGTGCCCGCGACCGGCGCACCGCGACGGCCCTGGCAAGCTACCTGGCCACAGCCGGCTTCACCGACTGGGAGATGGAAGTGCTGGGGCTGGACCTGTACATTTGATGGATGAATCCATCGTCTCTTCCTTATTTTCTCGGTTGCCCGTCCTGGAGTGACAACGCCTGGCGCGACTACCTCTATCCCGCCGATGCCCGTCCTGCCGAATACCTTGGCCTGTACAGCCAGGTGTTCAACGCCGTTGAGGGCAACACCACCTTCTATGCCCGCCCCGCACCCGCCACGGTGGAGCGCTGGGCGCAGGTGATGCCGGCGCATTTCCGTTTCACTGCCAAGTTTCCGGGCGATGTCAGCCACGCAAGCCACCTGGGCGAACAATTGGCCTCGGCGCATGATTTCACGCGGCTGCTGGCGCCGCTGGGCCCACGGGTTTCGCCATATTGGCTGCAGTTGCCCGCGCAGTTCGGCCCAACGCGTCTGGGGGAGCTGTGCCATTTTCTCGATGAGATCGGCGTACCGGTGGCGGTCGAGGTGCGCAACGACGCATTCTTCGCCCGTGGCGAGGAAGAGCGCCTGCTCAATCGGCTGCTGCGCGAGCGTGGCGTCGAGCGTATCTGCCTGGACCCGCGCGCCCTGTTCAGTTGCACGCTGCGCGACCCCAGCGTGTTGGACGCCCAGGCCAAGAAACCACGGGTGCCGCCACGTCCGGCTGCTTTCAGCCAGCATCCCCAGGTGCGTTTCATCGGGCATCCGCACCTGGATGCCAACGAACCCTTCCTCACGCCCTGGGTAGACAAGGTGGCCACCTGGATCGAGGAAGGCCGCAGCCCTTATGTCTTCTTGCACACGGCCGACAACCGGCTGGCCGCTGCCCTGGCCCAGCGCTTTCACCAGCGTCTGATGGCACGCCTGCCTGGGCTTGCCCCGCTGCCGGAATTGCCCCGCGCTCCCGAGGTCGAACAACTAGGACTACTCTGAGCCATCCCCAACACGCTGCCGGAGGTCATGACCATGGATGTGCAAACCCTGCGAGCCGAAGCCTTCAAGGCCCTGCACGAGCGCGATGGCGCGTTCGTCATTCCCAATCCGTGGGATGCCGGGTCTGCGAAGTTGCTGGCCAGCCTTGGGTTCGAGGCGCTGGCGACTACCAGCGCCGGCCTTGCCTTCAGCCTGGGGCGGCCTGATGCAGAAGGGGCCTTGGACCTCGAGCAGACGCTCGGTAATGCACGGGCAATCGTCGATGCCACGCCTTTGCCGGTGGCGGCCGACCTGGAGAACGGTTTTGGCGACTTGCCCCAGGACTGTGCCGAGACGATCCGGCAGGCTGCCGGGGTCGGGTTGGTGGGCGGTTCGATCGAAGATGCCAGCGGCCAGGCAGATGCACCGATCTACGACTTCGGCCTGTCGGTGGAGCGTGTCCGTGCAGCGGTGCAGGCTGCCCGTGAGCTGCCATTTCCCTTCACCCTCTGCGCCCGGGCCGAGAACCTGCTGCACGGCCGCCTGGACCTGGATGACACCATCCGCCGCCTGCAGGCCTATGCCGAGGCCGGTGCCGATGTGCTGTATGCCCCGGGCTTGCGCAGCGTCGACGAGATCCGTGCGGTGGTGCAGGCCGTGGCGCCCAAGCCGGTCAATGTGTTGATGGGGATGGCTGGCGTGGCGTTGAGCGTCAACCAGTTGCAGGATTTGGGTGTGAAGCGCATCAGCGTCGGTTCTTCCCTGGCACGGGCGGCATTGGGCGCGTTCCGCCGAGCGGCGCTGGAGATCCGTGACGAGGGCACGTTCGGCTATGGCGAACAGGCCATGCCGTTCGCCGACCTCAACGACCTGTTCCGGCGCTGAATGCGCCTGTTGTCGGTGCTGGCCGTCGGCCTGCTGATGCTGGCGGGCTTTGCCTGGCAACTGGGCTGGCGACCGCCGTCGGCCTGGAACCCCTGGGCGGTGCTGGATGTACGCCAGCCACCGAACCTGCTCACGCCGTACAAGCTGTCGCGCCTGCGCACCGACGCAGGTCTGTGCCGCCAGGCCTTGCAGACCTCATCCCTGCGCTACCGGGCGCAGGCCGACAGCCCGTCGACGGCAGCATGCCCGTTGCGGAACGTCTGGCGCATCGAAGGTGGCCAGGCGCGGCTGGGCAGCAGTTTCCTGGCGTCGTGCCCGCTGGCGGTGGCCTACGCATTGTTCGAAACCCATGGCGTGCAACCGGCGGCACGGCGGGTGTTCGGCCAACCGGTGGTGCAGGTCGAGCATCTGGGCAGCTTTGCTTGTCGCAATGTCTACCACCGCAAGCAGGGGCGGCTGAGCCAGCATGCCACGGCCAATGCCCTGGATATCAGCGGCTTTCGCCTCCAGGATGGCCGGCGCATCGTGCTGGCGCGGGACTGGCAGGGGCAGGGGCGGGAAGCCGAGTTCCTGCGGCAGGTGCATGAGGCGGCGTGCGCCAGTTTCAGCACCGTGCTGGGGCCGGACTACAACGCGGCCCATCGCAACCACTTTCACATGGACATGGGCTTCTGGCAGGTCTGTCGCTGATCAGGCGTGTACGCGCACGTTGTTCAGCACCACCGGGCGGGCCCAGTGGAGGTCGAATTCCAGGTCGTTCTGTTGCTGGGCCAGGGTGGGCTCATCGTAGGGTTCGGGGGCGTTGTCCAGCAGGTCCATCTCGAACTCGGCGATCGGAAGGAACAGTGGGCGCGGCGAAGGTGCCGGGCCTGGCTCGGGGAGCGGCTGGCCTTGGTTCATGACCACCGGGCGCAACCAGCTGTTGTTCAGGTCGAGCTGGCGTTGTTGTTCGATGAGTTCGGCGGCGCTGAAGGGTTCGGGGGCATTTTCCAGCAGCTCCATCTCGAACTCGGCCTTGGGCAGGAACAGCGGCTCGGGTGGGGTGATCTCGCTGTCATGGATGTCGCAAGCGCGCTGCAGGCGAATCTGCGCCAGAGCATGCGCACCGCCCAGTGGCTCGCCGCTGTGTTGGTCGACCTGCTGCTCGATGGCCTGGCTGACCGGGTCGGGCTCCGGGGCCTGCTGTTCGGCCAATGCGCGGGCGAAGAAGTCCTGCCACAGGTGGCTGACGCCCCCGAGTGCCTGGGTGTTCTGCCGACCGAAATGGTCGACAGGCGACAGGTAGGTCAAGCCGATGGGAAGAGTATCTGACATGGCAGTCGCGCGCGTTGTGCTCTGGCAGAATAGCGGATACTGCGTGTATCGGCGGTGGCCGGGATTTCATTAATTTTTCGAGTGCGGGAACGGATGGTAGAGCTAGAGCAGGGCGCGGGTATCAGGGTCGAGGCGTTGTCGGCCGAATTTCAGGCCCAGGCGGTGGCGTGGGCCGAGCGCTTGGGCTTGCCGCTGGTGGACGACGCTGCCGGCTTCACCGTGCAGGTAGGGGCCGAGGGATTGCAGATCCAGCAATTGGGGCCACAGGCACCGGGGCCGGTGCGGGTGGATTTCGTCGAGGGGCAGGCGGCCCATCGGCGGCTCTATGGCGGCGGCAATGGGCAGATGATCGCCAAGGCGGTGGGCATCGCCCAGGGCGTGCGGCCGCAGGTGCTCGATGCCACGGCGGGGCTGGGCAAGGATGCGTTCGTCCTGGCCAGCCTGGGCTGCCAGATGACCTTGATCGAACGCCAGCCGTTGATTGCCGCCTTGCTCGAGGATGGCCTGGCGCGGGCGCGCAGCGATGAGGAGGTAGGCGCGATCGTGGCGCGCATGCGCTTGCTGACGGGCAACGCGATCGAGCGCATGCGCAGCTGGGAGGGTGAGGCGCCGCAGGTGATCTACCTCGATCCGATGTTCCCGCATCGGGACAAAAGTGCCTTAGTGAAGAAGGAAATGCGGGTGTTTCGGCCTTTGGTGGGCGATGACCTCGATGCGCCGGCATTGCTCGAGGCGGCCCTGGCGTTGGCTTCGCACCGGGTGGTGGTCAAGCGGCCGCGCAAGGCACCGATTATCGAGGGGCCCAAGCCGAGCCACAGTCTGGAGGGGAAGTCGAGTCGGTATGACATTTACCCCAAGAAGGCGCTCAAGACTGGCGGGTGAGTGGTCGCTTTGGTGCTGGGTGGCGCCTGGGCTGGCGTTGTTTATTCAATGGGATTGGCGGTGGGCTGTTGGGCCAATCGCGGGACAAGCCCGCTCCTACAGGAGGGCGCGGTCTCCCTGTGGGAGCGGGCTTGTCCCGCGATTAGGCCAGAAAAGCCAACCAATCAATATGATTTTTCGACACCGTCGAGCGCGATGCCGGGGCCGGATGCAGGGCCAGCGTTTTGTCGCGTGGGCGGAAAGGTGCCTGAGCGGGAGGAGGTGTCACTTACTCGATACCTACATTCAAAAAAGCGCCTAAACCCGATACGCCCGCATGAACAACCCGACCACCTCTCGCACATGCGCCTCGGCCTCATCCCCCACCAACGCCGGTGCACACCCCAGCAGCAACCGATAATCCGGCGCCCCCTTCACCAGGCAGAAGAAATGCTCCGCCGCCCGCAACGGGTTGTCGATCGCCAGAAGCCCTCGCTGTGCAACACACCGCAGCAGCGACTCCATTCCCCCGAGCACCCGTTTCGGCCCTGCTTCCCAGAAGTACTCCCCGAACCCAGGGTCCTGGTTCCCCAGGGCAATGATCAACCGGCTCAACCTCACCGACTCGTCACTGCTGATCAACGCATGGAAACCGCGAGCGATGTTCAGCAGCACCTGCTCCAGCGGTACCCCCTCGGGGAGTTCGAAGATCAGGTCCGGCAGTTGCGCCTGGCAAGTCGCCATGACCGCCGAGCCGAACAGCGTCTGTTTGTCGGTGAAATGGCTGTAGACCGTGAGCTTTGAAACACCTGCCGCCGCAGCGACCGCATCCATGCTGGTGTTGGCATAGCCAAGGCTGAGGAACAGCGTCTTGGCGGCTTCGAGGATGGCCTCGCGTTTGGCCAGGTCCTTGGGCCGGCCCGGGCCTATGGGTGCGTCGTGGGACATGGGGTTCCGAATCTGGTTGAAAAAGGCCTCCATCTTACCGGGTATGACGGCGATGGGCGTGTGCTGGGCGAACGTTTTTCTCGCATCTGCCCGCTTCCCCGGGCCGATCAGCTGACTTAATATACTCGCCAGTATAAATATTCCAGGCGCTGCCCCGAAAGGATTTCCATCATGTTGCGTCATGCCTTGCCCATCGTTCTGCCTGTCGCCTTGGCCCTGCTGCTGTCCGCCTGCGGGCAGGAAACCGCAGCACCCGCGGCGCCTCGTCCGGCGCTGGTGGTCCAGCCCCAGCCGGCCGGTGCGTCGGCCGACAGCTACCCAGGCGAGGTGCGGGCCCGCTTCGAACCGGAGCTGGCCTTCCGGATCGGCGGCAAGGTCACCAAGCGCCTGGTGGAGGAAGGGCAGCGGGTCAAGGCGGACCAGCCCCTGGCAGAACTCGACCCTCAGGATGTGCGCCTGCAACTGGAGGCCAACCGCGCCCAGCTTGCCGCCGCCCAGGCCAACCTGGCCCTGGTGCGGACCGAGCGCGACCGCTATCAGAAGCTGCTAGAGAAGCAGATGGTCAGCCGTTCCCAGTTCGACAACGCCGAGAACCTCTACCGCGCCGGCCTGGCCCGACTGAAACAGGCCAAGGCCGAGTTCGACGTGGCCGGCAACCAGGCTGAATACGCGGTGTTGCGCGCTCCCCAGGCTGGCGTGATCGCCAAGCGCCAGGTCGAGGTAGGCCAGGTGGTGGCCGCCGGGCAAACAGTCTTCACCTTGGCCGCCGATGGCGAGCGTGAAGTGCTCATCGGCCTGCCGGAGCAGCAGTTCGCCCGTTTTGCCGTGGGGCAAACGGTCAGCGTGGAGCTGTGGTCGCACCCCAATGCGCGCTATGAAGGGCGTATTCGCGAGTTGTCTCCGGCGGCCGATCCGCGTTCACGCACCTTCGCCGCGCGGATTGCCTTCACCTCGGCCAGCGCACCGGCAGAGCTGGGCCAGAGCGCGCGGGTGTTCATCGCCCATGCCGAACAGGCGCCGCTGTCGGTGCCGCTGTCGGCCGTCACCGCCGAGCAGGGCCAGGCCTATGTCTGGCGTGTCAACAAGGACAGCCGGCTGGAGCGCGCCGTGGTGCGTCTGGGGCCCTATGGCGCCGATAGCGTGCCGGTGCTCGAAGGCCTGCGGGCCGACGACTGGGTGGTGGCCGCCGGTGGCCATGTATTGCGCGAAGGGCAGCAAGTCCGGCCCGTGGATCGAACCAACCGTGATGTGGACCTGGCGGCCAAGGAGTAAGTCCCGATGGGTTTCAATCTTTCCGCCTGGGCCCTGCGCAACCGGCAGATCGTGCTGTTCCTGATGATTCTCCTGGCTGCGGTTGGCGCCATGTCCTACACCAAGTTAGGGCAGAGCGAGGATCCACCGTTCACCTTCAAGGCCATGGTCATCCGCACCCTCTGGCCGGGCGCCACTGCCGAGGAAGTCTCCCGGCAGGTCACCGAACGCATCGAGAAGAAGCTGATGGAAACCGGCGAGTACGAGCGCATCGTTTCGTTCTCGCGCCCGGGGGAGTCCCAGGTCACCTTCATGGCCCGGGACTCCATGCATTCGCAAGCCATCCCCGAGCTCTGGTACCAGATCCGCAAGAAGGTCGCGGATATCCGCCATACCCTGCCGCCGGAAATCCAAGGGCCGTTCTTCAACGACGAATTCGGCACCACCTTCGGCAACATCTATGCCCTGACCGGTGCCGGCTTCGACTACGCGGTGCTCAAGGATTATGCAGACCGCATCCAGATCCAGCTGCAGCGGGTCAAGGACGTGGGCAAGGTGGAACTGCTCGGCCTGCAGGACGAAAAAATCTGGATCGAGCTGTCCAACGTCAAGCTGGCGACCCTCGGCGTGCCGTTGCAGGCCGTGCAGCAGGCGTTGCAGGAGCAGAACGCGGTGAGCACCGCCGGCTTCTTCGAAACCCCCAGCGAGCGCCTGCAACTGCGGGTGAGCGGGCGCTTCGATACGGTCGAGCAGATCCGCCAGTTCCCGATTCGCGTGGGTGAGCGCACCTTCCGCATCGGCGATGTGGCCGACGTGCACCGTGGCTTCAACGATCCGCCTGCGCCGCGCATGCGTTTCATGGGGGAAGATGCCATCGGTCTTGCGGTGTCGATGAAGGAGGGGGGCGACATCCTGGTCCTGGGCAAGGCCTTGGAAAGCGAGTTCGCCCGCCTGGCCCGCAACCTGCCCGCCGGCATGGAGCTGCGCAAGGTCTCCGACCAGCCGGCGGCGGTGAAGGCCGGGGTCGGCGAGTTCGTTCAGGTGTTGGTCGAGGCCCTGGCGATCGTGTTGCTGGTGAGCTTCTTCTCCCTGGGCCTGCGCACCGGCTTGGTGGTGGCGCTGGCCATTCCGCTGGTGCTGGCCATGACCTTCGCCGCCATGCACTACTTCGGCATCGGCCTGCACAAGATCTCCCTGGGCGCATTGGTGTTGGCCCTGGGGTTGCTGGTGGACGATGCGATCATTGCCGTCGAGATGATGGCGATCAAGATGGAGCAGGGCTTTGACCGGCTCAAGGCGGCCAGCTATGCCTGGTCGAGCACGGCGTTCCCGATGCTCACCGGTACCCTGATCACCGCAGCGGGCTTCCTGCCGATCGCCACCGCCGCCTCGAGCACCGGCGAATACACCCGTTCGATCTTCCAGGTGGTGACCATCGCCTTGCTGACGTCCTGGGTCGCGGCGGTAGTGTTCGTGCCCTACCTGGGCGACCGGCTGCTGCCGGACCTGGCCAAGCGCCACGCGGCGCGCCATGGCGAGGGAGGCCATGACCCGTACGGCACGCCGTTCTACCAGCGGGTGCGCCGGGTGGTGGGATGGTGCGTGCGACGGCGCAAGACGGTGATCGTGCTGACCATCGCTGCGTTTATCGGCAGCCTGCTGCTGTTCCGCTTCGTGCCCCAGCAGTTCTTCCCGGCGTCGGGTCGGCCTGAATTGATGGTCGACCTCAAGCTCGCCGAAGGCGCGTCGCTGGCCAATACCGCCGAGCAGGTCAAACGCCTGGAGGCATTGCTCAAGCAGCAGGACGGCATCGAGAACTACGTCGCCTACGTCGGCACCGGCTCGCCGCGTTTCTACCTGCCCCTGGACCAGCAATTGCCGGCGGCCAGCTTTGCCCAGTTCGTGGTGCTGGCCAAGAGCCTGGAGGACCGCGAGGCCTTGCGCAGTTGGCTGATCGCCACGTTGGACGAACAGTTCCCCGAACTGCGCTCGCGGGTCACACGCCTGGAGAACGGCCCGCCCGTGGGCTACCCGGTGCAGTTCCGGGTGACGGGCGAGCATATCGAGAAGGTCCGCGCCCTGGCGCGTGAAGTCGCCGACAAGGTGCGCGAGAACCCCCATGTGGTGAACGTGCACCTGGACTGGGAGGAGCCGAGCAAGGCCGTGTTCCTGGAAATCGACCAGGACCGCGCTCGTGCCCTGGGCGTGAGCACCGCGCACCTGTCGAGCTTCCTGCAAAGCTCGCTCACCGGCACCACTGTCAGCCAGTACCGCGAGGACAACGAGCTGATCGAGATCCTGCTGCGCGGGACCGACCAGGAACGCCGCGAGCTGGGCAACCTGGGCAGCCTGGCATTGCCCACCGACAACGGCCAGAGCGTGGCCCTGTCGCAGGTGGCGACGCTGGAATACGGCTTCGAGGAAGGCGTCATCTGGCACCGCAACCGCTTGCCGACGGTGACCGTGCGCGCCGATATCTACGGCAAGGAGCAGCCGGTGACGCTGGTCAAGCAGATCCTGCCGACCCTGCAGCAGGTGCGCGACCAGTTGCCGGACGGTTACCTGCTGGAGGTCGGTGGCACGGTGGAGGATTCCGAGCGCGGGCAGAAGTCGGTGAATGCCGGCATGCCGCTGTTCATCGTGGTGGTACTGACGTTGCTGATGATCCAGCTGCGCAGTTTCTCGCGCACGGTGATGGTGTTCCTCACCGCCCCCCTGGGGCTGATCGGCGTGACGCTGTTCCTGCTGGTGTTCCGCCAGCCGTTCGGCTTCGTCGCCATGCTTGGCACCATCGCCCTGGCGGGGATGATCATGCGCAACTCGGTGATCCTGGTCGATCAGATCGAGCAGGATATCGCCGCCGGGCTGGACCGTTGGCAGGCGATCATCGAGGCCACGGTACGACGCTTCCGGCCCATCGTGCTCACCGCGCTGGCGGCGGTGCTGGCGATGATCCCGCTGTCGCGCAGCGTGTTCTACGGGCCGATGGCGGTGGCGATCATGGGTGGGTTGATCGTGGCGACGGTGCTGACCCTGTTGTTCCTGCCGGCGTTGTATGCGGCATGGTTCAGAGTGAAGAAAGGCTGAAAACCGAAGGGGCACTGCAGGCCCATCGCCGGCAAGCCGGCTCCGACAGGATGGTGCTGTCCTCAAAGCTCACGCTTTACTTGTGGGAGCCGGCTTGCCGGCGATGGGCAGCCCTCGGTTTTATGTCGGTAGACGGCTGATCACAGCGCGCCGAACACCTTCTTGGCCAGGCTGGTAGCCGCTTGTGTCGGGTTCTGGCGGATGCTCTGTTCCTGCTTGGCAATCATCTCGAACAGGCCGTCCAGCGCTTTCTCGGTGACATAGTTCTCGATGCTGGCGCTCTTGGCGTCGACCACGCCCAATGCCACAGCCTGGCCGGCGAAGTTGTTGTACTGCTGCGCCAGGCCGACCTTGTCGGTGGCTTGCTTGACGATCGGCAGGAACTTGGCGCGGATCTCCTCGCGGCTGCTCTTGTTCAGGTACTGGGTGGCCGAATCCTGGCCGCCTGCGAGGATGTCCTTGGCGTCGGTCACGGTCATCTTCTTCACCGCGTCCACCAGGATGACCTGGGCTTGCGGCACAGCCGCTTCGGCGGCCTTGTTCATGCTGTCTTCCAGGGCTTCGACTTGCTCACCCTTGCCGAACATCTTCATGGCCTTGGCGGCCTTGCCCAGGTTGCCCGGCAACTCGATGCGCACATCCGGGTTGTTGCTGAACCCGCCAGGCGTGCTCAGTTGCTTGACGGCGATTTGGGCGCCCTGGGTCAGGGCATCCTTCAGGCCGCCGCTGGCATCTTTCTGGGAGAGGTCGCCCAGTGACAGGGCCAGGGCGCTGGCCGACAGCAGCAGGCCGGCGCAAAGAGTGGTGAAGCGCAGCGAGGTGCGGATCATGGGTATTTCCTTATAGGCAAAATGGGCGGGTCAGCGCACCGGGTCGACTTTGATACGCACGGGCTGCGGGTCGCTGCCGTCGAGCTTGACGCCATGGTGTTCGGTATTGATGAACAGTAGCTTGCCGTCCAGTTCGATGCGTGCGCTGACGGCATAGCGGTGGCCAGGTTTGACCTGGGCGGGGTCGTAGCTCAGGTGGAAGGGCAGCGGGACGTTGCCCTTGACCGGGCCGGCCTGGTTGGCCAAGGTCACTGCCGGGGCGTCCATCAGCGATACATCCTGCAGGCTCACGCTCAAGGTGGCCGCAGGCGGCAGGGCGATGCGCTGCAGGTAGAAGACTTCGCCATCCAGGCTGGCCTGGTGCGAGGGGGTGTTGCTGGAGCAGGCTGCGAGCAGGGATGCGCCACACAGCATGAAGAGTTTTTTCATGGAATCTCCGATGTCCTTGGGGTCGGCTTTTGGCCAACCCCAGGGACTTTAGCGGATTTTTCCGGAGGATTCAGCGACGCGGCTTACGCAGGATGATTTCGCTCAGGTCCATTGGATTGGAAAGGTCCAGGTTCTTGATGACGTTGCCCGCGAGTAGTTGTTGTCGATCGAGGCTGAAGAGACCCATGTGCAGTTTTACCCGATACCCAGGGGGGATGACGGAGGCATCCAGGAGCAGGGTGAAGGGTGCATTCGGCTGTCGGATGAGCCTGGAATGCTCAGCGATGTTGCTCGACGCTCTGTTGCTGTACCCATCTTCCTGGATGAGCAACAAGGTTGTGTCCAGATAGGCTTCTTCCAGCATGAGTTCAGGGGGAATCTGGATAACGCCGGACAGCGGAATGATCGCGGGCGGAATCGGCATTTTTTCTGCGGTGGCCTGCGCTATGCCGTCGATCGGTTCCAATAGCAGGTCCAGAGGGCCGACCTGCGTGCTAGCCTCCCCTGCGAAGGGCTGCGACGCGAAGGCCACCGTACCCGCTTGCCCTGGCGCGGTCGAGCACCTGGCCTCCAGTACTAATGCCTGCTCGGTCTCCAGGCAGCTGCTGTCGACTTGTAGCTGGAAGGGCATGGGCGAGCCGTTGGCCTGGCAGCTCCATGACGCGATGAACTCCCCGTATGGCTGGGCCTCGGTTTTGAGTGTGACGCTCAGGCGGGCAGCACCATCTGCCAGTGTCGGTAGATAGGGGCTGGTTACAGTGCCGAAGATTTCCGTGAAGCGATGGTCCATATGAGCTCCTTGCCATGCGCCGGGTGATGGCGAACGTGCCGTGTGCATGTCTGGCGGACTCTAGGAAATGACGAGGCTGCGGATCAGAGGGAAATGGCACACGAACCGCGAGGCCGTGTGCCCGGTGGATCACTTGGTACGGTTGCCGCCATGGATGCCGTCAGGCTGTTGGTCGATGAAGCCACTGCCGTGTTCGCCACGCATGCAGGCCGGCTCCGCGACCCTGTCGACAGACACGCGCAGCGGACCGGTAACGCTGTCAGGGTCAACAGGGTGCGACACGGTGTTGATGTACCAAAGCTTGTCTTCTTGCTCGATGCGTGCGCCAAGGACATAGCGCCGGCCAGCTTTCAGGCTTCGGCTGTCGTAGTTCAGCATAAGGCGGATCGGCATCACGCCAGCACAACGCAAGCGCAGCTGCGCGACAGCGATGGCTGGCGCATCCGCGAGCGAGGTATCCAGGAGGCTGAGCGAAACCTGTGCCGAGGGTGGAAGGTCCAGGGTGCTGGTAGAGACGATTTCGATATCCAGGTGCTTCATGGATGTATCGGTCATGTGAGGGCTCCGATAAGTATTCGATGGATGCAGCCTTGGCATCCTGAATCCTCTGCGGGGCCCTCTGGCAGGCTGAAATCCTACACCCCGACGATTTCCTCCGGTTCGTCACGGTGCAAGGCCACCTGACGGATCGACAGGCGCAGCTCGGCCGACAGCACCCGCTTGGCCACGCCCTCGGCCAGTTCGGCGAGCTTGTCGTGATAGCCCAGCTTGCCCTGGGCATCGGGCCGCAGCACATCCTGGCCAACCAGGGTCTGGATGAAGTGGCGGAACAGCGTCTTGTCGAAGAATTCCGGGGCATTGAGCCCATGCAGGATCGACAGGCGCTGGGCCATCATCACGCACAGGTCCTCCAGCTCCTCGGCAGTCAGGGTGTTCTGGCCGCTGTTGAGCAACAAGGACGTCGCCATGTAGAAGCGTTGCAGCGTCTGGGTGATGGCGCGGGCCAGCAGGGTCAGCAGGACGAACTGTCGCGAACTGGGCGCCGGGCGCAGGTAGACGCCGTTCTCGAAGCGCAGCAGGCCCTGTTCCACCAGGGCGGCCAGCCATTGGTCGATCACGCCCTCCAGTTGCCCCGGTGTCCAGCGCAGGAACAGCTCGGCCTGCAGGTAGGGGTACAACGCCTGGACATATTGTCCGACCAGGTCGCGGCTCATGCGCGAGCTGCTCTGGAAGAAGCTCGCCAACAGGGCCGGCAGCGCGAAAATGTGCAGGACATTGTTGCGATAGTAGGTCATCAGCACCGCGTTGGCTTCATCCAGGTACAGGATGCGCCCCAGGGCGTCCTTCTGTTCGGACAGCAGGCCCATGCCCTTGACGTGCTCGATCAGCGCCGGGCCATCACCCTCCGGCAGGGTGGTGTGCAGGGAATAGGGCACTTGGCGCAGCAGCGCCAGGTAGAGGTCGAGCACCCGGGTCAGGGCGCGGTCGTCCAGGGCCAGGCGGCTGGTGGAGAGCAGCGCCAGGGCCACCAGGTTGACCGGGTTGATCGCCGCGGCTTCGTTCAGGTGACGGGCCACGGTCTCGCCAAGGCGTGTAGTGGTCTCGTTGAGCCAGGCCGGGCGGAACTGTGGGCCGAGCGCCTGTTCGCGCCAGCCGGGCTGCTGCTCGTCGAGGAACCCGGCCAGGCGGATCGGCTCGCCGAAGTTCACGTAGACCTGCCCGAAGCGCTGTTTCAGCGCGCCGACCACCTTGAAGATGTCGAAGATCGACTCCTTCTTCTTGCTCGCCCCGCGCAGCTCGCCCAGGTAGGTACGGCCCTCCAGCACGCGTTCGTAGCCGATATACACCGGCACGAAGACGATCGGTGTGCGCGAGGAACGCAGGAAGCTGCGCAGGGTGATGGCGAGCATGCCGGTGCGTGGCTGCAGCATGCGGCCGGTGCGCGAACGGCCGCCCTCGACGAAGTACTCGACAGGGAAGCCCTTGGTGAACAAGGTATGCAGGTATTCATTGAACACCGCCGTGTACAGGGGGTTGCCCTTGAACGTGCGGCGCATGAAGAACGCACCGCCACGGCGCAGCAGGCCGCCGATGACCGGCATGTTGAGATTGATGCCCGCCGCGATGTGAGGTGGGGTGAGGCCGTTGCGGAACAGCAGGTACGACAACAACAGGTAGTCAATATGGCTGCGGTGGCAAGGCACGTAGATCACTTCGTGGCCTGGCGCGATGCCTTGGACCTGCTCGATATGGTTGACCTTGATACCGTCGTAGATCTTGTTCCAGAACCAGCTCAGCACCACCTCGAGGAAGCGGATCGCCGTGTAGGTGTAGTCCGAAGCGATCTCGTTGCCGTAGCGCAGCGCCTGGGCTTCGGCCTTGGCATAGGGGATCTTCTCGCGCTCGGCTTCGTCGCTGATCGCCTGGCGCACCAGCGGGTCATGGACCAGCCCCTTGACCAGGTTGCGCCGGTGGGAGATGTCCGGGCCGATGACCGCGGTCTTCAGGTTGCGAAAGTGCACGCGCATGATGCGCTGGGCCATGCGCACGGTGCGCTCGTGGCCTTTGTTGTGCTGCACCAGCTCGCGCAGGTGGATGGGCGCGGAGAACTGCACGCGGGTCTTGCGGCCCAGGATCATGATCGTCAGCAACCGGCGCAGGCGACCGGTGACGGCCCAGCTGTCGGCGAACAACAGCTTCCACGGGCTGGACTCGCTGGCCGGCGACTGGCCCCAGAACACGCTGACCGGGATGATCTGCGCATCTTCCTCGGCATGCTGGCTGACCGCGGCCACCAGGCGCTCCAGGGTGGGCGGCGCGCCGCGCTTGTCATGGCGGCCGAGCCAGTCCGGGTCGGGCGTCAGGTAGAAGAACGCAGCCGGTTCCTGCAGCGGGCCCACGGCAACCGGCAGCACCGGGCGCGGCAGCCCGGCCTTGGTGCATTCGCGGTCGACCACGGCCAGGTCGGTCAGCGAGGGCGAGGGCAGGGCGTAGAACACTGGGCGGCTGCGGTCGAGCTTGAGCGTCAGGGATGACTGGTTGATGGTTTCGGAGCGCACCCACAGGTACAACAGGCGACGCAGGGCGCCGAAAATCAGCCGGCGCAGGGGGGAACGGGTCATGGGGTGTGTGCCCTGGGTGAAATGTTTTGGGAATATCCAGGCAGTTAGTCTGCCGTATCTGTGCAAGTTCGGCAAAATTCACCAAAACTCGTTCCAGTCATGAAATTTTTTTGTTCGCTGTCATATACTCGGTCCGCAGCTTGCAAGATATTTCAGCGAGCTGCGTCAGCACGGGGAGGTGACCCCGTGCTTGCAAGGCGATCTTCAAAATAAAAATCCGGAGTAGTTCAGATGTCGTCTCGTGAGACTGGGAATGTAAAGTGGTTCAACGATGCCAAGGGTTATGGCTTCATTCAGCGCGAGGGTGGTGCGGATGTGTTCGTCCACTATCGGGCTATCCGCGGTGAGGGGCATCGTACCCTGGTCGAGGGACAGCGGGTTGAATACGCCCTCGTGCAAGGCCAGAAAGGCTTGCAGGCCGAGGACGTGATCGGCCTCTAAGGCCTCTGGCTACACGCTTGAAGCTTCAAGCTGCAAGTTGACCGTGGAACTTGCAGCCTGACGCTTACCCGCCAGCGTTTCAGCTGGTGCGCCAGGTGATTTCCTGTTCACCGTCGGCGCTGATGCGGACCCAGCGGTCGGCATCTTCTTCGCCATCTTCCTCGGCCCAGCCACCCGGTGCGCAGCGCACTTCGACCCCAAGTGCGGCATAGGCTGCACGGGCGCAGGCGATGTCGTCGTCCCACGGCGTCTGGTCGCTTTCCAGGAACAGGCTGTTCCATTTCCCCACAGCCTTGGGTACCCAGGTGACCGGAATGTTACCGGCTGTGCATTTCCAGGTCTGGCCACGTTGCTGCCATTGGCTGCAAGGACCCAGGGCCTGGCCGAGCCACTCGGCCACCTGCTTGTGGTCGACGTCGGTGTCCTTGAGGTAGATCTCGATATCGGGTTGGCGCATAAAGGGCTCCGGTGTGCTCAGTCTTGGCGCACGAAATAGTCATAACGCATGGAAACCGTGACTTCGAACGGTTCGGGCTGGTCGATCACCCGCGCGCGCTTCTCGGCGCTGGCGCGCCAACCATGCGGGGTCATCGCCAGCAGGTCGGCGCGTGCCTGAGGCTCGGCCAGGCTCAGGCGAAACTCCAGCACTTCGCCATGGGCGTGGTACATGCCCTCCGGGACCAGGGCCAGGTGCTTGTCATCGGCGTAGGGGCGTACTTCATCGTAGAGCACCTCGCGCAGTTCCATCAGGTGGCCGCTGGTCGGCCCGACCCGCATCAGGCCGCCACCGGGGCTGAGCAGGCGCTTGGCCTCGTGCCAGTCCAGCGGGCTGAACACACTGGCGATGAACTGGCAGCTGGCGTCGAGCAAGGGCACCCGGGCCATGCTCGCGACCATCCAGGTTACCTGGGGCGCGCGCCGACAGGCGCGCTTGACCGCCTCGCGGGAGATATCCAGGGCGTAGCCATCGGCGGCGGGCAGGGCCTGGGCCAGCTGCGCGGTGTAATAGCCCTCGCCGCAGCCGATGTCCAGCCAGGCGCCGGGCTGGCGCTCGGCGGCAAGTTCGGCCAGGCGCCGGGCCACCGGGGCGTAGTGGCCGGCGTCGAGGAAATCACGGCGCGCCTGGACCATGGCCTGGTTGTCGCCGGGGTCGCGGCTGTTCTTGTGCTGCACCGGCAACAGGTTCAGGTAGCCCTGGCGGGCCCGGTCGAAGCGGTGCCTGGCGGGGCATACCACGCCGTTGTCCAGGCGCGTCAGGGCGGCCTGGCAGAGAGGGCAGGCGAGCATCAGGCGAGCAACCGTACCAGGGTCTGGTAGTAGATCTCGGTCAGTAACTCCAGGTCGCTGGCCAGGATACGTTCGTCGACCTGGTGGATGGTGGCGTTGACTGGGCCGAGTTCCACCACCTGGGTGCCCAGGGTGGCGATGAAGCGGCCATCGGAGGTACCACCGCTGGTGGACGGTTGGGTGTCGCGGCCAGTGACGGCCTTGATACCGGCGGACACGGCGTCGAGCAACTCGCCAGGTTCGGTCAGGAACGGCAGGCCGGACAACGCCCAGTCAATGGTCCAGTCCAACTGGTGCTTGTCGAGGATCGCCGCCACGCGGGCCTGCAGGCCCTCGACCGTGGATTCGGTGGAGAAACGGAAGTTGAACACCGCGACCAGCTCGCCCGGGACCACGTTGGTCGCGCCGGTGCCGGAATTGAGGTTGGAGATCTGGAAGCTGGTCGGCGGGAAGAATGCGTTGCCTTCGTCCCAATGCTCGGCGGCCAGTTCCGCCAAGGCCGGGGCGGCCAGGTGGATGGGGTTGCGCGCCAGGTGCGGGTAGGCCACGTGGCCCTGCTTGCCGCGCACGGTAAGCTTGGCGCCGAGCGAGCCACGGCGGCCGTTCTTGACCACATCGCCCAGCAGGGTGGTGCTGGACGGTTCGCCGACGATGCACCAGTCCAGGCGCTCGTTGCGCGCCCGCAGGCGTTCGACCACGGCCTTGGTACCATGGTGGGCCGGGCCCTCTTCGTCGCTGGTGATCAGGAAGGCCACCTTGCCACGGTGGTTCGGGTAGTCGCGCACGAAGCGCTCGCTGGCCACCACCATGGACGCCAGGCTGCCTTTCATGTCCGCGGCGCCGCGACCACAAAGCATGCCGTCGGCATCGATCAACGCCTCGAAGGGCTCATGCTGCCAGGCTTGCACAGGGCCGGTGGGCACCACGTCGGTATGGCCGGCGAAGCACAGCACCGGGCCGTCCTCGGTGCCGTGGGTCGCCCAGAAGTTGTCGACATCTTCGATGCGCATCGGCTCCAGCTGGAAGCCGACAGCACCCAGGCGGTTCATCATCTGGGCCTGGCAATCGGCATCGACAGGGGTGACCGAAGGGCGACGGATCAAGTCGCAGGCCAGTTGAAGGGTAGGCGAGAGCTCGGCTGGGGCCGTCATGAAGGACTCCGGGGGCAAGGCGGGCGTGGAAACAGGGGCGTTATCTTATATCAAATGGTTCCAGGCGGCACGGCCCAATCGCCGGCAAGCCGGCTCCCACAGGGATTTCGCAAGTCTTGAGAGCGGCGCAATCTCGGTGGGAGCCGGCTTGCCGACGATGGGCTGCAAAGCAGCCCTGATAGTTTCAAGCCTGCTGCGGCTCGGCCGCCTTTTCCACCGGCTTGGGCAGCGACGACAGGAACGCCATCACCAGCGCCGCCACATAAGGCAGCGACTGCACCAGCAACATCGCCACCCAGAAGCGCATGTCCGCGCCAGGCAAGCCTTGCACCAGGTAGATGCCCAGCGCAGCGCCCCACAGCATGAGCATGATGAACAACTCTTCCCGGGCCTCGGAAATCGCCACCAGCAAGCCATGGCTATCGGCGTTCTTGGGCGTGCGGAAGAATGGCATGCTGCTGGTGAAGAAGCCGTACAGCACCGCCTTGGCGATGGTATGCGACAGTGCCAGCCCTGCCAGCGCGGCGGCGAACGCATCCTTGAGGTCGACACCCACGGCGCGGCGGTACAGGAAGATGATCTTGCCGACCTTGAAGAAGAACAGCGCCAGCGGCGGGATGGCGAAGATCATCAGCGGTGGGTCGACCCGTTGCGGCACGATGATCATCGCGGCCGACCACAACAACGCACCGACGGTGAAGAAGATGTTCATGCCATCGGCGATCCATGGCAGCCAGCCGGCCAGGAAGTGGTAGCGCTGGCCACGGGTCAGCTCGCTGCCCTTGCCCCGCAGCAGGGCAGCGGCGTGGTGCTTGATGATCTGGATGGCGCCGTAGGCCCAGCGGAAGCGTTGCTTCTTGAAGTCGATGAAGGTGTCCGGCATCAGGCCTTTGCCGTAGCTGTTGTGCGCGTAGGCGGCCGACAGCCCCTTCTCGAACACCCGCAGGCCCAGCTCGGCATCCTCGCAGATGCACCACTCGGCCCAACCCAGCTCCTGCAGCACCGAACGGCGGGTCATGGTCATGGTGCCGTGCTGGATGATCGCGTCACGGTCGTTGCGGGTGACCATGCCGATGTGGAAGAAGCCTTTGTACTCGCTGTAGCACAGCTTCTTGAAGGCACTTTCATGCTGGTCGCGGTAGTCCTGGGGCGACTGCACCACGGCGATCTTCGGGTCGGCGAAGTGCGGGACCATGTGCTTGAGCCAGTTGCGGTCGACGCAGTAGTCCGAGTCGATCACGGCGATCACCTCGGCATCCGCGGCTGTGTGCGGGATCAGGTAGTTCAGCGCGCCACCCTTGAAGCCGGCCAGGGGCGCTACGTGGAAGAAGCGGAAGCGCTCGCCCAGCAGCTCGCAATGGGCCTTGAGCGGTTCCCATACGGCCGGGTCCTTGGTGTTGTTGTCGATCACCAGCACTTCATAGTCCGGGTAGTCGAGGGCGGCTAGGGCGTCGAGGGTCTGTTTCACCATCTCGGGCGGCTCGTTGTAGCAGGGCACGTGGATCGAGACCTTGGGCCGGTAGGCCGTGTCCGCCTGCACCGGCAGGAATTCCCTGCGCCGCTTGTGGATCCACACCGCTTCGGCCAGCTCATGGGCCTCGGTCAACAGCACGATGAACACGCCCAGGGCGCCCAGGGCCAGCAAGACGCCCACGGTCACGCTGAACCAGGTGCTGTACTGCTGGCTGTAGTCATAGGCGATCCACACCAGCACCGACCCGCACAGGAAGGTGATGAAGGTGAGGAAGGTGCGGCCACGCTGGCGCAAGGCCGAGCCGTCGATCAGCAGCACCGCCAGGGCGATCAGCGCCAGCACCACCGAGGCCACGGCCAGGGCGCGCCATTGCGGAATGGCGACCACGGGGCCCTCGAAATTGAATTTCTGTTGGCGTGCGGCGTTGAACACGCCCCAGTAGGCGCCCACGGAGCCTTCGTCGCTGGCCTTCCAGGGTTGGTCGTAGGCCTCGATGACGAAATAGTTGTAGCCGCGACGGTTGAGGGTATTGACCAGCGTGCGCAGGTAGATCGCCTGGTCGGCCTGGGTGGCGTCGGCACCGCCGCGCATGCGCCCGTTGCTGGGCCAGCCGACCTCCGAGAGCAGCAACGGCTTGCGTGGGAATTGCTGTTTGAGCTCGCGGGCGCGGTCGAGGACGAACTGCAGCGAGTCCTTCATCGGCACGAACTCCCAGTAGGGCAGGATATGCGCGGCGATCAGGTCGACATGCTTGGCCAGCTCCGGGTTTTCCTTCCAGATGTGCCATTGTTCGCTGGTCGTGACCGGGACCTTCACCGCTGCCCGCACCCGGTCCAGGTAGTTGATCAGTGCTTCGGGGGTGATCTCCTCGCGGAACAGGGCTTCGTTGCCCACCACGACCCGCACCACGCTGCGCGAGGTATTGGCCAGTTCGATGGCCTTGGCGATCTCACGCTCGTTGCGTTCCAGGTCCGGGCTGATCCAGATGCCCAGGGTGACGCGCAACCCCAGTTCCTCGGCCAGGCGAGGGATGTCCGCCTGGGTACCCTCGACCGTATAGATGCGGATGCTGTCGGTCAGCTTGCTCATCTGCTCCAGGTCCTGGAGCATTTCTTCATCGCTGGGGTATTGGCCTTTCTGTGGGCTCTGGCCCAGGCGGAACGGCGAATAGGAGAAGCCGGAGATCTGCTCCGGCCAGGCAGGGGCGGACACCGGGCGGTTGATCAGCGCCCAGAAGCCAGTGAACAGCGCGGCGATGGCCAGGACCACCACCAGGTTGAGACCGAATTTGCGTGATGACATAGGTGTTTCAGGTTCCGAAGGGGGAGCGGGGCGGGCCTTGCCAGGGCAAGCAATGCTTGGATTGCCCGCGCACGATGAAGTTCTGATGCCGCTCGGCTATCGCTCAGGACGCTTTGGTTGATGGGGTATTAAAGCAGGGTTTGTAGGGTCTTTACTAACAAGGGCGGCATGGCGGCCCCAGGGCTGGCCTGTTGGCATATAATGCGCGCCGTTTTTTCAGGGGGTGAGCATGAGCACAGAAGATCCACGCTTTGCCGGCGTTGCCCGGCTGTATGGCGAGCAGGGCCTGGAGCGCCTGCGCCAGGCCCATGTGGCGATCGTCGGTATCGGCGGGGTCGGTTCCTGGGCGGCCGAGGCCATGGCCCGCAGCGGCGTGGGCGAGATCACCTTGTTCGACCTGGACGATGTCTGCGTCAGCAACACCAACCGCCAGGCCCATGCCCTGGAGGGCCAGGTGGGGCGGCCGAAGGTGGAGGTGATGGCCGAGCGCCTGCGCGCGATCAACCCGGCGTGCACGGTGCATGCCGTGGCCGACTTCATCACCCGCGACACCATGGTCGAGTACATCACCGAAGCGCTCGACTGCGTCATCGACTGCATCGACAGCGTCATGGCCAAGGCCGCATTGATCGCCTGGTGCCGCCGGCGCAAGATCGCCATCGTCACCACCGGTGGCGCAGGCGGGCAGATCGACCCGACCCAGGTGCAGGTCGGTGACCTCAACAAGACCTTCAACGACCCGCTGGCCTCGCGGGTGCGTTCGACCCTGCGGCGCGACTACAACTTCTCGCGTAACGTGTCGCGCAACTATGGCGTGCCCTGCGTGTTTTCCAGCGAGCAGCTGCGCTATCCCAAGGGTGATGGCAGCGTCTGCCTGCAGAAGAGCTTCGTGGGCGAGGGCGTGCGCCTGGACTGCTCAGGTGGCTTTGGCGCGGTGATGATGGTGACCGCGACCTTCGGCATGGTCGCGGCGAGCAAGGCGGTGGAGAAACTGGTGGCAGGGGCGCGGCGGCCTTCGGAGCGCATCAAGCCAGAATAACCGCCCTGCTCGCGCCCTGTAGGAGCGGCGTTGGTCAGCGATCGGGGGCCAATTCCGCCATGCGCTGGAGCACTGCATGCAAGCCATTGCTGCGCGACGGCGACAGCTGGCGCTCCAGCCCCAGCTGGGTAAACCAGCCGCGCAGGTCCACCTGGGCCAGTTCCGCGCTTGGCAACCCTTGCACCCGCACCAGCAGCAGGGCCAGCAGCCCACGCAACAGGCGGGCATCGCTGCTGGCCTTGAAGTGCCATTGCCCCTGGTCGTTCTCGGCCACCAGCCAGACCAGGCTTTCGCAGCCATGCACGCGGTTGGCTTCGCATTTCTGCGCATCGTCCAATGGCTCCAGCCGATCGCCCCACTGCATCAGCAATCGCGCCCGCTGTTCCCAGCCGCGCGCCTGTTCGAAGCTCTCCAGCGCCTGGCTGGCCTCTGCCGACAGGCTCATCGCAACAGCTCCAGGCCTTGGTCGAGGGCGTCGAAGAAGCGCACCAGGTCGTCGCCGTCGTTGTACAAGGCCAGCGACACCCGAATCGCGCCTTCGAGCCCCAGGCCCTTGAGCAGCGGCATGGCGCAGTGATGCCCGGCGCGCACGGCGATGCCTTGCTCGGTCAGCACGTGGGCAAGGTCGGCATTGTGCACGCCTTCCACCACGAAGCTGGCCAGCGCCGCTTGCGGCATGCCCAGGATGCGGATGCCGTCCCGGTCGGCCAGGCCGCGCAGCAGATGCTGGTGCAGGCTGGCTTCATGCTGGGCGACAGCGGTGCCGTCGAGGCTGGCAAGGTAGCCAAGGGTCGCGCCCAGGCCGATGACGCCGGCGATCGGTGGGGTGCCGGCTTCGAAGCCCAGCGGCGCGGGGCGATAGCTGGCGCTGTGGTAGTCGGCCAGTTGCACCATTTCGCCGCCGAACTGCCAGTGGCGCAGTTGCTCCAGCGCTCCGGGGCGTCCATACAGCACGCCGACGCCTTCGGGGCCGTACAGCTTGTGGCTGGAGAACACATAGAAATCGCAGCCCAGCTGTTGCACGTCGTGGCGACCATGGACGATGCCCTGGGCACCGTCGACCACGGTCAGTGCGCCCTGGGCCTGGGCGTGGGCGAGCAACGCAGGCAGGGGTTGCCAGGTGCCCAGCACATTGGACAGCTGGCTCACCGCCAGCAACCGCGTACGGGGGCCGATCAGTTGCAAGGCCTGGTTCAGGTCGATGTGGCCGTGTTCGTCCAGTGGCAGTACCACCAGGCGCAGGTCACGGCGCCGGGCCAGTTCCTGCCAGGGCAACAGGTTGGCATGGTGCTCCAAGGCGCTGATGGCGATTTCGTCGCCAGCCTCGAAGCGGTATTCCAGGCCGTAGGCCAGCAGGTTCAGCGCCGAGGTGGCGCCATGGGTGAAGACCACCTGGCGCGCGTCGCCGGCGTTGAGCCAGGCGGCGACCTTGTCACGGCTGGTTTCGAAGGCCTGGGTGGCCATGGCGCCGGGCAGGTGCTGGGCGCGATGCACATTGGCCGCGCCGTGGCGGTAGTAATGGTTCAGGGCGTCGAGCAGGGCCTGGGGCTTCTGGGTGGTGGCGGCGCTGTCCAGGTAGGTCTGGTGCTGCCGTTGCAGGGCGGCGATCGCGGGGAAATCGGCACGCCAGGGGGAGGGCTGGAACATGATCACGGGACCTGAAATGAAAATCGGGCCTGGTGCTAGGCCAGACCCGATCTTATCACTTCGAACCCGTCATGGTTCTCAGTTGTGGGCGTGCAGCGCCTCGTTCAGCTCGATGGCCGACTTGTGGGTCTTGCATTCCACTGCGCCGTTCAGCGAGTTGCGACGGAACAGCAGGTCGGTCTGGCCGGCCAGGTCACGGGCCTTGACCACCTTGACCAGCTGGTTGTTCTCGTCCAGCAGGTTCACCTTGGTACCGGCCGTGATGTACAGGCCCGCTTCCACGGTGTTGCGGTCGCCCAGTGGGATGCCGATGCCGGCATTGGCGCCGATCAGGCAGCCTTCGCCGACCTTGATGACGATGTTGCCGCCGCCGGACAGGGTGCCCATGGTCGAGCAGCCGCCACCCAGGTCCGAGCCCTTGCCGACGAACACGCCCGCCGAGACGCGGCCTTCGATCATGCCCGGGCCTTCGGTGCCGGCGTTAAAGTTGACGAAGCCTTCGTGCATGATGGTGGTGCCTTCGCCGATGTAGGCGCCCAGGCGTACACGGGCGGTGTCGGCGATACGCACGCCGGCCGGGACCACGTAGTCGGTCATCTTCGGGAACTTGTCCACCGAGAACACTTCCAGCAGCTCGCCCTTCAGGCGTGCCTCGAGCTGCAGTTCAGCCAGCTCGCTCAGGTCCACCGCGCCCTGGTTGGTCCAGGCGACGTTCGGCAGCAGAGGGAAGATGCCGGCCAGGCTCACGCCGTGCGGCTTGACCAGGCGGTGGGACAGCAGGTGCAGCTTGAGATAGGCCTCCGGGGTGGAGGCCAGGGCGCCGTCTTCGGCCAGCAGGGTGGCGACCAGCGGCTTGTGGCTTTCGGCCAGGCGGGTCAGCAGGGCGGCCTGGCCGGCATCCACAGCCTTGAGTGCTTCGGCCAGCTGGGCGGCCTGGGCATTGCTGAAGGCGATGGCCTGGTTGCCACCTTCATAACCGAGGATCGGGGCGATGGCGGCGACCAGCTCGGCGCTCGGGGCGACCAAGGGCTGCGCGTAGAAGACTTCCAGCCAGGCACCCTGGCGGTTCTGGGTGCCGACACCGAAGGCCAGGCTGAACAGGGTAGTGGACATGCGATTACCTCATGCAAATAAGGGGTTGAAGCGAAGGCGGTTCAGGCCAGTGCCGCGGCGTACAGGTCGGGCTTGAAGCCGACCAGGGTGCGGCTGCCAAGGTCGAGTACCGGGCGCTTGATCATCGACGGCTGGGCCAGCATCAGCTCGACGGCCTTGGCCTGGTCGAGACCGGCCTTGCTGGCGTCATCCAGCTTGCGGAAGGTGGTGCCGGCGCGATTGAGGACCACTTCCCAGCCGTGCTCGTCGCACCAGCGGTTGAGGCTGTCGCGGTCGATGCCTTGGGTCTTGTAGTCGTGGAATTCGTAGGCAATGGCCTGGTCTTCGAGCCAGGTACGTGCTTTTTTCATGGTGTCGCAGGCTTTTATGCCATAGAGCGTGTAGGTCATCGTGTGCATTGGGGTTCGAAGGCCGCCCCAATTTCTCCGTGTTCGATTGTCAGTCGCGGGATTATGCGGGAACGCTCCCTGGAGCGCCACGGGTGTGCATGCCTTGGGGGCTCGGTGCATGGTCGATCGCGCGTAGTCGTAATCCTGAAGCCCTGCACCTCGCTCCTACCACGTATCATCATGTTACATATTCACTCGCCCCCTGCGACTATCGTGCAGCGGCCCCGGTTCCCCATCCGCCGCTAACATATTGTTTCAATGGCGAGGATTCGCCCCGTTGTCGCTTTATTCGGATTACACAGGAAGCCTTTGCCGATGCAGTCAGCCTATACCGTCCTCATCCTGCTGACGCTGGTAAGCGTGTCGAAACTGGTCGGGCGGGTGGTCCCGCTGCCATTGCCGCTGGTGCAGATCGCCGCCGGCGCGCTGCTGGCCTGGCCAACCCTGGGCCTGCACGTGGCGCTGGATCCGGAGCTGTTCCTGTTCCTGTTCCTGCCGCCGCTGCTGTTCGCCGACGGTTGGCGTATGCCCAAGCGCGAACTGTGGCGCCTGCGTGGGCCAGTGGTGGCCTTGGCGGTGGGGCTGGTGCTGTTCACCGTGGTCGGGGCGGGCTACTTCATCCACTGGATCCTGCCGAGCATTCCTCTGCCGGTGGCCTTCGCCCTGGCGGCGGTACTGTCGCCCACCGACGCCGTGGCGGTGTCGGCCATCGCCCAGGATCGCCTGCCTACCCCGTTGATGCACATGCTCCAGGGCGAGGCGCTGATGAACGATGCGTCAGGCCTGGTGACCTTCAAGTTCGCCCTGGCTGCGGCAATCACTGGGGTGTTCTCGCTGACCGAGGCGAGCGTGACCTTCGTCATCGTTGCCCTGGGCGGCCTGGCGGTCGGCGTGGCCCTGAGTTGGCTGATCGGGCGGCTGCGGGCCTGGATGATCGCTCGCGGCTGGGACGATCCGGCGACCCACGTGGTGTTCATGTTGCTGCTGCCGTTCGCTGCCTATGTGCTGGCCGAGCGCCTCGGTGTGTCGGGCATCCTCTCTGCGGTGGCGGCCGGCATGATGCAGAGCTGGCTCGACCTGCTGCCGCGCCAGACCAGCACGCGCCTGCTCAACCGCAGTGTGTGGTCGCTGCTGGAGTTCGCCTTCAATGGCCTGATCTTCCTGCTGCTGGGCCTGCAACTGCCGGACATCATCAAGGCGGTGGTCAGCGATGAGGCCGCCGTGTGGCCAACCCTGGCCTGGCGCTGCCTGGACGTGGTGGCGATCTTCGTGGCGCTGGTGGCGCTACGCTTTGTCTGGGTGCAGAGCATCTGGCGTGCGATCGGCGTGGTACGCCGTTGGCGCGGCAAGCCGGAGCTGGTGCTGGTGCCCACCACCCGGTCCTGCCTGCTGTTGACGCTCGGTGGCGTACGCGGGGCGGTGACCCTGGCAGGCGTGATGTCGGTGCCATTGCTGATGGGGGCGGGCAAGGCCTTCCCCGAGCGTGACTTGCTGATCTTCATCGCCGCCGGCGTGATCCTGCTGTCGTTGGTCAGCGCCTGCGTCGCCTTGCCGCTGTTGCTGCGTGGGGTTACCAGGAGCCCGGACGAACGCCTGCGCCAGGAGGTACAGGACGCCTGGCGGCGCACGGCGGAGGCGGCCATCCATGCCTTGGAGGCCGAGGAGGTGGTCGATGCCAATGCCCCTCAGGATGCAGCCCAGGCGACCTTGGCGGTGGAGCTCAAGGCGCGCTTGATGGCCGAGTATCGCGATGAGCTGGACAGCTACAACGACACGGCCGAAGCCCGGGCCTTGGCCGAGCAAATGGACTTGCTGGAGCGGCGATTGCGGGTGCGGGCCCTGAGGGCGCAGCGGCTGGCGTTGTACGAGCTGCATCGCAAGCACTTGGTGGGCGATGAGGTGGTGCGCCAGGTGCTGGGGGAGCTGGACCTGAGCGAGGCGAACCTGGGGCAGGTCAGGTAGCACCGTCGCTGACCCATTCGCGGGACAAGCCCGCTCCCACAGGGTACGCGCTGCCTTCAAGATAGCGAGGCCTCTGTGGGAGCGGGCTTGTCCCGCGAAATGGGGGCGCACAGCGCCCCCTGATGCCATCAGCGGCTTTGCAGGAATGCGCGAATCCGCTCGGCGGCCTCAATGCACTCGGCCAGCGGTGCAACCAGCGCCATACGTACCCGGCCGGCGCCAGGGTTCACGCCATCGACCTCACGCGACAGGTACGACCCTGGTACCACGGTCACATGCTGGGCTTCGAACAGGTCACGGGTAAAATCGGCATCGCAGCCCGGCACCTTGGCCCACAGGTAGAAACTGCCGTCCGGGCGCTGCACGTCCATCACCGGCTGGAGAATCGCCAGTACCGCGTCGTACTTGGCCCGGTACTGGTCGCGGTTGTCACGGACATGGGCCTCGTCCTGCCAGGCGGCGATGCTGGCCAGCTGGGTTTGCACCGGCATGGCGCACCCGTGATAGGTGCGATACAGCAGGAACGGCTTGATGATCGAGGCGTCGCCGGCGACGAAGCCCGAGCGCAGGCCCGGCAGGTTGGAGCGCTTGGACAGGCTGTGGAACACCACGCAACGCTTGAAGTCGCTGCGGCCAAGCTCGGCACAGGCACTCAGCAGGCCCGGTGGCGGGGCATCTTCGTCGAAGTACAGCTCGCTGTAGCATTCGTCGGCGGCGATCACGAAATCGTGCTCGTCGGCCAGGGCGATCAGCTTCTTCAGCGTGTCCATCGGCACCAGGGCGCCGGTGGGGTTGCCCGGGGAGCACAGGAACAGGATCTGGCAACGCTGCCAGACCTCGGCCGGTACGGCATCGAAGTCCGGGTTGAAGCCGTTGCTTTCCAGGCATGGCAGGTAATGCGGGGTGGCGCCGGCCAGCAGGGCCGCGCCTTCGTAGATCTGGTAGAACGGATTGGGGCTGACCACCAGGCCGTCATCGGCGCGGTTGACCACGGCTTGGGTGAAGGCGAACAGCGCTTCGCGGGTGCCGTTGACCGGCAGGATGTGGCGGTCGGCATCGAGCCAGCCGGCCGGCACGCCGAAGCGGCGTTCGCACCATTGGCCGATGGCCTGGCGCAGCGCGGGCAGGCCGATGGTGCTCGGGTACACCGCCAGCTTGTCGAGGTTGTCGGCCATGGCCTTGGCGACGAACGCCGGTGATTCATGCTTCGGCTCGCCGATCGACAGGGCGATGGCGCGTTTGTCCGCCGGCTTCACGCTGCCCAGCAGGGCACGCAGTTTCTCGAACGGGTAGGGCTGAAGCTGGGTCAGGGCATGGTTCATCGGCGCAAGGTCTCGTCAATCGTTAGAAGGTCACGCGGGTGGTGCTGGTGTCGCTGGCCTGGCCAGCCTGCAGCTGCTTGATGATCGCTTCCTGCAGGCGCAGGCACAGCTGGGGGTCCGACAGCGGCTGGTTGTCGGCGTCGGTGATGAAGAACACGTCCTCCACCCGTTCGCCGAGGGTGGCGATCTTGGCGTTCTGCAGCGACAGGTCGAACTCCAGGAAGATACGCCCGATTCGCGCCAGCAGGCCGGGGCGGTCCGGAGCGGTGATTTCCAGGATGGTCACCGGCCGCTGGGCATCGTTGTGGATGGTCACCTGCGGGGCGAAGGTGAAGTGTTTGAGCTGGCGCGGGACCCGACGCTGGATGATGGTCGGGTAGTCTTCAGGGTTGCGCAGGGCCTCGGTCAGGCCGTCGCGGATCTGCTTGACCCGCTGCGGGTTGTCGCCGATCGAGCCGCCGTCGTTGTCCAGGACGATATAGGTATCGAGGGTGAACTGGCTGCTGGAGGTGATGATCCGCGCGTCATGGATGTTCAGGTTGAGCTGGGACATCGCGGCCACGGTCACGGCGAAGAAGTCGTGCTGGTCGGGGGCATAGATGAAGATCTGCGTGCCGCCCTCGAACTCGCGCTGGGTGGTTTCCTTGATCAGTACCAGCGGGCCGCCATCGGCCGGCTGCTGGAGGATCGCGTCACTGTGCCAGGCAACGTCGGCAGCGGTGTGCTTGAGGAAGTAGTCGTCGCCCAGCTGGGCCCACAGCTGTTCCACATCGTCCGGATCGGTGCCTTCGCGCACCAGGATATCCAGCGCGGCGGTCTGCGTTTGGCGGATCTGCTCCTCGCGGTCCAGCGGGTTCTCCAGGCCGCGGCGCAGGGCGCGCTTGGTCTCGGTGTAGAGCTGGCGTAGCAGGCTGGCACGCCAGGAGTTCCAGAGGCTGGGGTTGGTGGCGTTGATGTCGGCCACGGTCAGCACGTAGAGGTAGTCCAGACGGGTCTCGTCGCCCACGTGCAGGGCGAAGTCGTTGATCACCTGCGGGTCGGAGAGGTCCTTTCGCTGGGCGGTGGTGGACATCACCAGGTGGTTCTGGACCAGCCAGACGATCAGCCGGCTGTCCCACGCCGGCAACTGGTGGCGCGCGCAGAAGGCCTGCGCATCCACCGCACCCAGCTCGGAGTGGTCGCCCTGGCGGCCTTTGCCGATGTCATGGTAGAGGCCGGCCAGGTAGATCAGCTCGGGTTTGGGCAGGCGCCCCATGAGCTTGCTGGCCAACGGGAATTTCTCCGAGACCGGGGTGTACTGCAGCTTGCGCAGGTGCTTGATCAGGTTGAGGGTATGGGCATCGACCGTATAGATGTGGAACAGGTCGTGCTGCATCTGCCCGACGATCAGGCCGAACTCTGGCAGGTAGCGCCCGAGGATGCCGTAGCGGTTCATCCGCCGCAGGTTGCGGTGGATGCCGATCTCGCACTTGAACAGTTCGATGAACAGGCTGGTGTTGCGGATATCGTTGCGGAACTTGTCGTTGATCAGGTGGCGATGTTCGCGCAACTGACGCACGGTATCGGCTCGCACGCCCTTGATCTCCGGGTGCTGGGCCATCAGCACGAAGATTTCCAGCATGGCGAACGGGGTGCGCTTGAACACGGCCGGGTTGGCCGTCTCGATGTAGCCGTCATGCAGCCGGAAGCGTGCATTCAACGGCTGGGTAGTGCTACTGGCATCATCGGCGAGGATGACCTCCTCGAAGTGCTGGATGATCAGGTCGCACAGCTGGCTGATGCTCATCACCACCCGGTAGTACTGGGTCATGAACTGCTCGATCGCGCGCTTGGGGTTCTCGTCGCCGTAGCCGAGCAATGCGGCGATGCTGCGCTGGTGGTCGAACAGCAGGCGGTCCTCGGCGCGCCCGGCGAGCATGTGCAGGGCATAGCGCACCCGCCACAGGAACGCCTGGGAGGAGGCCAGCAGCTCGTTCTCGCTCTCCAGCAGGAAGCCTTCGTCCGCCAGGGCGTGGAGGTTGAGGGTGCCGTACTGGCGGCGGGCCACCCACAGAACGGTCTGGATATCGCGCAGGCCGCCCGGGGAGCCCTTGACGTTGGGCTCGAGGTTGTATTCGGTGTCGTTGTACTTGTGGTGGCGGGCCTTGAGTTCGGCGCGCTTGGCCAGGAAGAATTCCTTGCTCGGCCACATATGTTTGGTGCTGGTGACATCCAGCATGCGTTGGCGCAAGGCCTCGGGGCCGGCGATGGTGCGGCTTTCCATCAGGTTGGTGATCACCGTCAGGTCGGCCTTGGCCTGTTCGGCGCATTCCTCCACGGTGCGCACGCTCTGGCCCACTTCCAGGCCGATGTCCCACAGCAGGGTAAGGAAGCGTTCGATGGCATCGCGGTACTGCTCGTGCTCGGCGCTGTCGAGCAGGATCAGCAGGTCGATGTCAGACCAGGGGTGCAGTTCGCCGCGGCCGTAGCCGCCGACGGCGACCAGGGCGATGCCGGCCTGGTCGCGCCAGTCGAACTGGTTCCAGGCCTGTTGCAGGATATTGTCGACGAACCAGGCGCGATCCTCGATGAGCGGGCGGATCTCGCCGCCTTCGCGAAAGCGTCGGTCGAGCACCGCGCCGGCCTGGCGGATGGCTTTCTTGAAGGCAGCGATGGGGCTTGCCTTGAGCGCCAGTTCCGCCTGGAACTGGCCACGGTCGAACAGCTCGGGATCCACCTGGGGCATCGAGTCGCGTTCCTGTGTTGTTGGCCCTGGGACGGATCAGGCCGAGGTGCGCGGCAGGGTGTCGTCCTTGCGCAGGGTGAAGATCTCGTAGCCCGTGGCGGTCACCAGGATAGTGTGCTCCCACTGGGCGGACAGCTTGCGGTCCTTGGTGATGGCGGTCCAGCCGTCGCCCAGCACCTTTGTGTCGGCCTTGCCCTGGTTGATCATCGGCTCGATGGTGAAGGTCATGCCTTCCTTGAGTTCCATGCCGGTGCCGGCGCGGCCGTAGTGCAGTACCTGCGGCTCTTCGTGGAACACTTTGCCGATGCCATGGCCGCAGAATTCGCGTACCACCGAGAAGCCGTTCTTCTCCGCGTGCTTCTGGATCACCTCGCCGATATCGCCCAAGCGGCAGCCCGGCTTGACCAGCTCGATGGCCTTGTACATGCATTCCTGGGTGACCTTGGACAGGCGCTCGGCCCAGGGCGCGACGGTACCGACGTGGAACATACGGCTGGTATCGCCGTGGTAGCCGTCCTTGATCACGGTGACATCGATGTTGAGGGTGTCGCCATCCTTGAGCGGCTTCTCGTTGGGGATGCCATGGCAGACCACGTGGTTGATCGAGGTGCAGATCGACTTGGGGAAGCCTTTATAGTTGAGCGGCGCCGGGATCGCCTGCTGGACGTTGACGATGTAGTCGTGGCAGAGCCGGTCGAGCTCCTCGGTGGTGACGCCGGGCTTGACGTGTTCTTCGATCATCTCGAGGACTTCGGCGGCCAGGCGGCCGGCGATGCGCATCTTCTCGATGTCTTCTGCGGTCTTGATGGTGACGGTCATACAGGCTCTCTACGGCGCCCTGGGGGCGCGAACAAACGGGAAAGGCCGGATTCTAGCAGAGCGGGGCGTCAATCTGTGGGGATAAAGGCGCAGGTTCTGCTGTCTAGTCAGTAGGCAATTCTGGCGCGATTGCCCACAGGCTGCAAAAGCCGCTGACGGACGAGGTATCATCCGGGTTCCGTTCGCCCGCGGTCTGTGATATAAAATGCGCCGCTTTCGGGGGAGGTCCCCGGAAGCCTTAACCCACACACGTGTCGACACGATGACCTGGGTGCCCCAAGCTCGCGAGCCTGTGGGTTGGTCATTGGGACACGTGGAGGCCCAACCCGACTTATCAAGGAACTATCATGTCCCAAGTCAACATGCGCGATATGCTGAAGGCCGGTGTGCACTTCGGCCACCAGACCCGTTACTGGAACCCGAAAATGGGCAAGTTCATTTTCGGCGCGCGCAACAAGATCCACATCATCAACCTGGAAAAAACCCTGCCGATGTTCAACGACGCTCTGTCGTTCGTCGAGCGCCTGGCCCAGGGCAAGAACAAGATCCTGTTCGTCGGCACCAAGCGTTCCGCTGGCAAGATCGTCGCCGAGCAAGCTGCTCGTTGCGGTTCGCCATACGTTGACCACCGCTGGTTGGGCGGCATGCTGACCAACTACAAGACCATCCGTGCTTCGATCAAGCGTCTGCGCGACCTGGAAACCCAGGCCGAAGATGGCACCTTCGCCAAGCTGACCAAGAAAGAAGCCCTGATGCGCACTCGCGACCTGGAAAAACTGGATCGCAGCCTGGGTGGTATCAAGGACATGGGTGGCCTGCCTGACGCACTGTTCGTCATCGACGTCGAGCACGAGCGCATCGCTATCACCGAAGCCAACAAGCTGGGCATCCCGGTCATCGGTGTTGTCGATACCAACAGCAGCCCGGAAGGCGTTGACTACGTCATCCCAGGCAACGACGACGCCATCCGCGCCATCGAGCTGTACATGACTTCGATGGCTGACGCCGTCATCCGCGGCCGCAACAACGTTGCCGGCGGCACCGAAGTCTACGCTGAAGAAGCGGCTGCACCTGCTGCCGAGTAATTGACGCCCGGCGTCTACTTGGCACGCAAAAAGGGGGCTAGGCCCCCTTTTTGCCACCTTGAAATCCTGCTGTCAGCACCTCCGCGCATCATGGGGCTGCTGAAGTGACAGCAGTGGATTCGCAGAATTGAACGCCCGTGACGAGCGGGTGGAATGGTTGAAAAACTTTCCAAGAGGATTTTGAAATGGCAGCAATTACTGCAGCGCTGGTCAAAGAACTGCGCGAGCGTACCGGCGAAGGCATGATGGACTGCAAGAAGGCCCTGGAAAAGGCCGGCGGCGACATCGAAAAAGCCATTGATGACATGCGCGCTTCCGGCGCCATCAAGGCCGCCAAGAAGGCTGGCAACGTTGCCGCCGAAGGCGCCATCGCGGTCAAGACCGACGGCAAGTCCGCTGTCCTGCTGGAAGTGAACTCGCAGACTGACTTCCTGGCCCTGCAAGACGACTTCAAGAACTTCGTTGCCGACAGCCTGGAAGAAGCCTTCGCCCAGAAGCTGACCGATGCCGCTCCGCTGATCGCCTCGCGCGAAGCTGCTCGTGAAGCCCTGGTCGCCAAGTGCGGCGAAAACGTCAACATCCGTCGCCTGGTGCGCGTTGAAGGCGACGTCGTCGGCGCCTACCTGCACGGCAACAAGATCGGCGCTGCTGTCGTCCTGAAGGGCGGCGACGTCGAGCTGGCCAAGAACATCGCCATGCACGTTGCAGCTTCGAACCCTGAGTTCCTGGATTCGTCGGAAATCTCCGCCGAGGCCATCGAGCGTGAGAAGAACGTCTTCCTGCAGCTGAACGCCGACAAGATCGCTGGCAAGCCGGAAAACATCGTTGAGAACATGATCAACGGTCGTATCACCAAGTTCAAAGCCGAAGCTTCGCTGAAAGAGCAAGCCTTCGTCATGAACCCGGAAGTCAAGGTTGGCGAACTGGCCAAGAAAGCCGGTGCTGAAATCGTTTCCTTCACCTACTTCAAGGTCGGCGAAGGCATCGAGAAGCCGGTCGACAACTTCGCTGAAGAAGTTGCCGCCCAGGTAGCTGCCGCCAAGCAGTAAGACAGCCCCGTCTGTCGCCCCAAAGAGGCTGCCCGCTCACGCGCGCAGCCTCTTTGTCAAAACGGATGCGGGTTTACCCCTCGCGCATCCGCTGGCGCTGAAGCAGCGCCACGCTACAGTTAGCAGGCTGCAAACAGCCCGCACGAATTTTCTAAATGCACGCCCCAGGAGAAACTCGCAATGGCCCAGCAGGTGAGTGGTCGCCAACCTCGCTATAAACGCATTTTGCTCAAACTTAGCGGCGAGGCCCTGATGGGCTCGGAAGAGTTCGGGATCGACCCGAAGGTACTGGACCGCATGGCCCTGGAAGTCGGCCAGCTGGTCGGCATCGGCGTCCAGGTCGGCCTGGTGATCGGCGGCGGCAACCTGTTCCGCGGTGCAGCGCTCAGCGCCGCCGGCATGGACCGCGTCACCGGCGACCATATGGGTATGCTGGCCACCGTGATGAACGCCCTGGCCATGCGTGACGCCCTGGAGCGTTCGAACATCCCGGCGCTGGTCATGTCGGCCATTTCCATGGTTGGCGTTACCGACCATTACGACCGCCGCAAAGCTATTCGTCACCTCAACTCCGGGGATGTGGTAATTTTCTCCGCCGGTACCGGCAACCCGTTCTTCACCACCGACTCCGCAGCTTGCCTGCGCGCCATCGAGATCGATGCCGACGTGGTGCTGAAAGCGACCAAGGTCGATGGTGTGTACACTGCCGATCCATTCAAGGACCCGCACGCCGAGAAGTTCGATCACCTGACCTACGACGAGGTCCTGGATCGCAAGCTCGGTGTCATGGACCTGACCGCAATCTGCCTGTGCCGCGACCACAAGATGCCATTGCGGGTATTCAACATGAACAAGCCTGGCGCCCTGCTGAACATCGTGGTGGGTGGCGCTGAAGGTACTCTGATCGAGGAAGGCCAAGCATGATCAACGACATCAAGAAAGACGCGCAGGAGCGCATGGGCAAGTCCATCGAGGCCCTGGCTCGCAACCTGGCAGCGATCCGTACCGGTCGCGCCCACCCAAGCATCCTGGACAGCGTCAAAGTCCCGGCCTGGGGAAGCGAGATGCCGCTGAACCAAGTGGCTGCCATCACCGTCGAGGACGCCCGTACCCTGAAGATCGTCGCCCACGACAAGAACCTCAGTGCCGCCATCGAGAAGGCCATCCTGACCTCCGACCTGGGCCTGAACCCGTCCAGCGCAGGCACCACCATCCGTGTGCCGATGCCGGCCCTGACCGAGGAAACCCGCAAGGGCTACACCAAGCAGGCCAGCGGCGTCGCCGAGGACGCCAAGGTGGCTGTGCGCAACGTGCGTCGCGATGCATTGGCTGACCTCAAGAAGCTCACCAAGGACAAGGAAATCAGCGAAGACGAAGAGCGTCGTGCCGCGGACGAGATCCAGAAGCTGACCGACAAGTTCGTCGCTGAAATCGATGCTGCGTTCAAGGCCAAGGAAAAGGACCTGATGGCCGTCTGAGGCCGGGGTTTCTTTCATGGAAAAGACCAAGCCAGCGGCATCGCCTTCGGTGCCGCGTCACGTCGCGATCATCATGGATGGCAACAACCGCTGGGCCAAGCGACGCCTGCTGCCCGGCGTCGCCGGGCACAAGGCCGGCGTCGATGCGGTCCGTGCGGTGATCGAAGTCTGCGCCGAGGCCGGGGTCGAGGTACTGACCCTCTTCGCCTTCTCCAGCGAGAACTGGCAGCGGCCGGCCGATGAGGTCGGTGCGCTCATGGAGCTGTTCTTCACGGCCCTGCGCCGCGAGGCCAAACGCCTGAACGAGAACAAGATCAGCCTGCGCATCATCGGCGACCGCTCGCGCTTCCATCCCGAGTTGCAGGCCGCCATGCGCGAAGCCGAGGCCCTGACCGCCGGCAACGACCGCTTCATCCTGCAGATCGCCGCCAACTACGGTGGTCAGTGGGACATCGCCCAGGCGGCGCAACGCCTGGCGCGTGAAGTCCAGGCCGGCCACCTGCGTCCCGAGGACATCACCCCGGGCCTGTTGCAGACCTGCCTGGCCACAGGCGACCTGCCGTTGCCCGACCTGTGCATCCGCACCGGGGGCGAACATCGCATCAGCAACTTCCTGCTGTGGCAGCTGGCCTATGCCGAGCTGTACTTCTCCGACCTGTACTGGCCGGACTTCAAACACGAGGCCATGCGTACCGCCCTGGCCGATTTCGCTTCGCGCCAGCGCCGCTTCGGTAAGACCAGCGAGCAGGTCGAGGCTGGAGCTCGTGCTTAATGCTTAAACAACGCATCATTACCGCGCTGATCCTGCTGCCGGTCGCGCTGGGTGGCTTCTTCCTGCTCAACGGCGGGGACTTCGCCCTGTTCATCGGCCTGGTCGTCACCCTCGGCGCCTGGGAATGGGCGCGCCTGGCCGGGCTCGTCGCCCAGCCGTTGCGCCTGGCCTATGCGGCGGTGGTCGCCGGGGCGCTGATGCTGCTTTACCTGATGCCCGACCTGGCGCCCTGGGTGCTCGGCGCCTCGGTGATCTGGTGGGGGCTGGCCACCTGGCTGGTGCTCACCTACCCACGCAGCAGCGAGCTGTGGAACAGCGCGGCCTGTCGCCTGCTGATCGGGCTGCTGGTACTGCTGCCGGCCTGGCAGGGCCTGGTGCTGCTCAAGCACTGGCCGCTGGGTAACTGGCTGATCCTGGCGGTCATGGTGCTGGTGTGGGCCGCCGATATCGGTGCGTACTTCTCCGGTCGAGCCTTCGGCAAGCGCAAGCTGGCGCCGCAGGTCAGCCCAGGCAAGAGCTGGGAGGGTGTCTATGGTGGCTTGGCGGTGAGCCTGCTGATCACCCTGGGCGTGGGCCTGGCCCGCGACTGGAGCATCGGCGATGTGCTGCTCGGCCTGCTGGGCGCAGTAATCGTGGTGATGTCCTCGGTGATCGGTGACTTGACCGAGAGCATGTTCAAGCGCCGCGAAGGCATCAAGGACAGCAGCAACCTGCTGCCCGGCCATGGTGGCGTGCTCGACCGCATCGACAGCCTGACCGCGGCGATCCCGATGTTCGCCGTACTGCTCTGGGCTGCTGAATGGGGTGTGATGTGAGCCATCCGCAACGTATCACGGTGCTGGGTGCCACCGGTTCCATCGGCCTGAGCACCCTGGACGTTATCGCGCGTCATCCGGAGCGCTACCAGGTGTTCGCCCTGAGCGGCTATTCCCGTCTCGATGAGTTGCTGGCCCTGTGCGAGCGGCACCGCCCGGCCTATGCCGTGGTGCCCAGCGCCGAGGCTGCCGCGCGCTTGCGCGACGGCCTGGCGAGTGCCGGTTGCACCACCGAGGTGCTGGAAGGAGAGGCGGGGCTGTGCCAGGTCGCCTCGGCGCCGGAGGTGGATGCGGTGATGGCGGCCATCGTCGGTGCCGCGGGCCTGCGCCCGACCCTGGCGGCCGTGGAGGCGGGCAAGAAGGTGTTGCTCGCCAACAAGGAAGCGCTGGTGATGTCCGGCGCGCTGTTCATGGACGCTGTACGGCGCAGTGGCGCCGTGTTGCTGCCGATCGACAGCGAGCACAACGCGATCTTCCAGTGCCTGCCTGCCGACCATGCCCGCGGGCTGGCTCAGGTCGGCGTGCGGCGCATCCTGCTGACCGCCTCGGGCGGGCCGTTCCGCGAGACGCCGGCCGCGGCGTTGGCCAATGTCACGCCGGAGCAGGCGTGTGCCCACCCCAACTGGTCCATGGGGCGCAAGATCTCGGTCGACTCGGCGAGCATGATGAACAAGGGTTTGGAGCTCATCGAAGCCTGTTGGTTGTTCGACGCGGCGCCGGCCAAGGTCGAGGTGGTGGTCCACCCGCAGAGCGTCATCCATTCGCTGGTGGACTATGTCGATGGTTCGGTGCTCGCACAGCTGGGCAACCCTGACATGCGCACGCCGATTGCCAATGCCCTGGCCTGGCCGGAGCGCATCGACTCCGGTGTCGCGCCGCTGGACCTGTTCACCATCGCCCGCCTGGACTTCCAGGCCCCCGACGAGCAGCGCTTCCCCTGCCTGCGCCTGGCGCGCCAGGCGGCTGAGGCGGGCAACAGCGCACCGGCCGTGCTCAATGCGGCCAACGAAGTGGCCGTGGAGGCATTTCTCCAGCGGCGTATCCGCTTCCCGGAGATCGCGGGTATGATCGAACAGGTGCTCGACCAGGAACCCGTGGTACCGTTGCCTTCGCTGGAGGCGGTATTCGCCGCGGACCAGCGGGCCCGGGAACTGTCCCGGGAATGGTTGAGGCGTCACGGTTACTGATGTCCGCTAGTTCCAGGGATGGGCTGAACGTCATTCGGAGACAGGTATGACAGCGCTCTACATGATAGTCGGCACCCTGGTCGCCCTGGGTGTGCTGGTCACCTTCCACGAATTCGGCCATTTCTGGGTGGCCAGGCGCTGTGGCGTCAAGGTGCTGCGCTTCTCCGTGGGGTTTGGCACGCCGTTGCTGCGCTGGCACGACCGCCACGGCACCGAGTTCGTGGTGGCAGCCATCCCCCTGGGTGGCTACGTCAAGATGCTCGACGAGCGTGAAGGCGAAGTCCCGCCTGCGTTGGTCGACCAGTCTTTCAATCGCAAGCCGGTGCGCCAGCGGATCGCCATCGTCGCAGCCGGCCCTGTGGCCAACTTCCTCCTCGCCCTGTTGTTCTTCTGGGTCCTGGCCATGCTCGGTACCCAGCAGGTGCGCCCGGTGATCGGTGCCGTCGAGGCGGGCAGTCTGGCGGCTTCCGCAGGCCTGGCCGCTGGTCAGGAAGTGGTATCCATCGACGGCGAACCGACCAATGGCTGGTCTGCGGTCAACCTGCAACTGGTCCGTCGTCTTGGCGAAAGCGGCACCCTCAAGGTTGGTGTGATCGAGCAGGGCGGTACGCTGGAGCGCCAGCATGAAATCACCCTCAGCCAGTGGCTCAAGGGCGTGGACGAACCGGACCCGATCCAGTTCTTGGGGCTGCGCCCGTGGCGCCCGGCCATTGCGCCGGTGCTGGCCGAGATCGACCCGAAAGGCCCGGCCGCCGCTGCCGGGCTCAAGACCGGTGACCGGTTGCTGAGCCTCGATGGCGTTGCCCTGAACGATTGGCAGCAGGTGGTCGACAGCGTTCGCGCCCGCCCCGAGGCCAAGGTGCAGCTGCGCGTGGAGCGCGACGGTGCCCAGCTCGAGGTCCCGGTGACCTTGGCCCGACGCGGCGAAGGGCAGGCTTCCGGCGGGTACCTGGGAGCAGGCGTCAAGGGTGCCGAATGGCCCGCCGACATGGTCCGCGAAGTCAGCTACGGGCCGCTGGATGCCGTTGCCCAGAGCCTGTCGAGAACATGGAACATGAGTGTCCTGACCCTCGAATCGCTGAAGAAAATGCTGTTCGGGGAGCTCTCGGTAAAAAACTTGAGTGGACCGATAACCATTGCTAAAGTGGCGGGCGCTTCAGCCCAGTCGGGCGTGGGGGATTTCCTGAATTTCCTGGCCTACCTGAGCATAAGCCTGGGGGTTCTTAACCTGCTGCCCATCCCCGTATTGGATGGGGGGCATTTGCTGTTCTACCTGATCGAGTGGGCGCGCGGTCGTCCGCTTTCGGATCGGGTGCAAGGTTGGGGGGTCCAGATCGGTATCAGTTTGGTCATCGGGGTGATGTTGCTCGCCCTGATCAACGATCTGGGTCGACTATAAAAAGCTTCGCTCAATTGCGAACGAACCTGCCGCCTTATCGCGGCAGGTTGTTTATTGCCAGTTGGAATAAAAGGACTTCATGAAACGTCTGCTGCTAACTGCGGTCCTCTCCGCACTGATGATCGCTGAAGTTCACGCCGAGTCCTTCACCATCTCCGATATTCGTGTCAATGGCCTGCAGCGGGTTTCCGCTGGCAGCGTGTTCGGTGCCCTGCCCCTGAACGTGGGCGACCAGGCCGACGATCGGCGCCTGGTGGAGTCTACCCGCTCGCTGTTCAAGACCGGCTTCTTCCAGGACATCCAGCTGAGCCGCGACGGCAATGTCCTGATCATCAACGTGGTCGAGCGCCCGTCGGTGTCGAGCATCGAGATCGAAGGCAACAAGGCGATCAGCACCGAAGACCTGATGAAGGGCCTGAAGCAATCGGGCCTGGCCGAAGGCGAGATCTTCCAGCGTGCTACCCTCGAAGGCGTGCGTAACGAACTGCAGCGCCAGTACGTGGCCCAGGGCCGCTACTCGGCCGAGGTCGACGCCGAGGTGGTGCCGCAGCCGCGCAACCGCGTCGGCCTGAAGATCAAGATCAACGAAGGCACCGTCGCCGCGATCCAGCACATCAACATCGTCGGCAACAATGTCTTCGACGACGAGGAGCTGGCCCAGCTCTTCGAGCTCAAGACCACCAACTGGCTGTCCTTCTTCAAGAACGACGACAAGTACGCCCGCGAGAAGCTCTCCGGTGACCTGGAGCGCCTGCGCTCCTATTACCTGGACCGCGGCTACATCAACATGGACATCGCTTCGACCCAGGTTTCCATCACCCCTGACAAGAAGCACGTCTACATCACCGTCAACATCAACGAAGGCGAGAAGTACACCGTCCGTGACGTGAAGCTCTCCGGCGACCTGAAGGTGCCTGAAGACCAGGTCAAGTCGCTGCTGCTGGTGCAGCCGGGCCAGGTGTTCTCGCGCAAGGTGATGACCACCACCTCCGACCTGATCACCCGTCGCCTGGGCAACGAAGGCTACACCTTCGCCAACGTCAACGGCGTGCCGCAGCCGAATGATGAAGACCACACCGTCGATATCATGTTCGTCGTCGACCCGGGCAAGCGTGCCTACGTCAACCGCATCAACTACCGCGGCAACACCAAGACCGAAGACGAAGTGCTGCGCCGCGAAATGCGCCAGATGGAAGGCGGCTGGGCTTCGACCTACCTGATCGACCAGTCCAAGACTCGCCTCGAGCGTCTGGGCTTCTTCAAGGAAGTCAACGTCGAGACCCCGCCGGTGCCAGGCACCGACGACCAGGTCGATGTCAACTACAGCGTCGAGGAGCAGGCCTCCGGCTCCATCACCGCCAGCGTCGGTTTCGCCCAGAGCGCGGGCCTGATCCTTGGCGGCTCGATCAGCCAGAGCAACTTCCTGGGTACCGGTAACAAGGTGTCCGTCGGCCTGACCCGTTCGGAATACCAGACCCGCTACAACTTCGGCTTCGTCGACCCCTACTGGACCGCCGATGGCGTCAGCCTGGGCTACAACGCCTTCTACCGCAGCACCGACTACGACGACCTCGATGTCGACGTAGCGAGCTATGCGGTGGACAGCCTGGGTGCCGGTGTCAGCGTCGGCTACCCGATCAGCGAGACCTCGCGCCTGACCTTCGGCTTCAACGTGCAGCAGGACAAGATCAAGACCGGTAAGTACACCGTCGACGAGATCTTCGACTTCCTGGACCGTGAGGGCGACGACAGCTTCCTGAACTTCAAGGCGTCGGCCGGTTGGTCCGAGTCCACCCTGAACAAGGGCGTACTGGCGACTCGTGGTCACTCCCAGAGCCTGAGTGCCGAGGTGACCACGCCGGGCAGCGACCTGTCGTTCTTCAAGCTCGACTACCGCGGCCAGCTGTTCAAGCCGATCAACAACGACTACACCCTGCGCCTGCACACCGAGTTGGGCTATGGTGATGGTTTCGGCTCCACCGATGGCTTGCCGTTCTACGAGAACTACTTCGCCGGTGGCTTCAACTCTGTCCGTGGCTTCAAGGACAGCAGCCTGGGCCCGCGCAGTACCCCGAGCCAAGGTACCAAGCCGGGCACCATCAAGGACCCGGACCAGGATCCACTGCCGTTCGGTGGCAACGTCCTCGTGCAGGGTGGTGTAGAACTGCTGTTCCCGCTGCCGTTCGTCAAGGACCAGCGTTCCCTGCGTACGTCCGTGTTCTGGGACGTGGGTAACGTGTTCGACACCAACTGCGGCAACCAGCCTGACTGCGAGAAGGTCGGCTTCTCGGGCATGGCCAGCTCCGTCGGCCTGGGCGTCACCTGGATCACCGCGCTGGGCCCGTTGAGCTTCAGCCTGGCGATGCCGGTGAAGAAGCCGGACGACGCCGATACCCAGGTGTTCCAATTCTCTCTGGGCCAGACCTTCTAAGGTCGGCCCTCGCTCAACGACAACGGTTTATCCAGGAGTGCATCGTGCGTAAGTTGACTCAACTGGCCGTGATGGCCGCGGCGCTGGTCGCCACCCCGGCTTTCGCCGAAATGAAGATTGCCGTGCTGAACTATCAGATGGCGCTGCTCGAGTCCGACGCGGCCAAGAAGTACGCTGTCGATGCCGAGAAGAAGTTCGGCCCGCAGCTGACCAAGCTGAAGAACCTGGAAAGCAGCGCCAAGGGCATCCAGGACCGCCTGATCAAGGGTGGCGACAAGATGCAACAGCAGGAGCGCGAGCGCTTGGAGCTCGAATTCAAGCAGAAGGCCCGTGACTTCCAGTTCCAGTCCAAGGAGCTGAATGAAGCCAAGGCCGTCGCTGACCGTGACATGCTCAAGCAGCTCAAACCCAAGCTCGACGGTGCTGTCGAGGAAGTGATCAAGAAGGGTGGCTATGACCTGGTGCTCGAGCGCGGCGCGGTAATCGACGTCAAGCCGCAATACGACATCACCCGTCAAGTCATCGAGCGTATGAACCAAGCCCGTTGATATGACCGTGACCATGACTCTCGGCCAGCTGGCCGAGGCCCTCGGGGCGACCCTCAAGGGCCCCGAAGCGCTGCAGATCACCGGCCTGGCAACCCTGCAGGAAGCCAGCGCCGGGCAGTTGAGCTTCCTGGCCAACAAGCAGTACCGCAAGTACCTGGATGAGTCCAAGGCTGGCGCGGTGCTGCTCAAGGCCGAGGATGCCGAAGGCTTCGCCGGCAACGCGTTGATCGTGCCTGACCCGTACCTGGCCTACGCCCGGATTTCCCATCTGTTCGACCCCAAACCCAAGGCTGTGGCGGGAATCCATCCCAGCGCCGTGGTGGCCGGGGACGCCCAGGTGGACCCCAGCGCGAGCATCGGCCCGTTCGCGGTGATCGAGAGCGGTGCGCAAGTAGCGGCCAATGTCACCATCGGTGCCCACTGCTTCGTCGGTGCCCGTTGCGTGATCGGTGAAGGCGGCTGGCTGGCACCGCGGGTGACGCTGTACCACGACGTGACCATCGGCAAGCGCGTGGTCATCCAGTCCGGTGCGGTGATCGGCGGCGAAGGTTTCGGCTTTGCCAACGAGAAGGGGGTCTGGAACAAGATCGCCCAGATCGGTGGCGTGACCATCGGCGACGACGTGGAGATCGGCGTGAACACCGCCGTGGACCGCGGCGCATTGTCGGACACGCGCATCGGCAACGGCGTCAAGCTCGACAACCAGATCCAGATCGCCCATAACGTGCAGGTCGGCGACCACACGGCCATGGCCGCCTGCGTCGGTATCTCCGGCAGCACGCGTATCGGCAAGCACTGCATGATCGCGGGCGGTGTGGGCATGGTGGGTCATATCGATGTCTGCGACAACGTATTCGTTTCCGGCATGACCATGGTGACCCGTTCCATCACGGAACCGGGTGGCTATTCATCCGGCACGGCCATGCAGCCGCTGGCCGAATGGCGCAAGAGCGCCGCGCGTATCCGCCAGCTGGACGAGATGTCCAAGCGTCTCCAGCAGCTGGAAAAACGTGTCGACACCGTGACCTCAGATGGCCAGCTGGCATCAGAAGGCTGATACCATTCCCTGAGCAAGAGTGAACAGTCGCTAGCTGGCTCCTCTTTGGATTGCAAAAGGAGCGTGTGGTCAGCACCTGCGCTCCCTATTCTTATTACAGGCTTCCCCCCGAAATGATGGACATCAACGAGATTCGCGAATACCTGCCTCACCGTTACCCGTTCCTGCTGGTGGACCGCGTAACGGATCTGGACTTCGAGGCCCAGAGCATTCGTGCCTACAAGAATGTCAGCATCAACGAGCCGTTCTTCAACGGCCATTTCCCGGCGCATCCAATCATGCCGGGCGTGCTGATCATCGAGGCCATGGCCCAGGCGGCCGGGATTCTCGGCTTCAAGATGCTCGATGCCAAGCCTGCCGACGGCACCCTCTACTACTTCGTCGGCTCCGACAAGCTGCGCTTCCGCCAGCCTGTGCTACCGGGGGACCAGCTGGTCCTGGAAGCCAAGTTCCTCAGCCGCAAGAGCATGATCTGGAAGTTCGAATGCCGCGCCCTGGTCGACGGCAAGCCGGTCTGCTCGGCCGAGATCACCTGCGCGGAACGCTCCCTATGAGTTCGATTGACCCTCGGGCGATCATCGACCCGTCAGCCAAGCTGGCCGACGGCGTCGAGGTAGGCCCCTGGTCGATCGTAGGGCCTGGCGTGGAAATCGGCGAGGGCACCGTCATCGGCCCTCACGTGGTGCTCAAGGGGCCGACCCGGATCGGCAAGCACAACCGTATCTACCAGTTTTCCTCCATCGGTGAAGACACCCCTGACCTCAAGTACAAGGGTGAACCCACGCGCCTGGTGATCGGTGACCACAATGTGATCCGCGAAGGTGTCACCATTCACCGTGGCACCGTCCAGGACCGCGCGGAAACCACCCTCGGCGACCATAACCTGATCATGGCCTATGCCCATATCGGGCACGACAGCGTTATCGGCAATCATTGCATCCTGGTCAACAACACCGCGCTGGCCGGTCATGTGCATGTGGGCGACTGGGCGATCCTGTCCGGCTACACCCTGGTGCACCAGTACTGCCATATCGGCGCCCACGCCTTCTCCGGCATGGGCACGGCGATCGGCAAGGATGTGCCGGCCTTCGTCACGGTGTTCGGCAGCCCGGCAGAGGCCCGTAGCATGAACTTCGAGGGCATGCGCCGCCGGGGGTTCAGCGACGAGGTCATCCACGCCCTGCGCCGTGCCTACAAAATCGTCTATCGCCATGGCCTGACCGTGGAAGACGCGCTCAACGAGCTGGGCGAGCTGGCAACGCAGTTCCCCGAGGTCGAGCTGTTCCGTCAGTCGATCCAAAGCTCCGCTCGCGGCATCACCCGCTGACATGGCCCAGCTGTGCGTGGCATTGGTCGCCGGCGAGGCCAGCGGCGATATCCTCGGTTCCGGCCTGATGCGTGCCCTCAAGGCGCGCCACCCCGATGTGCGTTTCATCGGCGTCGGTGGCCCCTTGATGGAGGCCGAAGGCCTGGTGTCCTACTTCCCCATGGAGCGCCTCGCGGTCATGGGCCTGGTGGAAGTGCTGGGCCGGCTGCGTGAGCTGCTCAAGCGTCGCAAGGAACTGATCCAGACACTCATCGCCGAGAAGCCGGATGTGTTCATCGGCATCGATGCTCCCGACTTCAACCTCACCATCGAACTGAAGCTGCGCCAGGCCGGGATCAAGACCGTGCACTATGTCAGCCCGTCGGTCTGGGCGTGGCGGCAGAAGCGTGTGTTGAAGATCCGCGAAGGCTGCGACCTGATGCTGACGCTGCTTCCCTTCGAGGCGAAATTTTACGAAGAGAAGGGCGTGCCGGTACGTTTCGTCGGCCATCCGCTGGCCGATACCATCCCGCTCGAAGCCGATCGCCAGGCGGCGCGTACCGCCCTCGGACTGGGCGAGGGGCCGCTGGTCGCGCTGATGCCGGGTAGCCGTGGGGGCGAGGTCGAGCGCCTGGGCGCGCTGTTCCTAGATGCCGCCGAGCGCCTGCGTGAGCGGGTGCCTGGGGTGCGTTTCGTCTCGCCGTGTGCCAACCCGTCCCGGCGTGCCCAGCTCGAGCAGATGCTGCAGGGTCGTGACCTGCCGTTGACCTTGCTCGATGGCCGCTCCCACGAGGCTCTGGCCGCGTGCGATGCGGTGCTCATCGCCTCGGGCACAGCCACCCTGGAAGCGCTGCTGTACAAGCGGCCCATGGTCGTCGCCTACCGCCTGGCGCCATTGACGTACTGGATCCTCAAACGCATGGTCAAGAGCCCGTACGTATCGTTGCCCAACCTGCTGGCCCAGCGACTGTTGGTACCCGAGCTGCTGCAGGACGCCGCCACCAGCGATGCCCTGGCCCAGACCCTGGCTCCGCTGGTCACTGACGGTACGCAGCAGACCGACAGCTTCGACCGGATTCACCGCACCCTGCGCCGTGACGCCTCCAACCAGGCGGCCGACGCGGTGCTGGCCTTGCTAGGAGCGCGATAGCATGCAGATGGGGCTGGACTTCAATCTGGTCGAGGAACTGGTCGCTGGTGTCGACGAGGTGGGCCGTGGGCCGCTGTGTGGTGACGTCGTGACTGCGGCGGTGATCCTTGACCCACAGCGTCCGATCCTGGGGCTGAACGACTCGAAGAAACTCACCGAGGCCAAGCGCGAGGCGCTGTTCGACGAGATCTGCGAGAAAGCTTTGAGCTTTTTCATCGCACGCGCCACGGTAGAGGAGATCGATAGCCTGAACATCCTGCAGGCCACCATGCTGGCCATGCAGCGAGCGGTGGAAGGTTTGAGCATCACGCCCAAGCTTGCGCTGATCGACGGTAACCGTTGCCCGAAGCTCGCGGTGCCGGCTGCGCCGGTGGTTCAGGGTGACGCCCAGGTGCCGGCGATCGCCGCGGCCTCCATCCTGGCCAAGGTCACCCGTGACCGGGAGATGAGCGCATTCGAGCTGATCTACCCGGGCTATGGCATCGGCGGGCACAAGGGCTACCCGACGCCGGTGCACCTGGAGGCCCTGGCGCGGTTGGGACCGACGCCTATCCATCGGCGGTCCTTTGCGCCGGTACGAGCGGCGTATGAAGCCCGAGAGGGTGTATCGGATTCCTTGATCTGAACCCGTCGGGGCCGCAAAGCGGCCCCGAAACTTTCATGGCTTTTACGCTACAATCCCGCCCTTGTTTCAGGCACTGCTATAGGATCATCCATGTCGGTCTCCTTCGTTCACCTTCGCGTGCACTCCGAATTCTCGCTGGTCGACGGCCTGGTGCGGATCAAGCCGCTGGCCAAGGCACTGGCGGGGATGAACATGCCGGCGGTGGCGATCACCGACCAGAGCAACATGTGCTCGCTGGTGAAGTTCTACAAGACCGCCATGGGGGCCGGTATCAAGCCGATCTGTGGCGCCGACCTGTGGTTGGCAGGCAGTGACCCCGAGGCACCGCTGTCGCGCATCTGCTTCCTGGCGATGAACCCCAAGGGCTACCGCAACCTCACCGAACTGATCTCCCGTGGCTGGACCGACGGCCAGCGCAATGGGTTGGTGATCATTCAGCGCGAGTGGATCGCCCCAGCCAGCGAGGGCCTGATCGGCCTGTCGGCGGCCAGGGAAGGGGACATTGGCATGGCCTTGCTGGCTGGCAAGGCTGCAGAGGCTGAGGCCCTGTTGCGCGATTGGATGCAGATGTTCCCCGATCGTTTCTATGTCGAGGTGCAGCGCACCAATCGTGCCGGTGACGAAGAATACCTGCACGCCGCCGTGGCCCTGGCCGACAAGGTCGGTGCACCGCTGGTGGCGACCAACGACGTACGCTTCATCAAGCAGTCCGACTTCGATGCCCACGAGACGCGGGTGTGCATCGGTGAAGGCTGGACACTCGATGACCCTCGTCGCCCGCGCATGTACAGCGACCAGCAGTACCTCAAGAGCGCCGAGGAAATGGCCGAGCTGTTCAGCGACCTGCCGGACGCCATCGCCAATACCGTGGAAATCGCCAAGCGCTGCAATATCACCGTGCAGTTGGGCAAGTACTTCCTGCCCGACTTCCCGACGCCCAACGGCATGGGGATCGACGACTACCTGCGCCATGTCTCCCATGAAGGCCTGGAGGAGCGTCTGGCGGTGCTCTGGCCGAAGGAGACCACGCCCAACTACGAAGAGAAGCGCCAGGTCTACCTGGACCGCCTGAAGTTCGAACTGGACATCATCATCCAGATGGGTTTCCCCGGTTACTTCCTGATCGTGATGGACTTCATCAAATGGGCCAAGAACAACGGCGTGCCGGTAGGTCCGGGTCGAGGGTCCGGTGCCGGTTCGCTGGTGGCCTACGTGCTCAAGATCACCGACCTCGACCCGCTGGCCTACGACCTGCTGTTCGAGCGCTTCCTCAACCCTGAACGTATTTCCATGCCCGACTTCGACGTCGACTTCTGCATGGATGGCCGCGACCGGGTGATCGACTACGTGGCCGAGGCCTACGGGCGCAACGCGGTGAGCCAGATCATCACCTTCGGCACCATGGCGGCCAAGGCGGTGGTGCGTGACGTGGCGCGGGTGCAGGGCAAGTCCTACGGCCTGGCCGACCGCCTGTCGAAGATGATCCCGTTCGAAGTGGGCATGACCCTGGAGAAAGCCTACGAGCAGGAAGAAATCCTGCGCGACTTTCTCAAGGGCGACGAGGATGCCCGCGAGATCTGGGACATGGCCCTCAAGCTCGAAGGCGTCACCCGCGGCACCGGCAAGCACGCCGGTGGCGTGGTGATCGCCCCGACCAAGCTCACCGACTTCTCGCCGATCGCCTGTGACGAAGAGGGCGGCGGCCTGGTGACCCAGTTCGACAAGGACGACGTCGAGGCCGCTGGCCTGGTGAAGTTCGACTTCCTCGGCCTGCGCACGCTGACCATCATCAAGTGGGCGATGGAGATCATCAACCGCGAGCAGAAAAAGAAGAACCTGCCCGAGGTCAATATCGACTTCATCCCACTGGACGACCGCAAGACCTACGAGCTGTTGCAGAAAGCCGAAACCACGGCGGTGTTCCAGCTCGAATCGCGCGGCATGAAGGAGCTGATCAAGAAGCTCAAGCCCGACTGCCTGGAAGACCTGATCGCATTGGTCGCGTTGTTCCGCCCGGGCCCGTTGCAATCGGGCATGGTCGATGACTTCATCAACCGCAAGCACGGCCGCGCGGAGCTGGCCTATCCACACCCGGACTACCAGTACGACGGCCTGAAGCCGGTGCTGGCACCGACCTACGGCATCATCCTGTACCAGGAACAGGTGATGCAGATCGCCCAGGTCATGGCCGGTTACACCCTCGGCGGCGCCGACATGCTGCGCCGGGCCATGGGTAAGAAAAAGCCCGAGGAGATGGCCAAGCAGCGCGGCGGTTTCATTGAAGGCTGCGCGAAAAACGGCATCGACGCAGACCTGGCCGGTAACATCTTCGACCTGGTGGAAAAGTTCGCAGGCTACGGCTTCAACAAGTCCCACTCGGCCGCCTACGGCCTGGTGTCCTACCAGACCGCCTGGCTCAAGACCCATCATCCGGCGCCGTTCATGGCTGCGGTGCTCTCGGCCGATATGCACAACACCGACAAGGTGGTCGTGCTGGTCGAGGAAGTGCGCAGCATGAAGCTGCGCCTCGATGCGCCGGACGTGAACTTCTCCGACTTCAAGTTCACCGTCAACAATGACGGCCGCATCGTCTATGGCCTGGGCGCGATCAAGGGGGTCGGCGAAGGGCCGGTGGAGGCCATCGTCGAGGCGCGCGCCGAGGGTGGGCCGTTCAAGGACCTGTTCGATTTCTGCGAGCGCGTGGACTTGAAGCGCATCAACAAGCGCACCCTCGACGCCCTGATCCGCAGTGGCGCCCTGGACCGCCTTGGCCCTTATTTCCATGACGAGATCAAGGCCTACCAGGCCAACATCGACCGCAACCGCGCGGTGCTGCTCTCGGCCCTGGAAGAGGCGATCAAGGCCGCCGAGCAGACGGCACGGACCGCCGACAGCGGCCACGTCGACCTGTTCGGCGGGCTGTTCGTCGAGGAGGACTCCGATGTCTATGCCAACCACCGCAAGGTGCGCGAGTTGACCCTCAAGGAGCGCCTGCGGGGCGAGAAGGACACCCTGGGCCTGTACCTGACCGGCCACCCGATCGACGAGTACGAGGCCGAGATCCGCCGCTTCGCTCGCCAGCGCATCGTCGACCTCAAGCCTTCCCGCGATACCCAGACCGTGGCCGGGATGATCATTGCCCTGCGGGTGATGAAGAACAAGAAGGGCGACAAGATGGGCTTCGTCACCCTCGATGACCGCTCCGGGCGGATCGAGGCCTCGTTGTTCGCCGATGCCTTCATGGCGGCCCAGGCCCTGCTGCAGACCGACGCAATGGTGGTGGTGGAAGGGGAGGTGAGCAACGACGACTTCTCCGGTGGCCTGCGCCTGCGGGTCAAGACTGTGATGACCATGGAGGATGCGCGGACCAAGCTGGCCGAGAGTCTGCGCTTGAAAGTCGCCCACGAGGCGCTCAAGGGCGACCGCCTGGCCTGGCTCGGCGAGCTGATCACCAAGCATCGTGGCGGCTGCCCGATCACCCTGGAGTACACCGGCAGTGATGCCCGGGCCATGTTGCAGTTCGGCGACGAATGGTCGATCGACCCCGCCGATGGCCTGATTCAAGCTCTGCGTGACCAGTTCGGACGTGAGAACGTCTTCCTGCAATATCGCTGAACCGACGAATTTTAATCTCGACCTGAATGCGCCTGATCCCTTAAGGTAGGGCGCCAAACGGATCAACCGGCCGGCCGCCTGGCCGTAGACCCAAGACGGATGCCTATGAACCCGAATTTCCTCGACTTCGAACAGCCGATTGCCGACCTGCAAGCCAAGATCGAAGGGCTGCGCCTGGTGGGCAACGACAATTCGCTGAACATCAGCGATGAAATTGCCCGTCTTCAAGACAAGAGCAATACCCTGACCGAAAGCATCTTCGGCAACCTGACCAGCTGGCAGATCGCTCGTCTGGCCCGTCATCCGCGTCGTCCCTATACCCTGGACTACATCGACCATATCTTCACTGAGTTCGAAGAGCTGCACGGCGACCGTCACTTCGCCGACGATGCCGCGATCGTCGGTGGTACCGCGCGCCTGGACGGCAAGCCGGTCATGGTCATCGGCCACCAGAAGGGCCGTGAAGTTCGCGAGAAGGTCCGCCGCAACTTCGGCATGCCGCGTCCAGAAGGCTACCGCAAGGCCTGCCGCCTGATGGAAATGGCCGAACGCTTCAAGATGCCGATCCTCACCTTCATCGACACCCCGGGCGCTTACCCGGGCATCGACGCCGAAGAGCGCAACCAGAGCGAGGCCATTGCCTGGAACCTGCGCGTGATGGCACGGCTGAAGACGCCGATCATCGCCACCGTCATCGGCGAGGGTGGTTCCGGCGGTGCTTTGGCCATCGGCGTATGCGACCAGCTGAACATGCTGCAGTACTCCACCTACTCGGTGATCTCGCCCGAAGGCTGCGCCTCGATCCTGTGGAAGACCGCCGACAAGGCAGCCGATGCCGCCGAAGCCATGGGCATCACCGCTGAGCGCCTGAAGAGCCTGAACATCGTCGACAAGGTCATCAATGAACCGCTGGGCGGCGCCCACCGCGACCCGGCCAAGATGTCCGAAAGCATCCGCGCCGACCTGGTCGAGCAGCTGGACATGCTGGGCAAGTTCGACACCGATGCCCTGCTGGCGCGCCGTTACGAGCGCCTGATGAGCTACGGCGTTTGATAGGCCTTGGGGCTGCTATGCGGCCCTTTCGCGGCACAAGGCCGCTCCTACAGGAGACCGCGATTTCCCCGTAGGAGCGGCCTTGTGCCGCGAAAGGGGTGCAAAGCACCCCCGGCAATCTCAAGCCAAGTGAGGCCCCAATGATCAACCTCACCCCCTGGCTCGACGCCCCCGCCTGGTACGTCGCCTTCTCTGGTGGCCTCGATTCCACCGTCCTCCTGCACCTGCTGGCTGACTATGCCCGAACCCATAACGCACCGCCCCTGCGCGCCGTGCATGTCCATCATGGCCTGCAAGCCGCCGCCGACGGCTGGCCAGCGCATTGCCGGTCAGTCTGTGATGGCCTGGGCATCGAGCTGCAGGTGATCCCTGTGCAGGTCGCTCCGGGGGCTAGCCTGGAGCAGGCCGCCCGGGAGGCTCGCTATGCTGCGTTCAGCCGGTTGCTCGGGCCGGGCGAAGTGCTGTTCACCGGCCAGCACCGTGAGGACCAGGCCGAAACCCTGCTCTTTCGCCTGTTGCGCGGTGCCGGCCTGCGTGGGCTGGCAGCGATGCCGACGGCGCGAACGCTGGGTCAGGGCACCCTGGCCAGGCCATTGCTGGCCGTGGCGCGCGGGCAATTGCTGGCCCATGCCAGGGCGGCCGGGCTTGCCTGGGTCGAGGATCCCTCCAATGCCGACACCGCCTTCGCTCGCAACTACCTGCGTCGCGAGATTTTCCCCTTGCTGGGTCAGCGCTGGCCCCAGGCGGCGGGCAACCTGGCGCGCAGTGCCGAGCACCTGGGTGAGGCACTGGGCCTGCTGGACGAGCTGGCCAGCAGCGACCTGGCGCCAGCCACAGGCGGCGCGCCACTGCCGTGGTTGGCCCTGGACTCCCTGGACCTGGAACGCCTCAAGGCGTTGTCCCCCGCACGCCAGCGCAATGCCCTGCAATACTGGCTGAGCACCCGTACGCGGCTGCCGGACAGCCGCCACTGGGCCGGGTGGGAAGATCTACGCGACGCCGCCATCGATGCCCAGCCGCTCTGGCGCCTCGGCGACGGCGTGCTGCAGCGAAGCCATGGGCGCATCTGGTGGCTGAGCGGGCAATGGCTGGAGCCGGTCGCCGGCAGGCATGCCTGGGTGGATCCAGGCATGCCGCTGGAATTGCCCGGCAACGGGCAGGTATGCCTGCAGGCCGACTGCTGGCCCATGGGGTTGCAGGTCGGCTACCGCCAAGGGGGCGAGGTGCTCGACCTGCCCGGGCGCGGCCGACGCGACCTCAAGCGCCTGCTCAATGAGTGGCAGGTCCCGCATTTCGTGCGGCCACGCCTGCCGTTGCTGTTGCAGGGCGAACAGGTGTTGGCGGTGGCCAACCTGCCGCCGGCTGGGCAGGGCGGCCTGCAGTTTCGCTGGCAGCCACCGACGAGCGTGCAAGGTTTGAGCTGAAGGGTACATTCGGGTAGACTACCCTCCCTTCTTGATACAGCTTCTGTGGGTTCATCGAAAACACAGGAGTTGCCGATTACCAAGCAGTTTTTTGCTGGGCTGATTCTTAAAATGACGAGCGAGCGCCATGCCGGGGATACCCCTGGTTTGTACAGACGCGGCAGTTTTTCGAGATGCACTGTGATAGACGCAGGTGATCGGGGGCTTCGGCCTTCCTTCGCTTTCTCCGGCGGCGCTGGCCGCTTTAACGCAGACTTCTAGGGTTTTTCATGACGCGCTACATATTCGTCACGGGCGGTGTTGTTTCTTCATTGGGGAAAGGCATTGCCTCGGCTTCCTTGGCGGCCATCCTGGAGGCGCGGGGGCTCAAGGTCACCATGCTCAAGCTGGACCCGTACATCAACGTCGACCCCGGCACCATGAGCCCGTTCCAGCACGGTGAGGTGTTCGTCACCCACGATGGCGCCGAGACCGACCTTGACCTGGGCCACTACGAGCGGTTCATCCGCACGACCATGACCCAGAACAACAACTTCACCACCGGCCGTATCTACGAGCACGTGCTGCGCAAGGAGCGCCGTGGTGACTACCTGGGCGCGACCATCCAGGTCATCCCGCACATTACCGACGAGATCAAGCGTCGCATCATCAAGGGTGCCGGCGATGCCGACGTGGCCCTGGTGGAAATCGGCGGCACCGTCGGCGACATCGAGTCGCAGCCGTTCCTCGAGGCGATCCGCCAGCTGCGCGTCGAAGTGGGTTCCAAGCGCGCCATGCTGATGCACCTGACCCTGGTGCCGTACATTGCCACCGCAGGCGAGACCAAGACCAAACCGACCCAGCACTCGGTCAAGGAGCTGCGCTCCATCGGCCTGCAGCCTGACGTGCTGATCTGCCGTTCCGACCACCCGGTCGACGCGTCGTCGCGCCGCAAGATCGCGCTGTTCACCAACGTCGAAGAGCGTGCGGTGATCTCCCTGGAAGACGTCGATACCATCTACAAGATCCCAGGCGTGCTGCATGCCCAGGGCCTGGACGATTTCGTCGTCGAGCGCTTCGGCCTGCAGTGCAACAGCGCCGACCTGTCCGAGTGGGACCAGGTGGTGGACGCCAAGCTCAACCCTGAGCATGAAGTCACCATCGCCATGGTCGGCAAGTACATGGAGCTGCTGGACGCGTACAAGTCGCTGATCGAGGCGATGAGCCACGCCGGCATCCAGAACCGCACCAAGGTCAACCTGCGCTACATCGACTCCGAAGACATCGAGAACCAGGGCACCAGCCTGCTCGAGGGCGCCGATGCCATCCTGGTTCCGGGCGGTTTCGGCCTGCGCGGTGTGGAAGGCAAGATCACCGCGGTGCAATATGCCCGTGAGAACAAGGTCCCGTACCTGGGTATCTGCCTGGGCATGCAGGTTGCGGTGATCGAGTTCGCCCGTAACGTGATGGGCTGGAAAGACGCCAATTCCACCGAGTTCGACCGCAACAGCGGCCATCCGGTCGTGGGCCTGATCACCGAGTGGGCCGATGCCACCGGTGCCGTCGAGACCCGCACCGAAGCCTCGGACCTGGGCGGTACCATGCGCCTGGGCGCGCAGGAGTGCCAGCTGATGGGCAACTCGAAGGTCCACGACTGCTATGGCAAGGACGTGATCGTCGAGCGTCACCGTCACCGCTACGAAGTCAACAACACCCTGCTGCCGCAGTTGGTCGAGGCTGGCCTGGTGGTGTCCGGCCGCTCCGGCGACGGTGCCCTGGTCGAAGTCGTCGAGTCCAAGGACCACCCATGGTTCGTGGCGTGCCAGTTCCACCCAGAGTTCACCTCGACCCCGCGTGACGGCCACCCGCTGTTCAGTGGCTTCGTCAAGGCGGCCCTGGCGCAGAAGAACAAGGCCTGACCCATGACCCAGAAGATCATTCGCGTCGGTAACATCGAGATCGCCAACGACAAGCCGTTCGTCCTGTTCGGCGGCATGAACGTCCTGGAGTCCCGTGACCTGGCCCTGAAGGTCTGCGAAGAGTACGTGCGGGTTACCGAGAAGCTCGGTATCCCGTATGTGTTCAAGGCCAGCTTCGACAAGGCCAACCGTTCGTCGATCAACTCCTACCGTGGCCCCGGCATGGAAGAAGGCCTGAAGATCTTCGAGGAGATCAAGCAGACCTTCAAGGTGCCGGTGATCACCGACGTGCACGAGCCCTACCAGGCCGAGCCCGTGGCCAAGGTGTGCGACATCATCCAGCTGCCGGCCTTCCTGTCGCGCCAGACCGACCTGGTGGTGGCGATGGCCAAGACCGGCGCAGTGATCAATATCAAGAAGGCCCAATTCCTCGCGCCCCAGGAAATGAAGCACATCCTGGCCAAGTGCGAGGAAGCCGGCAACGACCAGTTGATCCTCTGCGAGCGGGGTTCGAGCTTCGGCTACAACAACCTCGTGGTGGATATGCTCGGCTTCGGCATCATGAAGCAGTTCGAGTACCCGGTGTTCTTCGACGTGACCCATGCCCTGCAGATGCCGGGCGGTCGCTCCGATTCTGCCGGCGGTCGCCGCGCCCAGGTCACCGACCTGGCCAAGGCCGGCATGAGCCAGGGCCTGGCCGGGCTGTTCCTGGAAGCCCACCCGGACCCGGACAACGCCAAGTGCGATGGCCCATGCGCCCTGCGCCTGGACAAGCTGGAGCCGTTCCTGGCCCAGCTCAAGCAACTGGACGACCTGGTGAAAAGTTTTCCGACGGTAGAAACCGCGTAAAGCTCATTTCTCGGGTAAAGTACCGCCCGTTCCACCCCTGACCTTTCGGTCAGGGGCTCCCTTCGCCAGGCCTGCCCGTGCCATGTCGCCTGGTGAACGGCAAGAATTCCCAAAGCTGCGTTGTTTTCGTCAATTCTGGAGTGCTTACAACAATGGCAAAGATCGTCGACATCAAAGGTCGTGAAGTTCTCGATTCGCGTGGCAACCCCACCGTGGAAGCCGATGTACTGCTCGACAACGGCATCATCGGCAGCGCCTGTGCGCCGTCGGGTGCTTCCACTGGCTCGCGCGAAGCGCTGGAGCTGCGTGATGGCGACAAGAGCCGTTACCTGGGCAAGGGCGTGCTGAAGGCCGTCGCCAATATCAACGGCCCGATCCGCGACTTGCTGCTGGGCAAGGACCCGGCTGACCAGAAAGCCCTGGACCGCGCCATGATCGAACTGGACGGTACCGAGAACAAGGCCAAGCTGGGCGCCAACGCCATCCTGGCCGTCTCCCTGGCTGCTGCCAAGGCTGCTGCCCAGGATCAGGACCTGCCGCTGTACGCACACATCGCCAACCTCAACGGCACCCCAGGCCAGTACTCCATGCCGGTGCCGATGATGAACATCATCAACGGTGGCGAACACGCCGACAACAACGTCGACATCCAGGAGTTCATGGTCCAGCCGGTCGGCGCCAAGACCTTCTCCGACGCCCTGCGCATGGGCACCGAGATCTTCCACCACCTCAAGGCTGTGCTCAAGGCGCGTGGCCTGAACACCGCCGTGGGTGACGAAGGTGGCTTCGCCCCGAACCTGACCTCCAACGAAGACGCCCTGGGCGCCATCGCCGAGGCCGTCGAGAAGGCTGGCTACAAGCTGGGCACCGACGTGACCCTGGCCCTGGACTGCGCGGCTTCCGAGTTCTATGAAGACAGCAAGTACAACCTGTCCGGCGAAGGCAAGTCGTTCGACGCCGAAGGCTTTGCCGACTACCTCAAGGGCCTGACCGAGCGCTTCCCGATCATTTCGATCGAAGACGGCCTGGACGAGTCCGACTGGGCTGGCTGGAAGATCCTCACCGACAAGATCGGCGCCAAGGTCCAGCTGGTCGGTGACGACCTGTTCGTGACCAACACCAAGATCCTCAAGGAAGGCATCGAGAAGGGCATCGGTAACTCGATCCTGATCAAGTTCAACCAGATCGGCTCGCTGACCGAAACCCTGGAAGCCATCCAGATGGCCAAGGCCGCTGGCTACACTGCGGTGATTTCGCACCGCTCCGGCGAAACCGAAGATTCCACCATCGCCGACCTGGCCGTGGGTACCGCTGCCGGCCAGATCAAGACCGGTTCGCTGTGCCGTTCCGACCGCGTCTCCAAGTACAACCAGCTGCTGCGTATCGAAGAGCAACTGGGCGCCAAGGCGGTGTACCGCGGTCGTGCCGAGTTTCGCGGCTGAGCAAGAGATGGTAAAAAGGCAGCAGCCGAGGCTGTCTGAACGTTCGCACTGAACACCAGACGCTTCTTACGGGTTTCTGTCGACGAAGCCTGGCCTCGGCCAGGCTTCGTGCTATCGGAAGCCCGCAGCGGCGGCCTTTTACCTCTGGATACCTTGATGCGCAGTCCCTATTGGTTGTTTCTCGTCCTGCTCCTGCTGCTGGGTGGCCTGCAGTACCGCCTCTGGGTGGGCAATGGCAGCCTGGCGCAGGTGGCCGAGCTCAAGCAGCAGATCGCCGAACAGCATGCGGAAAACGAGCGGCTGCTCGAGCGTAACCGTGTGCTGGATGCCGAAGTCCTGGAGTTGAAAAAAGGTATGGAGACCGTGGAAGAGCGGGCTCGTCATGAACTGGGGATGGTCAAGGAGGGCGAAACCCTCTACCAGTTACCGCAAAAATGACACAGATGCTACCGGCCTTCTGGGCCGTGATTCCTGCTGCGGGTGTTGGCGCCCGCATGGCTGCCGATCGACCCAAGCAGTACCTGCAGTTGGGCGGGCAGACCCTCCTCGAGCATAGCCTCGACTGTTTCCTCGACCATCCCACGCTCAAGGGCGTGGTGGTCAGTATTGCCCCCGACGACCCGTACTGGCCTGGCCTGCGTTGCGCCAGCGACCCCCGTATCCAGCGGGCGGCCGGTGGCTGTGAACGTGCCGACTCGGTGCTCAATGCCTTGTTGCTGTTGCACGCACAGGGCGCGGCCGACGACGATTGGGTGCTGGTGCATGACGCGGCGCGGCCGAACCTGGCGCGCAGCGATCTGGACCGGTTGCTGTCGGAGTTGGCCGATGACCCTGTCGGCGGCCTGCTTGCGGTGCCGGCGCGCGATACCCTCAAGCGCGCCGATGCCAATGGGCGGGTCAGTGCCACGGTGGACCGCAGTACCATCTGGCAGGCCTATACGCCGCAAATGTTCCGTCTCGGCGCCTTGCACCGGGCCCTGGCGGAATGCCTGGTGTCGGATGTGCTGGTCACCGACGAAGCGTCTGCCATCGAGTGGGCCGGGCAGGCGCCGCGGCTGGTCGAAGGGCGCAGTGACAATATCAAGGTCACCCGCCCGGAAGACCTGGAGTGGTTGCGCCAGCGGTGGGCGGCTAGACGCTGAAGGTGTTGGGACCGCTGCGCGGTCCTTTCGCGGCACAAGGCCGCTCCTACAGGGCTTCGCGTTCACCTGTAGGAGCGGCCTTGTGCCGCGAAAGGGTCGCGCAGCGGTCCCAGCGAACCATCAGGCCACCCGGTACTCCGGCAACCCCGCCAACCCTTCCTTCAGGTAATCCACCAACCGCCTTACCTTAGGCGACAGGTGCCGCTGCTGCGGATACAACGCCCACACGGCCGTGTTCGGTGGCTGATGTGCCTCCAGCAGTGACACCAGCGCGCCGCTGTGCAAATGCTCGAGCACGTAATAGTCCGGCAACTGGCACAACCCCATCCCCAACAATGCCGCATCCAGCACCGCCTGCCCGCTGTTGCACCGCCAGTTGCCCTGGACCCGCTGGCTCAGTTCCCGGCCGTCCTGTTGCAGCATCCACACATCCGAACTGCCGACCAGGCAGTTGTGCCGGGCCAGCTCCGAAAGGCTGTGGGGCCGACCGTAACGTTCCAGGTACGCAGGCGATGCGCACAGGTACATGCGCCGTGGGGCCAGCCGCGTGGCGACCAGGCGAGAGTCCTGCAGGCGCCCGAGGCGTATCGCCAGGTCCATGCCTTCATGGACCAGGTCCAGGGTGCGGTTGCTCAGCTCCACCTCGACCCGCAACTGTGGGTACTGCGTCATGAAGCGGGTCACCAGGGGCACGATGAAGCGTTCGCCATAGGCCACTGCGCAGGTCATGCGCAGCAGCCCCTTGGGCTCGCTGGCCAAGTCGCCCATGGCGCGCAGCGCTTCCTCGCGGCCGTCCTGCAGGCGTTGGCAATGCTGCAGGAAGGTCTGCCCGGCTTCGCTGAGGGTTACCCGGCGGGTGCTGCGGTACAGCAGTGGCGTCTGCAGGCGCTCTTCGAGGCGGGCGATCTGTCGGCTGATATGGGAGGAGGAAACACCCAGGCGTTCGGCTGCGGCGGTGAATTGCCCGGTTTCGGCCACGGCAACGAACTCGTCGATACCTTCCCAGCGGCTGCTCATTGATTATCCCTATACAGCAATAATGTTTTTACTTTTGCCGGATTATTCATCAAAAGCTTGTGAATTACACTGCCGGGCAGTATCGATCCTCTTATCTGGAGCCCTTTGATGATCAAGTCCCGCGCTGCCGTTGCCTTCGAGGCCAAGAAACCCCTGGAAATCGTCGAAGTCGACGTGGCCATGCCCAAGGCCGGTGAGGTACTGCTGCGCGTGGTCGCCAGCGGTGTCTGCCACACCGACGCCTACACCTTGTCCGGGGCCGACCCGGAAGGCATCTTCCCGTCGATCCTCGGCCATGAAGGCGGCGCTATCGTCGAAGCGGTAGGCGAGGGCGTGACCTCGGTGGCCGTGGGTGACCACGTGATCCCGCTGTACACCCCTGAGTGCGGCAAGTGCAAGTTCTGTCTCTCGGGCAAGACCAACCTGTGCCAGGCCATCCGTGCCACCCAGGGCAAGGGCCTGATGCCTGACGGCACCACCCGCTTCTCGTACAAAGGCCAGCAGCTGTTCCACTACATGGGCACCTCGACCTTCTCCGAGTACACCGTGCTGCCGGAAATCTCCGTGGCCAAGATCCAGAAGGAAGCGCCGCTGGAGAAGGTGTGCCTCCTCGGTTGCGGCGTCACCACCGGTATCGGTGCGGTGCTCAACACCGCCAAGGTCAAGCCGGGCGATACCGTGGCCATCTTCGGCCTGGGCGGCATCGGCCTGTCTGCCGTGATCGGCGCGGTCAAGGCCAAGGCCTCGCGCATCATCGCCATCGACATCAACCCGGCCAAGTTCGAGATCGCTCGCCAGCTGGGCGCCACCGACTGCATCAACCCGAAAGACTATGATCGCCCGATCCAGGAAGTGATCGTCGACCTCACCGACGGCGGCGTGGACTTCTCCTTCGAGTGCATCGGCAACGTACAACTGATGCGCGCCGCACTGGAGTGCTGCCACAAGGGCTGGGGCGAGTCGGTGATCATCGGCGTGGCCGGTGCCGGCCAGGAAATCGCCACGCGTCCGTTCCAGCTGGTCACCGGTCGCGTATGGCGCGGCTCGGCCTTCGGTGGCGTGCGCGGCCGCAGCGAGCTGCCAAGCTACGTGGAAATGTCCGAGAAAGGCGAGATCCCGCTGGATACCTTCATCACCCACACCATGGGCCTGGAAGACATCAACAAAGCCTTCGACCTGATGCATGAAGGCAAGAGCATCCGCAGCGTGATCCACTTCTGAGGTCTGTCATGAGCCTGGAAAACATTTCCTGCCAGAAGAGCTTCGGCGGCTGGCACAAGCGCTACCGGCACCCTTCCAAGGTGTTGGGCTGCGACATGGTGTTCGCCGTCTACCTGCCCCCGCAGGCCGAGCAGGGCGAGAAGCTGCCGGTGCTGTACTGGCTCAGCGGCCTGACCTGCACCGACGAGAACTTCATGCAGAAGGCCGGCGCCCAGCGCCTGGCCGCCGAGCTTGGGCTGATCATCGTCGCCCCCGACACCAGCCCACGCGGCGAGCAGGTGCCGGGTGACCCGGAGGGGGCCTGGGACTTCGGCCTGGGTGCCGGGTTCTACCTCAACGCCACCCAACAGCCCTGGGCCCAGCACTACCGCATGCATGACTATGTGGTGCACGAACTGCCGGCCCTGGTGGAAGCTCATTTCCCGGCCTCCGATCAGCGCAGCATCAGCGGCCATTCCATGGGTGGCCATGGTGCGCTGGTGTGCGCCTTGCGCAACCCGGGCCGGTACCGCTCGGTATCGGCATTCTCACCGATCAGCAACCCGATGGATTGCCCGTGGGGCGAGAAGGCGTTTTCCCGGTACCTGGGTGACGACCGTGCGCGTTGGCGTGAGTGGGATGCCAGCGTGCTGCTTGCCGAGACGCCTGCCGGTCAATGCCCGCCGCTGCTGGTGGACCAAGGCGACCGGGATGACTTCCTGGAAAAGCAGCTCAAACCCGAAGCCTTGGAGCAGGCCGCACGCAAGGGCGGCCATGAGCTGACCCTGCGTCTGCAGCCGGGCTATGACCACAGCTACTACTTCATCGCGAGCTTCATCGATGAACATCTGCGTCATCATGCGGTGGCCTTGGGGCGGGTGTAAGGCGTAGCATTTTGGGTGCCTGCAAGATCGAGCGCCGCCCGCGCGGCGCTCGATCTCGCAGGCGCAAAAAATGTCGTGGCGATCACCTCCAGCCCCAATGTCTCAAAAGCAGGTAGAATCCAGCCCTGACTCAATCAGGGCTTTTTCCTATGCGTATTGGCCACGGCTACGATGTGCACCGTTTCTGCGACGGTGATTTCATTACCCTGGGTGGGGTGCGTATCCCCCACAAATACGGCCTGTTGGCCCATTCCGATGGTGACGTGCTGTTGCACGCCCTGAGCGATGCCTTGCTCGGCGCCGCGGCGCTGGGCGACATCGGCAAGCATTTCCCCGATACCGACCCCCAGTTCAAGGGCGCCGACAGCCGCGTGCTGTTGCGCCACGTGGTTGGCATCGTCCAGGCCAAAGGCTGGAAGGTCGGCAACGTCGACGCCACCATCGTGGCCCAGGCACCGAAGATGGCGCCGCACATCGAGACCATGCGTCAGCGGGTCGCCGAAGACTTGCAGGTCGCCCTCGACCAGGTCAACGTCAAGGCCACCACCACCGAGAAACTAGGCTTCACCGGCCGTGAGGAGGGCATCGCCGTGCATGCGGTGGCCCTGTTACTGCCAGCATGACCGAACTGGAGCTGCTGGGCCCTAGGGCATCGGGCGAACCGCTCGGCCAGGCGGTGCTCAAAGCCGTTGCCGAGGACTTCCAGGTCGATGAGGTGCTGGACATCCCGTTGTCCGGCCAGGGCGAACACCTCTGGCTGTGGGTCGAGAAGCGCGACCTGAACACCGAGGAGGCAGCCCGGCGCCTGGCCCGTGCCGCAGGCGTGCCGGTACGTACCATCAGCTATGCGGGCCTCAAGGACCGCCAGGCCTTGACCCGCCAATGGTTCAGCCTGCATCTGCCGGGCAAGGCCGACCCCGACCTGTCGCGGGCCGAAGACGCCAGCCTGCGGGTGCTCAAGCAGGTTCGCCACCAACGCAAGCTGCAGCGTGGGGCCCATTCGGCCAATGGCTTTACCTTGCGCCTGACCGCCTTGCAGGCCGACCACGACGCCCTGGATGCGCGCCTGGCGTTGTTGAAGGCGCAGGGCGTGCCGAACTACTTCGGCAGCCAGCGCTTCGGTCATGCCGGCGGTAACGTGCACGATGCCCAGGACTGGGCAGCTCGCAAGGCATTGCCCGAGCAGCGCAATGTCCGTTCGCGGCTGTTGTCGGCCGGGCGCAGCTACCTGTTCAACCAAGTGCTGGCCGCACGGGTCGCCGAAGGCACCTGGAACCAGGCGCAGGTGGGTGACCTGTTGGCATTCACGGACAGTCGTAGCTTTTTTCCTGCGGGAGAGGAGGAATGCTCTGATCCTCGATTGTCGATTCTCGACTTGCATCCTACCGGCCCTTTGTGGGGCGAAGGGCCTACGCCGGCCTGCGGCCCAGTATCCACGCTGGAATCAAGCATCGGCGAACAGCACGTGGCGCTGTGCCAGTGGCTGGCGCAAGCGGGCATGAGTCACGAACGGCGTATCTTGCGGCTCCCTATTGGCGAGCTGACGTGGCATTATCCCGAGCCTGATATCCTGCAACTGGAATTCGTCCTTCCGGCCGGATGCTTCGCCACCGTGGTTGTGCGCGAGCTCGTCGATCTGGTGCCGGCAGGGCAGACGGACAGCCCATGCGTATTCTGATTTCGAATGACGACGGTGTTACCGCACCCGGCCTCGCCGCGCTGCATGCTGCGCTGGTGGATCACGCCGAGTGCGTAGTGATTGCCCCGGATCAAGACAAGAGCGGCGCCAGCAGTTCGCTGACGCTGGATCGGCCACTGCACCCGCAGACACTGGCCAATGGCTTCATCAGCCTCAACGGCACGCCGACCGACTGCGTGCACCTGGGGCTCAACGGCCTGTTGCCGGAGACGCCCGACATGGTCGTGTCCGGCATCAACCTGGGCGCCAACCTGGGCGACGACGTGCTGTACTCCGGTACCGTCGCCGCGGCATTGGAGGGGCGCTTCCTGGGCGGTACGTCGCTTGCTTTCTCGTTGCTGTCGCGCCAGCCGGATAACCTGCCCACCGCCGCCTACATCGCGCGGCGTCTGGTCGAGGCTCAGTCGCGTCTGGAGCTGCCACCGCGCACAGTGCTCAACGTCAATATTCCCAATCTGCCGCTCGAGCATATCCGTGGCATCCAGCTGACCCGCCTCGGCCACCGGGCGCGCGCGGCAGCACCGACCAAAGTGGTCAACCCACGAGGCAAGGAAGGCTACTGGATTGCCGTGGCCGGCGATGCCGAGGACGGTGGGCCGGGTACCGACTTCCATGCGGTGATGCAGGGCTATGTGTCGATCACCCCACTGCAGCTGGACCGCACCTTCAATGATGCCTTCGAACGTCTCGACGGTTGGCTGGAGGGCCTGCTCTGATGCGTGAACAGGACGATATGCTGCGCCGCGGTATCGGCATGACTTCCCAGCGGACCCGGGAGCGGCTGATACAGCGCCTGTACGAGGAAGGTGTGTCGAACACGCAAGTGCTCGAGGTCATTCGTCGTACCCCGCGCCACCTGTTCGTCGACGAGGCCTTGGCGCACCGGGCCTACGAGGACACCGCACTGCCGATCGGGCACAACCAGACCATCTCCCAGCCGTTCATGGTCGCCCACATGAGCGAGCTGCTGCTCGAGGCGGGCCCGCTGGACAAGGTCCTGGAGATCGGCACGGGCTCAGGCTACCAGACGGCGGTCCTGGCGCAGCTGGTGGAACGGGTGTTCTCGGTGGAGCGGATCAAGGTCCTGCAGGACAGAGCCAAGGAGCGCTTGGTCGAGCTCAACCTGCGCAACGTGGTGTTCCGTTGGGGGGACGGCTGCGAGGGTTGGCCGGCGCTTGCGCCCTACAACGGCATCATCGTCACTGCCGTGGCACCGGAAGTGCCTCAAGCGCTGCTGGACCAGCTGGCACCCGGTGGGCGCATGGTGATCCCGGTGGGGCCTGCCGGCGAAGCGCAGCAATTGATGCTGATCGTGCGTGAGGAGCATGGTTTCTCCCGCCGCGTGCTGGGAGCCGTGCGCTTCGTGCCACTGCTCAACGGCCCGCTGGCCTGAGGGCACACGGGAATATTTACAACATCGACGAATTCTTCTGTCGCGTCCCTGTCTATCGTGCGGGGTTTCGCCAGTCTTGTCGTGGCGTTTGAGCCGGCACCCCAAGGCGTGTCGGCTCGTTTATAATTGCAACAATATTGCATTTCGTATCGTCATCGTTTCGGCACCATGAGGGGAGCGCGGGTGGGGCACACAATCATGCGGCAACGCAAGGATCAGTCGTTTTTCAGGCTTCTGCTGATTGCCCTGGCCATGGCCACAACGCTGGCTGGCTGCTCCAGCACCGGTTCCAACAACGCGCGTGTGGTGGATCGCAACAACACGGTGCCCAAGCGCCCCACCGTGACGTCCGGTCATTATGTGGTCAAGCCTGGCGATACCCTGTATTCCATCGCCTTCCGCTATGGCTGGGACTATAAGGAGCTGGCGGCACGCAACAATATCGCCGCCCCCTATACCATCCGGCCTGGCCAGGCCATCCGTTTCAGCAGTGGCTCCACCGGCACGACCCGCGTGGTGTCCAGCCCTTCCTCGTCCAGCAGGACCACGGTCACCCGCCGCCCTGTGGGCACCCCGGCCACGCCTCCTGCGAGTAGCCGGCCTTCCACTCCAGCACCCACGACGCCGGCTCCCGTGATCACCCAGGTGCCTGCCGCAGAGCGCTCCGTGGGCGGGTGGACGTGGCCAGCCAATGGCGTGCTGATTGGAAAATTCGCTTCAAACGGTAGTTTGAATAAAGGCATTGATATCGCCGGTGATTTGGGACAGCCTGTTTTTGCTGCGTCTGGTGGTTCAGTGGTGTACGCCGGGAGTGGCTTGAGGGGCTACGGCGAGCTGATCATCATCAAGCACAGCGATACCTACGTCAGTGCCTACGGTCATAACCGCAGGCTTTTGGTTCGGGAGGGACAGCAGGTCAAGGCAGGGCAGACGATCGCTGAAATGGGGTCAACGGGCACTGATCGGGTGAAGCTGCATTTCGAGATTCGCCGCCAGGGCAAACCCGTCGATCCGCTCCAGTTCCTGCCACGTCGTTGATCTTTGCCCCCGGCCTGTTCCCACTGACGTAGAGGGGACAGGCTCCAGCGCTGCCAGGGAAACAGGTGCCGCTCGAGCCTGAGTTCGAACTCAGCAAAGGACTATAACAATGGCTCTCAGCAAAGAAGTGCCGGAGTTTGACATCGACGATGACCTCCTTCTGATGGAGACAGGCATCGTTTTGGAAACGGATGTGGTGTCAGACGAACCTGCTGTACCTTCGGTTCGGACCAAGGCCAAACAAGGCTCATCGCTCAAGCAACACAAGTACATCGATTACAGCCGGGCGCTCGATGCCACCCAGCTGTATCTCAACGAGATCGGTTTCTCCCCGCTGCTTTCTCCCGAAGAGGAAGTGCACTATGCGCGCCTGTCGCAGAAAGGGGACCCGGCTGGTCGCAAGCGCATGATCGAGAGCAACCTGCGCCTGGTGGTCAAGATCGCTCGCCGTTACGTCAACCGTGGCCTGTCGTTGCTCGATTTGATCGAGGAGGGCAACCTGGGGTTGATCCGGGCGGTGGAGAAGTTCGACCCCGAGCGGGGTTTCCGCTTCTCGACCTACGCCACCTGGTGGATCCGCCAGACCATCGAGCGGGCAATCATGAACCAGACCCGCACCATTCGCCTGCCGATCCACGTGGTCAAGGAGCTCAACGTCTACCTGCGCGCGGCACGGGAGTTGACCCAGAAGCTCGACCATGAGCCCTCCCCGGAAGAAATCGCCAGCCTGCTGGAAAAACCGGTCGCGGAGGTCAAGCGCATGCTTGGGCTCAACGAACGGGTTTCTTCGGTGGACGTCTCGCTCGGCCCGGACTCCGACAAGACTCTGCTCGACACCTTGACGGATGACCGCCCGACCGACCCATGCGAGTTGCTTCAGGACGATGACCTGTCCCAGAGCATCGACCAGTGGTTGGGCGAGCTGACCGACAAACAGCGTGAGGTGGTGGTACGCCGTTTCGGCCTGCGCGGGCATGAGAGCAGCACCTTGGAGGATGTCGGCCTGGAAATCGGCCTGACCCGCGAGCGGGTGCGGCAGATCCAGGTCGAGGGGCTCAAGCGCCTGCGCGAGATCCTCGAGAAGAACGGGCTCTCCAGCGAGTCTCTGTTCCAGTAAGCGCCGCTGCTTTGATATACGCCCCGATGACCTCGGGGCGTTTTTGTTCGTGGGCGAGAATGTTTACTTCGCTACCGTTGTAGCAGTGCGTGTAAGAGATTGCTTACCTGTTATGTAGGACTTTTCTGTAGGGGTCAGTAAATCATTGTCGTTTCCACCGGGCTTGAAATCCTAACATGCTGATAATTGAGGATTTTTTAGGTGTGAAAAGATGTGTCCACTGAATTGTTTTGAGAGGTTTGACCCTTGCTCGTCAAACTGGAATGGCTAGTATTCGAACTGTGTCGACGGACTGACACAGGCTTTCAAGGATGAAGGTCAGGGACATCGCAAGACGCGATTCATCAGGATGATGATTGGGACAAGCAGGGACTACGGAAAAAATGTGGGCGGGTCAAACCGCCCCTTTTTTTTGCCCGGAAAAAGCCGCAATACCCACGCTCGCCTTGTAGGAGCCGGCCTTGTGCCGCGATCGGCTGCGTAGCAGGCGTAAAGCCTGCATGCACGTTCTACCTGGTGTATTGGGGGCGCTGATTTTACGGCTGCTGCGCAGCCGATCGCGGCACAAGGCCGCTCCCACAAGGGTGAAGTCTGCAAGGTGTTTTGCAGGCAATAAAAAAGGCCCTTTCGGGCCTTTTTCAGGTTCGGACGCTCAACGTTCCAGATACTCGATCTTGCCAGGCTTGCCATCCCACTCTTCGGCGTCCGGCAGCGGGTCCTTGCGCTCGGTGATGTTCGGCCAGATCTCCGCCAGTTCGGCGTTCAGCTCGAGGAAGTTCTCCATGCCGGCAGGTACTTCGTCTTCCGAGAAAATGGCTTGGGCCGGGCATTCCGGCTCACACAGGGCGCAGTCGATGCACTCGTCCGGGTGAATCACCAGGAAGTTCGGGCCTTCGTAGAAGCAGTCCACCGGACAGACTTCCACGCAGTCGGTGTATTTGCATTTGATGCAGTTGTCGGTGACGACGAAGGTCATTTCTAGTTCTCTCCTCAGGCGACGGCGGCGGCCCTTCCTCTAACGGGCCGCGCGGTTTACAGGCAGTTGGCTGCAGGCCAGGCTAATAACCTGCAGCACCGGCAAACCGCGGCGGATTCTACCAGCTTGTTGTGGGCGCCGTTATAACAGGTTTTTCAGTTGATATAGCGTTTCGATAGCTTGGCGCGGTGTCATTTCGTCCAGGTCTAGCTTGCCCAGCTTCTCGATGGCCGGGTGTGGCAGGCTGGCGAACAGGTCGCTCTGGTGCGGGACCTGCGGCTCACCCTTGGCGACCTTGACCGGTTGCTCATGGGGCAGGCTGGCCGTTTCCAGGCGGCCCAGATGCTCGCGGGCACGTTGGATGACCGGCGCCGGCACGCCGGCCAGCTGCGCCACGGCCAGGCCGTAGCTCTGGCTGGCCGGACCAGGCAGTACATGGTGCAGGAAGACGATGCGTTCGTTGTGTTCGGTGGCGTTCAGATGCACGTTGGCCACCAGCGGCTCGCTCTCCGGCAGCACGGTCAGCTCGAAGTAGTGCGTGGCGAACAGCGTGTAGGCACGCAGCTGGGCCAGGCGCTCGGCGGCGGCCCAGGCCAGCGACAGGCCGTCGAAGGTGCTGGTGCCGCGGCCGACTTCGTCCATCAGCACCAGGCTGCGGTCGGTGGCGTTGTGCAGGATGTTGGCGGTTTCGCTCATCTCGACCATGAAGGTCGAGCGCCCACCAGCCAGGTCGTCGCTCGAGCCGATACGGGTGAAGATGCGGTCGACCAGCGACAGCTCGCAGCGCGCTGCAGGTACGAAGCTGCCGATATGCGCCATCAGTACGATCAGCGCGGTCTGGCGCATGTAGGTGGACTTACCGCCCATGTTCGGGCCGGTGATGATCAGCATCCGCGTGTTGTTGTCCAGCGCCAGGTCGTTGGCCACGAATGGCGTGGTCAACACCTGCTCGACCACCGGATGGCGGCCCTGATCGATGCGCAGGCAGGGCTCGTCGACGAAGGTCGGGCAGTTGAGGTCCAGGTTCAGCGCGCGCTCGGCCAGATTGCTCAGCACATCCAGCTCGGCCAGGGCAGCGGCGCTGTCCTGCAACGGGGCCAGGTGGCCGATCAGGGTCTCGAGCAGGGCGTCGTAGAGCATTTTCTCGCGGGCCAGGGCGCGGCTCTTGGCCGACAGCGCCTTATCCTCGAACGCCTTGAGCTCGGGGGTGATGAAGCGCTCGGCACCTTTGAGGGTCTGCCGGCGGATGTAGTCGCCCGGCGCCTGCTCGGCCTGCTTGGTGGGCAGCTCGATATAGTAGCCGTGCACGCGGTTGTAGCCGACCTTGAGGTTGGCCAGGCCCGTACGGGCTTTTTCCCGGGCCTCCAGGTCGATGAGGAACTGGCCGGCGTTTTCGCTCATGGCCAGCAGCTCGTCCAGCTCGCTGTCGTAGCCGGTCTTGAGTACCCCGCCGTCGCGGATCACCGCCGGCGGGTTGTCGATGATCGCCCGTTCCAGCAGGCTGGCCAGTTCCGGGTAGGTGCCGGTGATCGCCGCCAGGCGTGCCAGGTGCGGGGCCTCCAGCTCGGCCATGGCGTTCTGCAGCTCGGGCAGAGCGGCCAGGGCATCGCGCAGGCGGGCTAGGTCACGCGGGCGGGCGTTGCGCAGGCCGATACGGGCCAGGATCCGCTCGATGTCGCCGATTTCCTTGAGCTGCGGCTGCAGCTTTTCGAAGCGGTAGCCGTCGAGCAGGCAGCGGATCGAGTCCTGGCGCGCCTTGAGCACCTTCAGGTCGCGCAGCGGGCGGTTCAACCAACGGGTCAGCAAGCGGCTGGCCATGGCGGTCTGGCAGCGGTCGATGACCGATTGCAGGGTATTGTCGCGGCCACCGGCCAGGTTGACGTCCAGCTCCAGGTTGCGGCGGCTGGCGCCGTCCAGGATCACCGTGTCGTCCATGCGCTCATGGCGCAGGCTGCGCAGGTGCGGCAGGGTGGTGCGCTGGGTTTCCTTGGCGTAGGTCAGCAGGCAGCCGGCGGCGCCGATGGCCAGGGTCAGCTTGTCGCAGCCAAAGCCCTTGAGGTCCTGGGTCGCGAACTGCTGGCACAGGCTTTTGCGTGCCGAGTCGCGGTCGAAGTCCCACGGCGCGCGGCGGCGGCAACCCGGGCGCTTTTCCGCCGGCAGGCCCTGGGGCCAGTCGTCGGGGATCAGCAGCTCCACCGGGTTGATGCGTTCGAGCTCGGCCAGCAGGTTTTCCCAGCCCTTGATTTCCTGGACGGTGAAGTTACCGCTGGTGATGTCCAGCACTGCCAGGCCGAACAGGCGCTCATCGCCCAGCAGCGCGGCAATCAAGTTGTCGCGGCGCTCGTCGAGCAGGGCCTCGTCGCTGACCGTACCGGGGGTGATGATCCGCACCACTTGGCGCTCCACCGGCCCCTTGCTGGTGGCCGGGTCGCCGATCTGCTCGCAGATCACCACCGACTCGCCGAGCTTGACCAGCTTGGCCAGGTAACCTTCCACCGAATGGAACGGGATCCCGCACATGGGGATCGACTGGCCGGCGGACTGGCCACGGGCGGTCAGGGTGATATCCAGCAGTTTGGCGGCTTTCTTCGCGTCTTCGTAGAAGATCTCGTAGAAATCGCCCATGCGGTAGAACATCAGCTGGTCTGGATGCTGGTTCTTCAGCTTCCAGTACTGCTGCATCATTGGTGTGTGTGCGGAAAGGTCAGACATTCAAGGCCTTGAAGCTGTGCGTCTCAGACAAAATGCGAAACGCCCAAGTCTACAGGTTCTTGCCTGCCGGGCACAGGCGCCCAGGCCACTTCGTTGATCCTCGAAGCGGCGTTGCCCCGCGCGGGCGGGCGCGGGGCAACGCGCTTTCAGCTGCGTTGCCAGACCACCGGGAACCAGTCTTCGCGCATACGCTCGCCATCACGCAGGTTGATGCCCGGGAAGGGCGGTGAGGTGCGGCCGGGGCGCTGCACGTAGCGCACGTCGTCGCCCAAAAAGCGGGTGGAGAAAGCCCGGCGCCTGCCGGTGCCGGTGTTACCCGCCGCGCCGTGCACGGTGCGGAAGTCGAAGACGATGGCATCGCCCGGCTCCAGTTCCGGCGACAGGATCTGGTATTCGCCGTTCTCTACATCCGGCATGTCCATGTACAGGTTCTGGCCGTCGGCGTCGGTGGCGCCGTAGAAGTCCTGGTTGCTGGCCCAGCGTTTGGGGCGGACCGGCTTGGGCCAGCGGTGCGAGCCAAGCACCACGCTCAGGGTGTTGTGGCGGGTGACCGGGTCCAGGGGGATCCAGTAGCTGGCAGTCTGCAGGCCGTCTACGCAGTAGTAGGGCAGGTCCTGGTGCCAGGGGGTGGGCTTGGCGGTGCCGGGCTCCTTGACCAGGATGTGGTCGTGGAACACCTGCACCTGCTGGGCGCCCATCAGTTCGCCGGCCAGGCCCGCAGCGGGGGAGTTGAGCACGAAGTCGGTGAACGCGGGGATGCGCTGCCAGTTGCAGTAGTCCTCGAAGAACCGCCCGCCTTCGCCGGAGCCGACGTTCTCGATGGCGAAGGCGCTGGGTTCGGCCAGGTTCTGCTCGAAGCCTTCGCGCAGGCGTTCGATCCAGTCCTTGAACACGCCACGCAGGATCACTGCGCCGTCGCGCTGGTAGTCTTCGATGTGGGGATTCATGGGGCAGCCCTCTCCTTGTTGTTGTCGTGGCACCAGCATCGGGTGCCGGCGAGGGCCGGGTAAATCACAGAATTCCTATTCGTCACTATAGCTATTCTGTATGCCCCACCTTGTTGTCTTGCCTCTCGATTGGCCGGTTAATAGCCCTGCGCCCTGCGGTTTCCGGGCCTTGCGTGAACCCTTCCACGGCAGCGCGACTGCCGGCAAGAACAAGAACAACGAGGAGTCCCTGGGATGAACGACCACAACAACCTGCGACGGGGCCTGAGTACCCGGCACATCCGCTTCATGGCGCTGGGCTCGGCGATCGGCACGGGGCTGTTCTATGGCTCGGCGTCGGCGATCAAGCTGGCCGGGCCGTCGGTGCTGCTGGCCTACCTGATCGGTGGTGCGGCCATCTACATGATGATGCGCGCCCTCGGCGAGATGGCCGTGCGCAACCCGGTGTCCGGCTCGTTCGGGCAGTACACCAGCCAGTACCTGGGGCGCTACCTGGGGTTTCTCACCGGCTGGAGCTATGCGTTTTCCATGCTGGTGGTGTGCCTGGCGGACGTCACCGCCTTCGGCGTCTACATGGGCCTGTGGTTCCCGGACACTCCGCGCTGGATCTGGGTGCTGGGTATCGTCTGCTTCATCGGCGCGCTGAACCTGTGCAGCGTCAAGGTGTTCGGTGAAATGGAGTTCTGGTTGTCGCTGCTCAAGGTCACTGCGATCATCGCGATGATCCTGGCCGGCGGCGCGGTGTTGCTGTTCGGCATCCAGCTGGGTAATGGCGCTGAGACTGTCACTGGGCTGTCCAACCTGTGGAGTCACGGTGGGTTCTTCCCCAACGGCATCGGCGGGATGATCGCTTCCTTCACCGTGGTGATGTTCGCCTTCGGCGGCGTCGAGATGATCGGTATCACCGCCGGCGAAGCCAAGGACCCCAAGCGCGTGCTGCCCAAGGCGATCAATTCGGTGCCGCTGCGCATCCTGCTGTTCTATGTGCTGACCCTGGTGGTGCTGATGGCCATCTACCCCTGGACCAAGATCGGTAGCCAGGGCAGCCCGTTCGTGCAGATCTTCAGCGGCCTGGGCATCGGCTCGGCCGCGACCCTGCTCAACATCGTGGTCATTTCGGCGGCAGTCTCGGCGATCAACAGCGATATCTTCAGTGCCGGGCGCATGATGTACGGCATGGCCCAGAACGGCCAGGCACCGTCGGGCTTCTCGCGGCTGTCGCGCTTCGGCGTGCCATGGATGACCGTGGTGGTGATGGGCGTCGCCTTGTTGCTGGGTGTGGTGCTCAACTACCTGATGCCGGAGAACCTGTTCCTCATCCTGGCCGCTGTGGTGACCTTCTCGATCGTCTGGGTGTGGCTGATGATTCTGCTCTCCCAGGTCGCCATGCGCCGTGGCATGAGCCGCGAGGAAATCGCCGGCCTGGACTTCCCGGTGCCGCTGTGGCCGGTAGGGCCGGCCCTGGCCATCGTGTTCATGCTGTTCATCTTCGGCGTGCTGGGCTGGTTCCCGGATACCCGCACGGCGATGTACGTCGGCCTCGGCTGGCTGGCCCTGCTGTCGGTGGGCTATTGGTTGTGGGTGGCGCGCCAGCCGCGCCCGGCACCGGTCAGCGCCTGAGTCAGACGGAAAACAGCTCGCTGGCCCAGCGCAGGAATGCCTGGGCCACCGGCGAGGGGCGCATGGCGCTGGATTGCGCCAGCACCACCGATTGCGGGCTGACCGCTTCGCGCAGGGGCCGGCACGCCAATGGCCGGCCATCGTAGCTCTGGTCCCCCGCGGGGCGGGTGCAGGATAACGCCACGCCATAGCCATGGGCGACCAGCCCACGTTGCATCTCGAAGGTCTGGGTCAGTTGCTGGGAACGTGGCTGCAGGTCATGGGCCCAGAACAGCGACAGGAAGTATTCACGGGTGCGGGCGATGTCTTCGAGGATCAGGCACTCCTCGGCAAGCTCGACCAGCGAGACCTGTTCCTGGCGGGCCAACGGGTGGTCCACCGGCAACAGGGCATAGGGCGCTACCTGCGCCAGCACGCGCCGCTCGATCTGCGGGTCCAGGCCCACGTCATAGGTCAGTGCCAGTTCCGCCTTGCCGTCGTTCAGGCGTCGGTTGACGCCCGCCAGGTCGGTCTCGAACAGGGTGATGGCCACTTCCGGGTGACGCTGGCGAAAGCCGCTGAGCAGGCGTGGCGCGTACCAGGGGCCCAAGTCCTGGAAGCAGATCAGGCTCAGGTTGCCGCGCAGCACCTCCGGTTCATCCCCCGCTGTGCCGATGCCAGCAGCCATGGCCAGGATTTCGCGCGCCTGCTCGAGCAACTGGCGCCCGGCCGGGCTCAATTCCAGGCCGCGGCTGGCCTGGCGCAGGAACAGCTTCTCGCCCAGGATCGCCTCGAGCTGGGAGATCGCCAGCGACACCGAAGGTTGCGAAATATGCTTGGCCCGGGCCGCGGCGCTGACGCTGCCTTGTTCGGCTGTGGCCACGAAGTATTCGAGCTGGCGGAAGGTAAAGCCGATCATTGTTGTTCTTGTCCTTCTGTTGGCAGGCGAAATCATCCTGCGCCACCGGGCCCATGAGCCTACAAGGAATTGCCAGTTCATGGGGAACGACAAGAGAAATGGCCTGCATGGATTGCATTTGCGTTGCAGCACATCCATGATGCACGGTATGCAAAAACGCAACGTAGCCACTGTACTCAGAGCACTGCTCGATCGCCACGGCCTGTCCCCGACGGAGCTGCACCGGCGCACGGGCGTTCCCCAATCCACCTTGTCGCGTATCCTCAGCGAGAAGATCGTCGACCCGTCCGACAAGCACGTGTCGAAGATCGCCGATTATTTCGGCGTGAGCACCGACCAGCTGCGAGGCCGTGCCGAGCTGGGCGAAACCCGCGAGCTTCGCGAGTCGGCGCAGCCGGCCCATGGCCATGCGGAGCTGAGCGACATCAGCCTGTGGGACGACGAAACCCCAGTCGAGGACGACGAGGTTTCCGTTCCCTTTCTTCGAGAGGTCGAGTTGGCAGCAGGATCAGGACGATTCGTCATCGAGGAAAGCGAACGCGCGCGCCTGCGTTTCGGCAAGCGCAGCCTGCGCCACAATGGCGTGCAGTTCGACCAGGCCAAATGCGTGACGGTACGGGGCAACAGCATGTTGCCAGTGCTGCGCGACGGGGCGACGGTAGGCGTCAACACCGGCAAGTGCTCCATTGGCGATATCATCGATGGCGACCTCTATGCCATCAACCACAATGGCCAATTGCGAGTGAAGCAGGTCTATCGCCTGCCCACCGGCATCCGCCTGCGCAGCTTCAACCGCGACGAGCACCCTGACGAAGACTACAGCTTCCAGCAAATGCAGGACGAACAGATCAGCCTGCTCGGGCATGTGTTCTGGTGGGGGATGTACGCCCGCTGATCGGTGATCTGCTTAGGAAAACCCGCTTCGGCGGGTTTTTTTTCGTCTGTGGAAAATCCCTACAAGCCATGTCGTACGTGGCGTCCATGCATTTCAGCAATTTCTTATGCATAAAAATATGAAGAAATGCATTGACTGCATATGCATGAGTGCATATCTTGTGTCCCAAGCCGGTCGACACCGGTTGTTACACAGGCAGCGATGAACAGGCCTCGACTGTTCAGAGGGTTGGCAACTGGCCCGGGTGTGCAGCGTAAAGCACCACGATCAGTTATCCGGCGGGCAGGCAGCCGCGGTCGGAGTCACCAATTTGAAGCGGAACCGCCAGGCGTCACCAGCCGTGGCCGGCGGTTCGACAACGCATTACTGAAAAGCCTGGCAAACCGGGCTTTTTGGAATGCCGAGTTCATACACAACCGACCCGCCGGCTCTGCCGGCGGGCTTTCTACAGGAGGCAGGACAGTGACGAGCGAACAACAGACGTTGCTGGAGATACCGCTCTGGCTGGTAATCGTCCTGGCATTGCTGGGCGGCCTCAGCGGTGAGATGTGGCGGGCCGACAGGGCCGGCGCCCGAGGATGGTCGCTGGCGCGGCGGCTGGCCTTGCGTTCCGGAGCGTGCATGGTCTGCGGGGTCTCGACGGTGATGCTGCTGTATGCCAGCGGCATGTCGATCTGGAGTGCCAGCGCCTTTGGCTGCATGACGGCGATGGCAGGCGCCGACGTGGCCATCGGGCTCTACGAGCGCTGGGCGGCGAAGCGCCTGGGGCTGCGTGACATTTCCCAGGTCGATGAGCGACAGGAGTCCAAGCAATGAGTGAATTGGCCACGCTGCATGCAGCATTGACCGTAACGATACGTGAGGCGATTCCCGACCTCGCGTCGGTCGACATCGCATCCGAGGCCGACAGCGGCGCGACACTACCGGCCCTGCGCCACGGCATCGTACGCATGACCGCCGATGCAGCCCCTCGTGATGGCCGCTCGGTATTGATCACCACCTTCGAGGCGGATATCACGCCGGATGTGGCCAACCCCGAGGCGCGCCTGCAGGGAAGCCTGCTCGCCGCGCAGCTGATGGATCTGCTGCGTCAGCAGCATTGGGGCCTGGACTTCGTCGAGGCCAGCCGCAACGCCCAGGCCCAATATGAAGGCGGCCTGTGGAAAGTCCGTTGGGAGCAGCCGGTGCTGCTGGGTGAAATGCAGTGGCCTTGGCCCGACCAACCACCCGGCACGCTGATGCTGGGTATCGACCCGGACACCGGCCCGGGCAACGAACACCGCTACATAGCCGCCGAGGACACCCCATGAGCTATGCCAGTGCGATGCATGACCGGATGCTGGCCAGCCTGGTCATCCCCTGCCGCGTGGTAGCGGTAGACCTTGCCGCCGCTCGGGTGCGGGTAAGCGATGGCACCTGGACCAGCGCCTGGTTGCGCTGGCATTCCCTGGCCGCCGGCAAGGCACGCCATTGGAGGGCGCCGAGCCTGGGCGAGCAGGGCGTGTTGGTCAGCCCCAGCGGCGAGCCGGCCCAGGGCACTTTCGTGCCAGGGCTCTACGGCGATGCCGGCAGCCCAGCGGATAACCGCGACCATGTGGAGGTGTGGCGCTTCGACGATGGCGGCTCGCTCGCCTATGACTGGCAGGCAAAGCGCTATGACATCCATTTGCCCAGCGGCAATGCCAGCATCAAGGTCGGCGACAGCACGCTGGCGGTCAGCGATGGCGCGCTCACCCTCGACGCTGCGGCCATCACCTTGACCGGCACGGTCGCCATCAATGGTCCGTTGACCGTTAGCGGCGATATCGACGGCGGCGGCAGGATCATCGATACCGCCGGCAACACAGCCAACCACAAACATTGATCAAGGCCCGCAACAGCGGGCTTTTTCATGTCAGGAGACTGCATATGCGACCCCATCGACGGGCCTTGCGCCCCAGGGCAGGAGGTACGCCATGATCGGCATGGACCGCCGTACCGGCCAGCCTTTGGCCGGCATCGCCCACCTGCGTCAATCCATCGAAGACATTCTCACCACACCATTGGGCAGCCGCCGTATGCGACCGGAGTATGGCAGCCAGTTGCGCCGCTACATCGACCTGCCGGTCACCGAAGGCTGGAAGAGCGCCGTGCAGGCCGAGGTGGCCCGTGCGCTCGGGCGCTGGGAGCCACGCTTGCAACTGGAGCGGGTAAAGGTGCTGTCGGTGCTCGACGGCCAGGTCAACCTTGCCTTGAGCGGGCGCTACCTGGGCGACGAAGCCTTGGTGGAGGTGAGTGTATGAGCCAGGTCGACCTGTCCAGACTCCCTGCGCCGCAATTGCTCGAGGACCTCGACTACGAGGCCTTGTACCAGACCGACCTGGACACCTTCCGCGCCCACCTGGGCGAGGCCTGGGACGCTCGCCTGGAAAGCGATCCGGTGACCAAGCTGCTGGAGGTCGGTGCCTACCGCAAGCTGCTCAACCGGGCACGTATCAACGATGCGGCCAAGGCATTGCTGCTGGCCTATGCCCAGGGCAGTGACCTGGACCAGCTGGCGGCCAACGTGGGCCTGCAACGCCTGGTGGTCCAGGCCGAAGACCTGACCCACGTACCGCCGATCCAAACGGTGCTCGAGTCCGATGAAGCCCTGCGCGAGCGGGTGCAACTGGTCTATGAAGGCCTCACCACCGCAGGCCCGCGCAACAGCTACATCCTGCATGCCCGCAACGCCTCCGGGCTGGTCGCGGATGCGACCGCCGAAAGCCCGTCGCCGGCTGTGGTGGATGTCACGGTGCTGAGCCTGGAGGGCAATGGCGTGGCCAGCGCCGAGCTGCTGGAGCAGGTCAGGGTGTACCTCAATGACGACGACATCCGCCCAGTGGCTGACCGGGTCAATGTGCGCAGCGCGCAAGTGTTGCCGTACCGGATCGATGCGGTGGTGTACATGGCGGACAAAGGGCCGGAGTCGGAGGCCGTTCTGGCCGAATGCAAGCGTCGTCTGAGTGCATGGGTCAACCCACGTCGTCGCCTGGGTTTGGAGGTGGCACGTTCCGGGATCGATGCCCAATTGCACATAGACGGTGTCAGCCGGGTGGAGTTGGGCAACTGGGCCGATGTGCGACCGACCAAAGCCCAGGCGGCATGGTGCACCGGAATTGAAGTGAAGCGGGGAGTCTGACATGCAAAGCCTGTTACCGCTCAATCAAACACCTCTGGAACGGGCCATCGAGAGGGCCGGCGAGGAGGATCTGAGTGTCGAACTGCGCCTGCTCTATAGCCCGGATAGCTGCCCGTCGCACCTGCTTTATCAACTGGCTTGGGCCTGGTCGGTGGATCGCTGGGATGACGGCTGGAGCGACACCATCAAGCGTTCGGTGATCCGCTCGGCGTTCTTCGTCCATGCCCACAAAGGCACCCTCGGCGCGTTGCGCAGGGTGGTCGAGCCATTCGGCTATCTGGTCGAGGTCAAGGAGTGGTGGGAGGCCGAGCCGCAGGAGGTTCCGGGCACGTTTGCTCTAATGATCGGAGTGTCCGAGGCCGGCATCGATGAAGACACCTATGAACAGCTGTCGTCATTGATCGACGATGCCAGGCCTGTCAGCCGCCACCTGACCGGCTTGACCATCAGCCTCGAAAGCCGTGGCGAGTTCCATTTTGGCTGCGCATGCCAGGACGGCGACGAACTGGATATCTATCCGCTCGCAGAGCGCGATCTCGAAGTCGTCGGCGTGATCAGTCGCGGCGGCCGTGAACACACAATCGATATCTTGGACATTACACATGGTTGACCAACATTCACAGTTCTACGCGATCCTCACCAATGTGGGGGCAGCGAAACAGGCAAATGCGGATGCCTTGGGCATCCCGTGGAAAATCACCCAGATGGGGGTTGGCGATGCCAATGGGGCGGACCCGACACCCAGCGCCAGTCAGACCGAGCTGATCAATGAGTGGCGTCGAGCGCCGCTGAACCAGCTGAAGGTGGATGATAAGAACAGCGCCATTATCGTCGCTGAACAGGTCATCCCGGCAGACGTCGGCGGCCGATGGATTCGCGAGATCGCACTTTATGATGCAGACGGCGCCATGATTGCTGTGGCCAATTGTGCACCTACCTTCAAGCCATTGCTGAACCAGGGGGCGGGGCGAACCCAAGTGGTGCGCATGAATCTCGTGGTCAGCAGCGCTGCCAATGTGCAGTTGAAGATCGACCCCAGCGTGGTACTTGCTACTCGCGAGTGGGTGACCGAAGAACTTGCACGGCAGGATTTCAAGCATTCAGTGCAGGCGGCGACTACCGCGAATATCACGCTCAGTGGTGTTCAACCCATCGACGGTGTGACGCTCGTAGCGGGGGCGCGTGTGCTGGTGAAGAACCAGACTCAGGCGAAGGATAACGGCCTCTATGAAGTGGCTACTGGTGCCTGGGCTCGTTGCCATGATGCCAATACGTCCGCCAAGGTTACTCCTGGGCTTCTGGTGCATGTGGAGCAGGGTACGGTCAACGGCGACAGTGCGTGGCAGTTGGTTACCGACGGCGTGATCTCGCTGGGTGTCACGGCGTTGAGCTTCGAAATGGTGTTCGGCCGTACCGGTATTGTTGCCGGTACCTATCGCAGCGTTTCCGTAGACAAATATGGCCGAGTGGTAGGGGCCACGAATCCAACGACAGTCGCAGGCTATGGCCTGACCGATGTTTATACCAAGGCGCAGGTGGACACGGCACTGGCCCTCAAAGCCAACCTTGCTTCGCCGATACTGAGCGGCACGCCGAAATCACCCACCCCTGCAATCACCAGTAATGATACAAGCATTGCCACGACCCAGTTTGCCCAGCAACTACTGGGTGCGTTGGGTTGGGGTGAGGGTGGCGTCAGCGGTAGCAACTTGCCGAGCGGAACCAACCTCAACAGCGTGACAAAGCCTGGATCCTACGGGCAGACAGCCAATGCTCTGGCCACCCTGATTCTTAACTACCCGGAGCCGGTGGCGGGGACGTTGTTGGTGCAGGCTGCTTCCGCAGCTATCTGCACGCAAGTCTATATCACCTACAACAATGGCCGGGTGTACAGCCGTTCGTGTTATTCGGGCAACTGGTCGACGTGGGCTGAGCTGAGTCTTACCGACTCGCCGATCTTTCGTGGAACGCCTACCGCCCCTACAGCAGTGAAGGGCACCAATACCCAGCAACTGGCGACTACTGCGTTCGTCCAGGGCGCAATTGCCGGTCTTGTCGATTCGGCACCCGGGACACTCGATACACTGAAGGAGCTGGCCGGAGCGTTGGCCAACGACCCGAACTTCGCCACCACCATGACCAATGCGCTAGCAGGCAAGCAGCCGTTGGACGCGACCTTGACGGCATTGGCAGGCGTGAACACGTCGGCCAATCAGCTGATCTACAGCACGGCGACCGACCAGTTCGCTACGACGCCAGTGTCGGCATTCATCCGTTCATTGTTGGATGATGGTGATGCTACAGCTGCTCGGGCCACGTTAGGCGCGGCGCAGGCATCCCACAGCCACTCCATCGCTGAAATCTCAGGCCTGGGCGCTGCCTTGAATGCAGCTCATGGACTTGCCCAGGGCCCCACGGGCCAGGACCCCAACCTTGCGGCCGCCCATGTGATTCTCACGAACCATGCGAACACTCCGGACCCGACCTATTTCTGGCATATCACCACAACGTTCTATGTTGCAGTTGCTGCCACATCGAATCGCGCCCAATTGGCGATCCAGTACAACGGTGGGAATGCAGTCTACGCACGAAGCTTCTATGGAAGCCAGTGGACCGCCTGGGCAAGGCTCGATAACGGCGTACCTGCCGGCAGCATCATCTATGTCGCCCGGTCGACACCCCCAGTGGGCTATATCAAGGCGAACGGTGCGGCTGTAGGACGCGCCGCCTATGCCGGCCTGTTCGCCCAGATCGGCACAACATTCGGGGCCGGAGATGGCAGTACCACCTTCAACGTACCGGATTTGCGGGGTGAATTTGTCCGAGGCTTGGACGATGGGCGAGGAGTTGATGCTGGCCGAATGTTGGGAAGTTTCCAGCAATGGTTGAACGGAACCCATACCCATTCCGCCAGCTCATCCAGTGCTGGTGGACATTCTCATACGGTTTCCGGTTCCACGAGTGCCGCCGGAGCGCATACCCACAGCTACAACACGTTCTTCAATTCCGGTGAGTCACAGCCGAACAATCGACTGTCACGCTCCTATACAGGCGGTGCGGCGCTTTCTACAGAGGGAAATATTTTGCCGAGTGGAAACCATACACATACTTTCAGCGGCACAGTCTCCGCCGTGGGCGACCATGTGCACAGTATTACTGTTGCGGCGTCTGGTGGTATTGAGGCACGTCCTCGTAACGTTGCGCTACTCGCCTGTATCAAATATTGACGAGGTCAAATATGGACGCACCAACGATTTATCACATTCATCCGGACACTCTTGAATTCATTGGACTTGGATTGGCCGATCCTGACCCACTGGCAGGAGAGGAAGAAAACTGGCTCATACCCGCCTTTGCCTTTTCGGATGTTCCCCCCGAAAGCCGGGAGGGGTACGCAATAGTACGTGACTTACAACGTGGAGCCTGGGAATGGATAGAGGACAACCGTGGGATCGTGTATGCGACAGACACCGGCGATGCCGAGGAACATTTTTGTCTTGGCCCATTACCGTCGACCCTTACTCGAACACCCTATCCCGGTGCGTTCCATACATGGAGTGGCAGCGAATGGGTGGTCGATATCGAGGCTTTACGTGCCGATGCGCTTGCGCAAGCGGTCGATCTTAACGACAAAAAACTGGCTGAGGCATCGATGCGCATCATGCCGTTAGAAGATGCTGTAGATATCGGCGTGGCAACGGAAGAGGAACAGGCCTCTTTGCGTGCTTGGAAACGTTATCGCATCGAACTCAATAGAGTACCCCAGCAAATTGGCTATCCATTATCCATCCAATGGCCGCTAAGCCCCGAGAATGTTGATACCAAGCGACTTTTTTGACGCGCTTATGAACCGCAATAGTCCCGAAAAAGGCCTTGCCCACATGCAGGGCCTTTTTTTATCTGAATGGAGAAAAAACCTATGACTGGATTCTTCCATGGCGTCACCGTGACCAACATCGACACCGGCGCCCGCAGCATTGCCCTGCCGTCGTCCTCGATCATCGGCCTGGTCGATACCTTCACCGAAGGCCCTGGCGTCACTGCCAAGACCAACGACCTGGTGCTGATCACCAGCGAGCGCGAAGCGGTTGCGGCATTCGGCAGTGATGCGGCGATCACCAAGGCTTGCCGCGCCATCTATACCCGCGCCAAGGCGGTCATCGTCGCCTGCGGCGTGGCCAAGGTCGAAGACGCTGCCGAGCAGACGGCGGCGATCATTGGCACCGTCCAGAACGATGGCAAGCGTACCGGCCTTCAGGCACTGCTCGATGGCAAGAGCCGTTTCAACGCCCAGCCGCGCCTGTTGGTAACGCCCAAGCACAGCGCCACCGACGCCGTGGGCACAGCCCTGGTGGCGCTGGCCGACAAGCTGCGCGGCATCGCCATCATCGACGGGCCGAACAATACCGACGAAGCGGCGATCGCCTATGCCGGCAACTTCGGTGCCAAGCGCGCCTTCATGGTCGACCCGGGCGTGCGCTATTGGGACAACGACGCCGAAGCCACCGTCGATGCCCCCGGCTCGGCCTGGGTCGCCGGCCTGTTCGCCTGGACCGACAGCGAGTACGGCTTCTGGGCGTCGCCCTCGAACAAGGAATTGGTCGGCATCACTGGCACCAGCCGCCCGGTGGAGTTCCTCGACGGTGACGACACCTGCCGCGCCAACCTGCTGAACAATGCCAACATCGCCACCATCATTCGCGACGACGGCTTCCGCCTGTGGGGCAACCGCACCTTGTCGAGCGACCCGAAATGGGCCTTCGTCACCCGCGTGCGCACGTTGGACATCGTCATGGACGCGATCCTCTACGGCCACAAGTGGGCCGTGGACCGCGCCATCACCGCCACCTACGTCAAGGACGTCACCGAGGGCCTGCAGGCCTTCATGCGCGACCTGAAGAACCAGGGCGCGATCATCAACTTCGAAGTCTACGCCGACCCTGAACTGAACACCGCCAGCCAGCTGGAGCAGGGCAAGGTGTACTGGAACATCCGCTTCACCGACGTACCGCCTGCCGAAAACCCCAACTTCCGCGTCGAAGTCACCAACCAGTGGCTGACCGAAGTCCTCGATTCTGCCGCCTAAGGAGCCCATGACATGGCAATGATTCCCGAAACCCTGGCCAACCTGAACCTGTTCGTCGACGGTGTGAGCTTCCAGGGCGATGTCCCGAGCCTGACCCTGCCCAAACTCACCCTGAAAATGGAGGAGCACCGCCCCGGCGGCATGGACATGCCGGTCGAAATGGACCAGGGCATGGAGAAGCAGGAAGCGGCCTTCACCACCACTGGCGTGCGCCGCGAAGCACTGAAGTTCTTCGGCCTGGCCGACGGCTCCGCCTTCAACGGCACCTTCCGCGGTGCTTTCAAAGGTCTCAAGGGCCGGATCAACCCCGTGGTCGTCACCCTGCGCGGTTCGCTCAAGGAAATCGACATGGGCGACTGGAAGTCCGGCGACAAGGCCGAGATCAAGCACAGCGTGGCCCTGACCTACTACAAGCTCGAGGTCGATGGCCGCCTGGTCTATGAAATCGATGCCCTGGGCATGCGCCGGGTGATCGACGGTGTCGATCAGCTGGCCGCCCAGCGTGCGGCTCTTGGCCTGTAAGGAGGTGTGACGATGGCTCAAGCGAAAAAGCTTCCTCAATGGCTGGCGCTCGATCCTGATCGAGTGACCGTGCGCCTGTCGCGCCCCAGCGAGGCCAACGGCATGCAGGTCGACAGCCTGTCACTGCGTGCGCCGACCGTGCGGGACATCCGTAATGCCCAGGCGGGCGGTGCCAATGACGACGAGCAACGGGAGCTGAACCTGTTCGCCTCGCTGGCCGAAGTCGGCGTCAGGGATCTGGAAGGTCTGACACTCAAGGATTACAGCCGCCTGCAGGCCGGCTATTTTCGCCTGGTGCAGGACGACGAGCTTTGATCCCGCCCGGCAGAAGGCCGCCGCCCGGCGGCTGGCCAAGGAGCTGAACTTTTCCGCGAGCGAAATCATGATCATGTCGTACAGCGACATGGTCTGGTGGCTCTCGGAGTGAGAGGAGGAATCGATGGCGAACACACCTGTGTTCACGCTCGGGCTTGGCGCCACCGTCGACAAGCCGGTAGGCGCCGCGTTCGACTCGCTCCATCAGTGGCTCGAGCGCTTGCGCAGGCAGGCCGACGGCCTACGGTTGGGGCGAATCATCAACGAAGTGATTCGCCTTGGGTTGGAGCAGGACAAGCTGCAAAAAACTGATCTGGCATCGTACGCGCAGGCCCACGAGCACGAGGCACATATCGACAGGCTACGCAGGGAAGGCGGTGAAGTCGAGCGATTGCGGCGGCTCTACCAGGCGTTGGCTTGGCAGTCTGGGGAAGCCGCGCATAGCCCTCCCAGGGCCGAGAAGACGACGTCAGCGGCGTCGCCTGGGAACAGTGACCACCCTGCGCGCCGCCCGGTGCCGATTCATGCACCAGGCAGCAGGCAAACGGAGCCGCCATCGCTCGGCTCCCGTGGCTCCGCCTCTACCAAGGGCCTTGCGGTGGCGACTGGTGTAACCGCAGCAGTGGGGGCGGCCTACGTGGGGCATCGCCTCGTCAAACGATCTTCGCCCATTGCACGCACTCGGGCACGTACCGCGGTGAGCGACCAGCTCGAAATGGGGGAAGCGGCTTTCATCCTCAAGACGATGGATGCGTTGGGGAGTGCCCAGGATGGCAAGGAGGCCGCCGAAGGTGTCGGCGGTGCAGTGGGCGAGCTGGGCGGAACCTTGCTGGGGGCCGCCCTGGGCGGATTGGTAGGGAAGGGCAAGGGGGCCGAATATGGCAGCCTGTTGGGTAGTTTTTTCGGCGAGAAGCTTGGCAACTGGGTAGGCAGTACGGCCCATGAACTGTTCGCCGGGCCCACGCCTGAGGCATCGGTTACCGAAGGTGCCGACCATACTGTTGTTGAGGAGCGGGGCAAGCCCCTGTCGGGCGGAGGTTTGGCGCAGGACAGGGCCAGAATTGGCGAAACCCAGGCTGGCGAAAGCCCGGCCGTGTTGGGCACCACCCATGAGCAGCCCTCGAATAGGAGGGCATCGATTGCCGATGGCAACCCACGCACAAGTGTCGAGGAGCCAGGGTCACCCACTCATTTGGCGGCGACAGGTAGAGACCAGACGACTGTCGCCAATGGCCAAGCCTCCGCTGAACAGGCCGAAGGTCTTGGCAGCGTAGCGGGCGGGCTGGTGGGGACGTTGGTGGGGGGAGCCATCGGATCGGTCGTTCCAGGCTTTGGCACGGTTGTGGGGTCGACAGTTGGCGGTCTGCTCGGCGAGGCGGTCGGTGGTTGGATCGGTAGGACCTGGTTTGCTGGCGATGGCGAGTCTCGCACGGTTTCGCAGCAAGCTGGTTCGAATACCGCATCTGCCAACGTCGAAGGTGTTGCGATGTCCCCGGCAACGATAGCGAGTGCGCCGGGCAAGCAAACCATAGAAACATCGACGTCGGAGCCCAGGGGGAAAGGTGCCGCCATCAATGTATTGGTGAAGCCTGCCATCGTGGAGGCGGCCAGACAAAGTCTGCGGACCTTCGCCAGCGACGAGCCTCGTAACGAAAAGGCCGATGGGTATGGACGCGCCGCAGGTGGGTTGGTCGGCACCTTGCTGGGCGGGGCGGTTGGCTCGGTAGTGCCTTTGGTCGGCACGACGTTCGGAGCGGACTTGGGGGGCTTGGTGGGAAGCCAGTTGGGTGGATGGCTGGGTAAATCCTGGTTCGACAGCACGGTGGTAAAGGGCGAGGTGGCTGCTGAACCCAGTGTTCCGGGCCAGGAGGCGCCTGACCGGAAGGTCGCGCCTGGTGAAGTGATTCGGTCGATCAGGCGGGAGCAACCGCCTTCGCAAAATCCCGGCGTGCCGAATCCGACGGCACCTGCTACCTCGGCCCCTGTGTATAACCAGCAATTCACTTTCACCGCCAACATGCCCGTCACGGTCAACAATCGCCTCGACGACCCGCTCACCCTCCAGCACCTGGAAGCCATCGCGCGCCGGCAACTGGAAGAGCTGATGCGCCAGGCCCGTTCGGTGCAATTGGCCGATACCCCACATATCGCACTTTGAGGAGCAATCATGACCTACATGGAGCAGCTGCAATCCGGGCTGCATGCGGTGGTCCGCGCTGGTGAGGCCGGGCGGCGACGTGTCGACGCCATGCTTGACCCCATGGACGACGCCATCGGCCATGTGCAGGGCGCGGTGAGCGAGCTGCAGGGGCTGCCGGTGGTCGGCCCGGCCATCGGGGCGCGCCTGCAACGCACGATGCGGGCGATCTCGTCAGCGCAGGCGCGGGTCGAAAACGTGATCGGCAAGTACGATCAGGCGGTGGGCGTTGGACGCGAGGTGCGCGATCGAGTCGACGCCTTTGCCGGCCACGTCGACCAGGCGCACGGGGCGATACGGCGGCTGGCAGGCGAGGTACAAGCGACAGTGGGCTCGGTACTGTCGAGCCTGGGCCTTGCACCCGAAGCGACGCCGACGGCGCAAGCCGTCACACCGTTCGCCCACCTGCTGGTGCTGCAGCCGCTCAAGGCCGGCGCGCCACCGTACTACTTCAACCTCGATACCGCGGCCTTCGACCAGTTACGTCGGCAGACCCGCTTCCGCTGGGCCGGCCAGGAACGTTTGAGTCGTGAAACCGCGCAACAGGCGGTGAACCTGGGGGAGGAGAACATCAGCATCCGCGGTGCGATCTTCCCCGCCTTCAAAGGGGGGCTCGGCCAATTGCAGGCGCTGCGCAGTATCGGTCGGCAGTTGCTGCCGCTTTCACTCACCACCGGCTATGGCGAGGTGCTGGGCACCTGGTGCCTGACCAGTATCGAGGAAGAGCAGGGCAGCCTGCTGGCCGGTGGCATTCCACGCAAACAAGGCTTTTCACTGGAGTTCGTCAGCTATGGCCAAGACCTGCAAGACCGCTGAGGGCGATGTGCTCGACACGCTCTGCCAGCACAACTACGGGCACCTCAACGGCACGGTCGAGGCGGTGCTGGCTGCCAACCAGGGCCTGGCCGAGGAGGCTCAGCCGTTTCGCTCCGGGGTGACGATCCGGTTGCCCGACCTGCCGATGACGGTGGCCACGACCGTTCAGCTGTGGGATTGACCCCTCGTGTGAGCCAAGGAGTGCGCTTCATGCAGCCTGTCTTCTCTGTCCTGGCCGATGGCAAGGACATCACCGCACTGATCAACGATCGCCTGTTGCAACTGCGCACCACCGACAAACCGGGCCTGGAGGCGGATGAGTTCGAGCTGCGCATCGATGCCCGCAACGGTGTTATCGCACTGCCCGCCCGTGGTGCCCTGATCGACGTCAGCCTGGGCCATGCCGGCCGGCCGCTGACCCGCCTGGGGCGTTACACCGTGGATGAGGTGGAGTTGGCCGGCCCGCCGGATACCTTGGTCATCCGTGGCAAGGCCAGCGACGTGCGAGGCAGCGGCAAGACCATCCGCAGCGGCAGCTGGGAGGACGCCACGCTGCAACGCATCGTCACCGATATCGCTGCGCGTAACGGCTGGCAGGCCGCCTGTCCGGTCACCAGCAAGATCCCCCGGGTCGATCAGTACAGCGAGTCGGACTTCAATTTCATCACACGCCTGGCACGCCAATACGATTGCACCGCCAAACTTGCCAATGGCCAGCTTCTGGTGCTGCCACGCCAGGGCGGGCAAAGCGCCACCGGCAAGGCCCTGGGGCCATTGAGCCTTGCCCGCGAAGACATCAGCCAATGGCAATTCAGGCTGGGCGACAAGACCACCCACAAGGCCGTGCGCACCCGCCACCAGAACGGCGCCAGCGGTGAGCTTGATGTCGTCGAGCTCACCAACGACAACGCCCCCGATGGCCTGCAGCCGGTCTATACCGACCGCCACCTGTACCCCAATCGCGCCGCCGCCGAACAGGCCGCCAAGGCCCGCCTGGCCAGCTTCAACCGCGACACCGCCAGCGTGCGCCTGGACATGCCGGGGCGTACCGACCTGTTCGCCGAGCGGCCGGTGCGACTGCATGGCTTTCTCTCGGGGCTCGACGGTACGTACCTGATCGAGTCTGTCGAGCAGGTATTCACGAACGCGGGGTGGCGCACCACTGTGCAGTGCAACGGTGGCCGACAAGGCAAGGCCAGGGCCAAGGGCAACGCGTCGCGGCGCACCCTTGACAGCAAGGCCTGACCGGGCCCTGCGGCGGGCGCCGTCGACCCTCTTTCAGGAGATACAGCATGCTCACGGAGCGACAGATTGAAGCTATCTACCCACTTGCCGGCCAGCGCGCCGGCATTTTCGTACAACCACTGAACGACGCCATGGCCCGCTGGGAAATCGACCACCCCAAGCGTATCGCGGCCTTCCTCGCCCAGGTCGGCCATGAGTCCGGCCAGCTGCGCTACCTCAAGGAACTTGGCAGCGACCGCTATCTCTCGCGCTATGACACCGGCAGCCTGGCCTTGCGCCTGGGCAATACCCTTGAGGCGGACGGCGATGGCCAGCGTTATCGAGGCCGGGGCCTGATCCAGGTCACCGGGCGCAACAACTACCAGGCATGCAGCCGGGCGCTGTTCGGTGACGAGCGGCTGATGGCGCAGCCGCAGATGCTGGAGCAGCCTCGCTGGGCCTGTGAATCGGCAGCCTGGTTCTGGCATTCGCGTGGGCTCAATGGGCTGGCCGATCGCGGCGAGTTCAATCGCATCACCCGACATATCAATGGCGGGCTCAATGGTCTGGAGGACCGACTGGCGATATGGGCCCGGGCGCGCGAGGTGTTGTCGTGAGCCGCCTGCACCTGGGGTTGTGCCTGGTACTGATGCTGTTGTCGGCGACCTTGGCCTGGCAAGTCCAGGGCTGGCGCCTTGGCCGATTGCTGGCGCAGCAGGCCCAAACCCAGGCCCGCGAGGCGCAGGTGCAGGCCGAGGCCGCGACACGTCAATTGCTGGCTGAGCGCGAGGGGCGTCAGCAACTGGAGCGGCGCCTGCACGATAACGAATCACGCTATTTCAAGGAGCTTTCCGATGCCCGACAGACCCAGGTTCGCCTGCGTGATCGCCTGGCTACTGCTGACCTGCGGCTGTCGGTCCTGGTCGAGCGCGACGCCACCTGTGCCGCACTGCCTTCCACCGCCGATGCCGGCGGCCTGGATAATGGCCCCGTACACGCCCGACTTGACCCGGCGCATGCTGGACGAATTATCGCCATCACCGACCGGGGCGACCGCGGACTGATCGCCTTGCGTGCCTGCCAGGCCTACATACGCGCCTTGGCGCGCTGAACGCTTGCCTGGGTTGTCGAGGGTGGTAGGGTAGTGCGCAGTCTTCAAGGAGTGCGCCATGGACCCGATCACCGTTCTCTCCACCCGCCTGGGCGAGCACCTGCGGCGCTTCAATGCCCAGGTGACCGCTGCTGAATCCTGCACCGGTGGGGGCATCGCCGAGGCCATCACCCGCATCCCGGGGAGCTCGGCCTGGTTCGAAGCCGGCTACGTGACCTACTCCAATCGCCAGAAGACCCGTCAGCTGGGGGTGCCCGAAGCGCTGTTCGCCGACGTAGGCGCCGTCAGCCAGGAAGTGGTCGAGGCCATGGTCCGCGGTGCCCAGGCTGCCAGCGGGGCGCGCTTTGCCGTGGCGGTCAGTGGCGTAGCCGGGCCGGATGGCGGTTCACCGGCCAAGCCGGTGGGTACCGTATGGCTGGCCTGGGCCGACGGCAGCCATGTAACCAGTGAGCGCCGGCACTTCGACGGCGACCGCGAAGCGGTGCGCCGACAGACGGTGATCGCCGCGTTAGACGGCTTGTTACAGCTTGGTGCGGAGTAAATCGCTGGCGGGGGTTTGCGGAATCGTATCCCTGTGGAATAATACTGGCTACTTATACAGGTATTCCCGGCCCCAGGGCCGCCAGTCGATCACGTGAGGATTTCAATGGACGACAACAAGAAGCGCGCCTTGGCTGCGGCCCTGGGTCAAATCGAACGCCAGTTCGGCAAGGGCGCAGTCATGCGCATGGGCGATCACGAGCGTCAGGCCATTCCAGCCATCTCCACCGGCTCCCTGGGCCTGGACATCGCCCTGGGCATCGGCGGCCTGCCAAAAGGCCGTATCGTCGAGATCTACGGTCCGGAATCCTCGGGTAAGACCACGCTGACCTTGTCGGTCATCGCCGAAGCCCAGAAGAACGGCGCCACCTGCGCCTTCGTCGACGCCGAACACGCCCTCGATCCGGAATATGCCGGCAAGCTGGGCGTCAATGTCGACGACCTGCTGGTTTCCCAGCCGGATACCGGTGAACAGGCCCTGGAAATCACCGACATGCTGGTGCGCTCCAACGCCGTCGACGTGATCATCGTCGACTCCGTGGCGGCCCTGGTGCCCAAGGCCGAGATCGAAGGCGAGATGGGCGATATGCACGTAGGCTTGCAGGCTCGCCTGATGTCCCAGGCGCTGCGCAAGATCACCGGTAACATCAAGAACGCCAACTGCCTGGTCATCTTCATCAACCAGATCCGTATGAAGATCGGCGTGATGTTCGGCAGCCCGGAAACCACCACCGGTGGTAACGCCTTGAAGTTCTACGCCTCTGTGCGCCTGGACATCCGCCGTACCGGCGCGGTCAAGGAAGGCGACGAAGTCGTGGGCAGCGAAACCCGCGTCAAGATCGTCAAGAACAAGGTCTCGCCACCGTTCCGCCAGGCCGAGTTCCAGATCCTCTACGGCAAGGGCATCTACCGCAACGGCGAGATCATCGACCTGGGCGTGGCCCAAGGCCTGGTGGAGAAGTCCGGTGCCTGGTACAGCTACCAAGGCAACAAGATCGGCCAGGGCAAGGCGAACGCCGCCAAGTTCCTGCAAGAGAACCCAGCCGTGGGCGCCGAGATCGAGAAGCAGATCCGCGAGAAGCTGCTCAACGCTGGTGCCGTCGCTGCTGCAGGCAAGGCTGCTGCCGCCGAGGCCGATGCCGACGACATGGCTGACGCCGACGCTGGTTATTGATTGGCCCTATGTCCGTCGTACTCGACACCCCCGTCGCCGTCCGACGGACAGCCATGGACCTGCTCGCACGCCGCGAGCATGGTCGTGTCGAGCTGACGCGAAAACTGCGTCAGCGCGGTGCACCGGATGAGCTGATCGAGCCCGCGCTCGATCGGCTTGCCGAAGAAGGGCTGCTCAGTGAGGCCCGTTATCTCGAGAGTTTCATTTCCTACCGTTCCAATGCCGGCTACGGCCCCGCGCGTATTCGCGAAGAGCTTGGCCAGCGTGGCCTGAACCGTGGTGATATCGACCAGGCCCTGCGTGAAAGCGGGGTGGACTGGGCGGCCCGGTTGCAGGATGTCTGGCAACGCAAGTTCGCCGGGCAACGCCCCCATGATCCCCGTAGCCGAGCCCAGCAAACCCGATTCCTGGCCTATCGTGGTTTCCCCATGGAACTGATCGGTCGGCTGCTCAGTGGCCGGGATCTGGACGACTGAGCATTCTCACACAGGAGCGGGTCGGAGCAACGCTCTTGAGTTGCCTGCCCCGGCCCTATCGCTGACAAGCCAGCGCCCACAGGTATGACGGTGTTTCTGAAAACAGCGCAGGACCGGTGAGAGCCGGTACATACCCCTCAAGGCAATCCCTTCTTCAATCGACCTTCAAGGCCTCCCGCGCCCGTTGGGTGGTATGCATCGGCTGCGGCTTGGCCCAGTTTTCCGGTAGGTTGATGAAGTCCACCAGCTCGCGCAAGCGGCCTTGGTCTCGACCGTTGAAAGCGAAGGTCAGCCGCGTGAGATGGCTGAAATTGCCTACCTCATGTTCAAGCCCGCTATCAGGTTGTTGGTGGTATTTGCCGCTCAGGCGCAGGTCGGCGAACCCCTCCTGGATGTCATAGAGCGCCGCGTCGCTCAACGGGTGGTGCATGCGGATGACGAACTGGTTTTTCAGCCAGCGGCTGGAGTGGTAGTTGCTGTAGAACTGGTTGATCTCCTCGACGGCTTCGTCGGCGCTATGCACCAGGCGTAACAGTTTCAGGTCGCTGGGCAGGATGTAGCGGTTTTCTTCCAGTTGCCGGCTGATGAACGCCAGGGCGTCGCGCCAGAAGCTACCGCCGGGCGAGTCCAGCAGCACCACCGGCACCAGCGGGCTCTTGCCGGTCTGGATCAAAGTGAGTACTTCCAGCGCTTCATCGAGGGTACCGAAGCCTCCCGGGCACAGGACCAGCGCGTCGGCTTCCTTGACGAAGAACAGCTTACGGATGAAGAAGAAGTGGAACGACAGCAGCTTCTCCGTGCCATCCACCGTGGCGTTGGCATGCTGCTCGAAAGGCAGCGTGATATTGAAGCCCAGGCTGTGCTCGGTGCCAGCGCCTTCATGGGCGGCAGCCATGATGCCACCGCCGGCCCCGGTGATGACCATCAGGTCCGAGCGGGCCAGGGTCGCCCCCAGCTCTCGGGCCAGGGCATACATGGGATGCTCCAGCGGCGTACGCGCCGACCCGAACACCGTGACCTTGCGCCGCCCCTTGTAGCGTTCCAGGGTGCGGAAGGAATGGTCGAGTTCGCGCAGGGCCTGCAAGGTGATCTTGGCATTCCAGCGGTCGGTGTCGTCGTGGGCCATACGCAGGATGGTCAACATCATGTCGCGGTACAGCGGCAGGTTGGGGCTGCCGGGGGCGACCAGTTGCAGCTGTTCTTCAATCTTGCTCAGGTCGATACCGTTGTCTCTGAAGTGATTGAACAAGAGTTCATTCGGTTGGTAAGGCATTCAACGTCTCCTTCTGCAGCAGAACCTCTGACCGGGTCGATGGCATATCCCGGCCGCGACACTGCGTGTGTCGCTGGCTGCTCTAGCTCGAGTGTGCACACCGAGCATTGCAGTAGGCCTTCAAGGCCATGGTGCAGTGGCAAATCCATCACGTTGTCGTTCTATATTTGGACCGCAAATACCGTGCCCTCGGCATTCTCCTCGGTTTGCCGGAAATACACGGGGGGTGCTATCAATCTAGACCCTGGCGCGCAAACGTGCCGCCTCGGGTGACCCTGGCCGGGCGAAGGGCACGCAAACAGGCGAGACAGAACGAGCAATCGCCACTCGTCGGATCGGATCCAAGCCTTGCGAAGCTCTGGTTAACTGGAGGCGCGGCGTTTCGATGCAGGAGGTTGTGGTATGCATCGGTTGGTGATCGAGGTGGACAGGCAGCTATACCTGCTGCTGGAGCGGGCAGCTCAGGCCAACCACCTGAGCCTTGAAGCGGAGTGCCTGCGTAGGTTGGGCGTCGGCGAGCGGCGGTCGCGCTACCTCCAGGCCCTGCTGGCAGAGCTGCGCGCCGACGAAGAGCAGCGGCGCGCCAATGACAACGGCCGGGTGGCCTGATTACTTCTTCTTGTTGCCTGCTACGCAACTGGCGTTATCGAACGCCTGATCCATGATCGGCTGGTTGGTCTTGTACACGGTGAACCGGTAGACCAGTACGGCGCCCTTGGACATCAGCTGACGGTAGCCGTTGTTACGGCAAACGCTGTCACCCAGCTGGCTGCGCACTTGCTCCGGGTTGGCGCGCATTCGCTCGGCATGGCTCTCGCGCACGCTCAGGTGGTTGACCAGTGCCTTGCCTTTCTCGACGGTGTAGCCCTGGTCGAGAATATCTTCGTTGATGGCGCGGGGCGTGCCGACGCTGCTTTCCTTGGCGACCTTCTCCAGCATCTGGTTGAGCTCGTATTCCTGCTTGGAGGCTGCCTGGGCCGCCAGGGGCAGGGCGAGCAACAGGCTCAAGGCCGGGATGGTAAAACGCAGCATGAATCTCTCCTGGTTCGATGACTGGCACTTTGACCTGCGCCGGCGAGCGGCGTTCCGTGGCCCCCGCATCGATGGGGATCCCAGGTCGCAAAAGCGTGATTATAAAGGAGGCGTCCGGCCGCCTGCACGGCAAATGATGCCGCCTCTGGTAGACTGGCGGCTCGTTTCTCGCCGAGTTGTCGCAGTGTCCGTTCCTTATCTCTCCAGAGGCTTGCAGCCATGAGCCACGCGGTAGCGCGCCTGCGCGCCGAGCGCCTGGCCCGTAGCAACAAACCTTTCATTGCCCGTGGCTCGCGCGCGCTGCGCTGTCCGGATTGCCGGGTGATCGCCAGCCATTGCCTATGCGCCCTCAAGCCCAAGGTGCAAGCCGAGGCCGGGGTGTGCCTGGTGATGCACGATACCGAGCCATTGAAGCCGACCAACACCGGCTGGCTGATTGCCGACCTGGTCGAAGATACCGCAGCGTTCGGCTGGCAGCGCACCGAGGTCGACCCGCGCCTTTTGGCGTTGCTCGATGACCCCCAGTGGCAGCCCTATATCGTCTTCCCGGGCGAGTTCGTGGCGCCGGAGCGGGTGGTCAGCGACGTGGTACGCGAGCCTGGCAAGCGGCCGCTGTTCATCCTGCTCGATGCGACCTGGACCGAAGCACGCAAGATGTTCCGCAAGAGCCCATACCTTGACCGCTTCCCGGTGCTGAGTCTGCACGCCGAGCAGATGTCGCGCTATCGCCTGCGTCGTTCCAAGCGTGACGACCATTTCTGCACGGCCGAGGTTGCCGCCATGTGCCTGGAGCTGGCCGGCGATCAGCAGGCCTCCCGGGCCCTGGATGCCTACCTGGATGTCTTCAGCCTGCACTACCTCAGTGCCAAGCGGCACCTGCCGCTGGACTTGCAGGACGATACCCACCAGCGCTTGCATACCTTCCTATAGTCCAAGGGGCAGGTGCGCCGGATTGGTTCATAATGTCCGGGCTGGCAGCCAGGAAGGCGGGGACGACCGGGCGATTGGCTTGACCACCCGGAGCGTGCTCGGCATTCTTGGCGCCGATTCGGGCACGACGAAGATGCTGTTACCCCGGACTTCGCCGTGCCTTACCGGCCGGCGGCCCTGCCGTTCGCGCCTTGAGTTGCCTGCCAGGTGCTTCCTCCACCCCTCTAGCGCCTGGCACAGAACAGGATCCATAGATCGATGGCCACATACGAAATCCTGATTGCCGATGACCACCCGCTGTTCCGCAGCGCTCTGCGCCAGGCCGTTACCCTCGGCCTGGGGCCCGACGTGCGCCTGGTCGAGGTGGCGAGCATCGCCGAACTGGAAACCCGCCTGACCGAGAAGGCCGATTGGGATCTGGTTCTGCTGGACCTGAATATGCCCGGTGCCTATGGTTTCTCCGGCCTGGTCCTGCTACGTGGGCAGTACCCGCAGATCCCGGTGGTGATGGTGTCGGCCCAGGAAGAAGCGGCCGTGGTGGTCAAGTCCCGCGAGTTCGGCGCCAGTGGCTTCATTCCTAAATCCAGCAACCTGGACGTCATCCAGGATGCAGTGCAGAAAGTGCTCGACGGCGAGGTCTGGTGGCCGCCCCAGGCGTTCGAGAAGGTCGATGTCTCGGCCGAAGCCAAGGCCGCCAGCGAAGGCCTGGCGAGCCTCACGCCGCAGCAGTTCCGGGTGTTGACGATGGTCTGCGAAGGTTTGCTGAACAAGCAGATCGCCTATGAGCTGAATGTCTCGGAGGCGACCATCAAGGCCCACGTGACGGCGATCTTCCGCAAGCTCGGAGTGCGTACCCGCACCCAGGCGGCCTTGCTGCTGCAACAACTGGAATCGGTTGCGAGCAGCTAAGTCCCCGTCCGTTCACGCTTTTTTGACTCGGGTTGGACTATTCTGCCGGCCCTTTACCGGTGAAGTGACTCCCATGTCGCCATTCAAGGGCCAGACCGGCCTCAAACGTATCTTCAACGCCGCCGGCTATTCGCTGGACGGCCTGCGTGCCGCCTTCAAGGGCGAGGCCGCGTTCCGCCAACTGGTGATCGCCAACCTGGTGCTGATTCCCCTGGCGTTCTGGCTGCCGGTCACCCGTGTGGAGCGGGCGATCCTCATCGCCGTCTGCCTGCTGGGGTTGATCGTCGAACTGCTCAACTCGGCGGTGGAGGCGGCCATCGACCGAATCTCCCTGGAGCGTCACCCCTTGTCGAAGAACGCCAAGGACATGGGCAGCGCCGCCCAGTTGGTCGCCATGACCATGGTGGCGCTGGTGTGGGGCGTGATCCTGCTCTGATCAGGCGATCGGCGGCAGGACGATCTCGTCGCTGCGGCTGACGCCGGCGGTGAAGCTGCGGCACAATTCGAGAAACTCTCGCATGGCAGAAGTCTGGTACTTCTGCTTGTGCCAGATGAAATAGAACTGCCGCGACAGGTCCAGTTGTGGGGTTTCCACCGGCACCAGGCTGCCACGGCGGAACGCATCGCGCAGAGCCAGACGCGAGATGCAGCCGATGCCCAGGCCCGACTCCACGGCGCGCTTGATCGCCTCGGTGTGTTCCAGCTCCAGGCGGATGTTCAGGTTGGCTCGATGGTGGCGCATGGCCTGGTCGAAGGTCAGTCGGGTGCCGGAGCCTTGTTCGCGCAGGATCCAGGCTTCGTGGGACAGTGTCTCCACGTCCGCCCTGCCGGCCTTGGCCAAAGGGTGCTGCGGCGCACAGAACACTACCAGTTCATCTTCCACCCATGGCTGCACCTCGATGTCCGGGTGGCTGCAGTCGCCTTCGATTAGACCCAGGTCAATTTCATAGTGGGCCACCTGCTGCACGATATGTACGGTGTTCTGCACATGGAGCTTGACCTGGCTCTCGGGGTGGCCCTGCATGAAGCTGCCGATGAGCAAGGTGGCCAGATAGTTGCCGATGGTCAGGGTGGCACCGACCGCCAATGAGCCGAAACCGGTCTTGCCATTGAGCAGGTCTTCGATTTCCTTGGCCTGGTCGAGCAGGGCCACGGCCTGGGGCAACAACTGGTGGCCCAGGGCATTGAGGCTCAACCGTTTGCCGGCGCGGTCGAACAGCTGGCAGCTGGATTGACGCTCCAGTTCAGTGATCGAGGTACTGGCAGCCGATTGCGACAACGCCAGGACGCTCGCCGCCCGTGACACGCTCTGGTGCTGGGCGACGGCGACAAAGACTTGTAGCTGACGAAGCGTGAATCGCATATCTATATAACCGATAAGACATATCTTGATAATCCATTTAACAGATATTGTCGCTGCCCCTAAAATATCGCGCAATAGTGCGCTTGGTCCGCGCTGCGTCTTTCTTCAGGAGCCCCATAGATGAGCAACATGAACCACGAACGTGTCCTCAGTGTGCACCACTGGAACGACACCCTGTTCAGCTTCAAGTGCACCCGTGACCCGGGCCTGCGCTTCGAGAACGGTCAGTTCGTGATGATCGGCCTGCAGCAGGACAATGGCCGTCCGCTCATGCGCGCCTACTCGATCGCTTCGCCGAACTGGGAAGAGCATCTGGAGTTCTTCAGCATCAAGGTGCCGGATGGTCCGCTGACCTCCCAGCTGCAGCACCTGAAGGAAGGCGATGAGATCATCATCAGCAAGAAGCCTACCGGTACGCTGGTCCTCGACGACCTGAACCCGGGCAAGCACCTGTACCTGCTCAGCACTGGCACTGGCCTGGCGCCGTTCATGAGCGTCATCCAGGATCCGGAAACCTACGAGCGCTTCGAGAAGGTGATCCTGGTTCACGGTGTACGCTACGTCAACGAAGTGGCCTACCGCGAATTCATCACCGAGCACCTGCCGCAGAACGAGTTCTTCGGCGATGCGGTACGTGAAAAGCTGATCTACTACCCGACCGTGACCCGTGAGCCGTTCGAGAACCAGGGCCGCCTGACCGACCTGATGCGCAGCGGCAAGCTGTTCAGCGACATCGGCCTGCCGCCGATCAACCCGCAGGACGACCGTGCCATGATCTGCGGCAGCCCGAGCATGCTCGACGAGACCGCTGAGGTCCTGGACAGCTTCGGCCTGAAGATCTCCCCGCGCATGCGCGAGCCGGGCGATTACCTGATCGAGCGTGCCTTCGTCGAGAAGTAAGCGGCACGTCATAGAAAGAACGCAGGCCTCGACCTAACGCCTGTCAGTTAAGCCTTATCGGCTGTATTTGGGGCTGCTTCGCAGCCCATCGCCGGCAAGCCGGCTCCCACAGGTTCCGCGGTGCCTACAACAGCAGCGCAGGACAGGTGGGAGCCGGCTT